>CBFIHA010000047.1:265-28673 GCA_965662195.1 uncultured Pirellulales bacterium
CTTGACTACGAAGTTCAGCAACATTACGACGTGTCGGTCACGCTGAGCGAGTCGACCATCGCCGGCAGCAGCCCGCTGGTGGCCGACTACACGCTGGGGATCAACGACGTCAACGAGGCACCGGCTACCGTCACACTGACCAATGCGGTTGCCGCCATCCTGGAAACCTCCGACACCAGTGGGCCGATCAAGCTTGCCGATATCGTCATCGCTGACGACGCGGTTGGCACCAATGCCATCTCACTGACAGGCCCAGACGCTGCCGCATTCCTCGCCGACGCGACGGGGCTCTTCCTCAAGGCGGGCACGGTCCTCAACAGTGATCTTCAGACTACTTACCAAGTGACCGTTCATGTCCAGGACAGCACGATCAGCGGCAGCAGTCCGGTCAGCCTCGACTACGAGCTTGCCATCACTGACGTGAATGCACCACCTGCTGCAGTCATCCTGACACCGACGACTGTTTCGCTGAACGAAAACACCGCCACAGACGACCGCCTCAAACTCGCCGACATCGCCATCACTGACGACATTGCGGGCAGCAACACGATCAGCCTGTCCGGTGCTGATGCGGCGTTCTTTGAGGCCAACAGCACGGGTCTCTACCTCATTGCCGGAACCACGCTCGACTATGAAGTACGGGCGTCGTATGCAGTGACAGTGAGCGTGGCCGACGCGGCGGTGGCTGGCAGCCAGCCGGTAACGGCGGCGTTCACGCTGCAGGTCAATGATGTCAACGAAGCACCACAAAGCATTGGCCTGGCCGATGTGACCACAACCCTTCCGGAAAACACGGCCACCAGCAGCCGGGTACGACTTGCCGATGTCGTCCTTACCGACGACGGCCTCGGCGTGAACACGATTCGCCTGGGCGGTGCGGACGTCGGCCACTTTGAGGTCGATGCGACCGGGCTCTACCTGAGGCAGGGCGAGGTGCTCGACTTCGAAACGCAGAGCAGCTATTCGGTAACGGTGCGGGCATTTGATCAGAGCCTGACGGGCATTCCGCCGGTCACCACCGGCTTCACGTTGGGTATCACGGACATCAACGAAGCCCCGACTGCCCTTGCGTTTACGGAAATGGTCACCAGCCTGCCCGAAGGAACTGATACGACAACGCGGGTGAAACTTGGCAATGTCGTTGTTGTGGATGACGCACTTGGCACCAATCTGGTGACGCTTGCAGGCAGCGATACCAATCTGCTTGAAATCGATGGGGGCTCGCTCTACCTCAAGGCCGGAACAACGCTCGATTTTGAGGCACAGGAACGCCTCACGATATCAGTAGCCGTGTCTGACGAAGGCATTGCCGGCAGCACCCCAGCGACCCGGGATTACTCGCTCACCATCGAGGATGTCAACGAGGCCCCATCAGCCGTCGAGATCATTAATGTGATCACGACACTGCCTGAAAATACAGACATCAGCAACGGGATCAAGGTTGCCGACATCAAGGTTACCGACGACGCCTCTGGAGCCAACACCATCACGCTGTCCGGCAATGACGCAGCGTTTTTCGCGGTGAGCCAGACAGGGCTCTACCTAAGGGCCGCGGCCGGCCTCGACTTTGAACAGCAGCCCACGCTTGATGTTTCGGTCAACGTGCTCGATACGACCATAGCCGGCAGCGCGGCGGTGACTGCTCACTTCAGCATGACTGTCACCGACATCAACGAATCGCCGACCGGCGTCGCCCTCACCAACGTCATCGCCGGGCTCCCGGAGAACAGCGACACTGCTGCACGAATAAGGGTGGCCGACATTGTCGTCACCGACGATGCCCTCGGCAGCGTCACAGTCCAGCCGTTCGGCACCGATGCCGCCAGCTTCGAGATTGAAGCCGGTGTGCTTTACGTCAGGTCCGGCGTGAGCCTCGACTATGAGTCGTTGCCGACGCTGACGGTCGATGTGCAGGCCTTCGACCTGGCAGTCGTCGGTGGTCGTACCGTCACGACAACGCTGGGCTTGGCCGTCACCGACGTCAACGAAGCTCCGACCGCCGTGGCCCTCCCCAACCCGGTGCCGACGCTCTTCGAAGGGGTCGACACCACCAGCCGCGTCAAGGTCGCCGATATTGAAATCACCGACGATGCTCCTGGCTCAAACGCGATCAGCCTCAGCGGAGAGGATGCCGACCTGTTCGAAGCCGATGCGACTGGTCTCTACCTCCGAGCGGGCACAAAACTCGACTTTGAAACCAAGCCAACGCTGTCGGTGACGGTGGAAGTGGCTGACGCTTCCATCGCCGGCAGTACACCGGCAAGCCAGAGCTTTTCGCTCTTGGTGGGTGATAGCAACGAGGCCCCCACGGGTGTCGCCGTGGCGAACAGGACCGCTTGGCTCTCCGATGCGGCCGATACCGCGGCCCGGACCAAGCTTGCAGACATCGTGATCACTGATGACGCCAGAGGTAACAACGCCATCAGCCTCACCGGCCCGGATGCAGCTGCCTTTGAGGCCGACGGGGGTGTGCTCTATCTGAAGGCTGGCGTGTCACTCGACGCGACCGTCAAGGATGCCTACGCGGTGACGATTGGTGTCTCAGACCCAGACGCCGACGATGCCACACAAGCGGTTACCACTGAATTCCACGTGTCTGTCCTCCGGCTGCTTGAAGGTCGTGGAGCGGTCAGCCTCGGCACAGGCGTCGGCGGTACCCTGTCGGCCGGTGGCGTGCCAATCACGTTCGACAGCAACCCCCTGTCCCCAGTCTTCCGGGCCTGGGAAATTGTCGAAGCCGACACGGTTGATGGCCAAAATATTCTTTACGGCCGGCACACCAGCGGGCACCTGCACCGCCTGCCGGCGGATGAGTCATGGGCACTGTATGGCATGGAGCGGATTGGCAATGCCGCCAGCATCGTCCTGCCAAGCCGTCCGACGCCGGTATCGACACCGTCAGCCCTACGGGCACCCATTGACCTCAATGGCAGCGTTGGGCTGTTCCGCGATGGTCTGGGACAGCTCTATGCGGCAACACTCACGGCCAACAGTTCCAACACCCCAATCCAAATCAGACGCGGCGGCGCGCCGCTCACTCAGTCGCCACAGCCTGGCTATCAGGTGCTTGCTGCTGCCATTGGCCACCGAACCTATAACCTGCCGCTACTGGGCACTGTCACAGATGAAACCAACCAGCTACTCGTCCGTCATGCCCAGGGCATCGAGCTCTGGGACTTTGACGAGCAATGGAATATGAAAGCCATCAGCGGCCCCCATGCACTCGACAGTACTGAAGCAATCCAAGCTGAAATCGACTTTGGGATTGACCTGAATCGTGACGGCGTCATCTACAATGGCACCTGACAGTGGACGCTGACGGGGCTTCCTCGCTTTTAGCGTCACACAAATTTACGTTTCCTCCTTCCACCTACCAAAGAATATTCCGAAAGACATTGAAGGCTATGGCAAAGCAACTTTTGATCTACGAGTCGGTCGTCCCTGTGACCGTCACCAATCATGGCAAGACATCATTTGATGGTGACAACAGCTATGAGTTCAGTGCAGGCATGAACGCTGTCCCGCTACTGGCGGCTGAAATTTTTGAGGCTGCCAGTGAATATGCCGTGGTCTTCGTGGCGGTTGGTGAAGACGTGATGCCCGCAGCGATTCTCGGCGTAAAGCCCGAGCAGAATCTCTTCTTGACCAAAGATGCCCACTGGGAAGGACGCTACATCCCGTCATTCCTGCGGCGGTATCCGTTTGTCTTTTCGTCGAGTGACGATCAGAAGACACTCACCCTCTGCATCGACGAGACCCACCCTGGCTTTAACACCGAAGATCGCGGCGAGCGGCTGTTCACCGACGACGGCAAACCAACGGACTACACGAACCGGGTGCTCGATTTTCTCAAGGCCTACCAGGCACAGTTCGAGTTCAGTCAGCGATTCTGCAAAAAACTGAAGGAATTGAATCTGCTTGAACCGCTCCAGGCGGAGGTTGCCACTCCATCAGGGGAAAAAGTCCTGCTGGGTGACTTTCAGGGCGTGACGCGGGCCCGCCTGCACACGCTGTCCGGTGAAGCCCTGGCTGATCTTGCCAAGACAGATGAGCTGGAATTGATCTACCTCCACCTTGCCTCCCTGCGGAATTTCACTGCCATCAAAGACCGCTACATCGCCTCGCAGGCAGTCCCGGCTGCCGCTGAGTGAGTCGGTAGACGATTTCTAGGCCTGCCGGCCTGCGCCAAAGCGTTTGAGCCGTCGTTAGGACTACCCAGGGTCGTCCCGACGACGGCATCGTTCTCGCCGGCCGACTGCCCCGCTGGCGAACGGCACGCCGCTGCCACTCACAGGAAAAGACGGCCACCCCGAAAGGATTGACCGTTTTCTTTCACTGCCCCGGCTTGTCGGCAGCCAGACCCCATGCACCAGAATGCGCAGACCACGCAGAACAACCGAAAAAAACAGAACAACTGATTCCACGCCCACGCACAATCAATATAATGCATTTAAACAACTAAAGAGAATATATTCTTGCAAATTTAGCGCGTTTTATGCTTGCATTCTTTCTCGCCTGACTCATACTCGGTCTATCCAGGAGAGTCACCGTGTCCGGAAGAGAACGCCGCAGCCGCCTGATCGACATCATCCGCCTCCGCGGATTTGCCGCATTGGATGAACTGGTGCGGGAGCTGGGCGTTTCCGAATCGACAGTCCGCCGCGACCTCGACGCTCTTGAGGAACAGGGCACCGCCCGGCGGACCCATGGCGGCGTGCTTTATGCCGGCGGGCTACCTAGAATCGCCGAATTCGACGAAAAACAGCCAGCCAACTGGGAAGCCAAGCGGGCCATCGCCGCCGCGGCCGCCGAAATCATCGATGATGAACAGACTGTGCTGCTTGACGGCGGCACGACCACCTACGAGGTGGCTCGCCTGCTGACCGGCCGGACACTGCAGGTGGTCACCAACAGCCTGCCCGTAGCCAACCTGTTTGCCTCTGAATCTCGGACCGACCTGATTCTGCTCGGCGGCTTCGTCTCCCCCCGCACCGGGGTCTGCCTCGGCCCCTACACCAACGAACTGCTCGGCCGGCTGCACGTGACGACCACGGTCCTGTCAGCCGCCGGCATCACCGCCGAGGGGCTGTTCAACGCGCAGCTACTGCTGGCCGAGACGGAACAGGCAATGCTCCGGGCTGGCGGCAAGGTGATCGTTGTTGCCGACAGCTCCAAATTCGGCCGCAAGAGTCTCACGCTCGTCTCCGGGTTGGAGGCGGTCGACGTTTTTGTTTCTGACAATGGCTTGTCGAATGATTGGCGAGAGATCATCAAGGCCGCGGGACCACGGCTGATCATCGCCGACCTGCCGGAGGCCGACTGCGATGATCCGCCACCCGGGGCCCCGCACTGAGCAACGGCTGGCCCGAGCACAATCCCCGCTTCCTCTCACGCAACGAATGAATCAAATGGTTTCCACAAGCCTCGCCCGCCGTGACGTCGAACGGATCGTCCGCGAGATCGTCCTCGCCAATCAGGCTGGCATCCCCAGTCAGGCTAGCCGCGAACGACAGAGCCTGGCCCCGAAACTGGTGGTGAGCATCTCGGCCCGCCACTGCCACCTGACCGATGAGCACGTCGAAAAACTGTTTGGCCCCGGCCGCACGCTGACACCGCAGAAGGATCTCTACCAGGACGGCTTCTACGCCGCCGAAGAGACTGTGATGATCATCGGGCCAAAGCGGCGGATGCTGCCAACGGTCCGGGTGCTCGGGCCGACCCGGCCCGCCTCGCAGGTTGAACTGGCCTTTACCGACGGCATCTCGCTGGGCATCGACCTGCCCGTGCGGGCCAGCGGCAAGATTGCCGGCACCCCCGGTTGCGTGTTGGTGGGCCCGGCCGGGGCAATCGAACTGCAAGAAGGCGTGATCCGGGCCGAGCGGCATGTCCACATGAGCCATGCCGATGCCGACCAATTCGGTGTGAAGAACGGCGACCGGATGAGTTTGGTGATCAACGGCCCCTGCAACACGGTCTTCCGTGACCTGCTGGTGCGGGCCGATGCTGCCAGCAAACTGGAGGTCCATATCGACACCGACGAGGGCAATGCCGCCGATCTCGACCATGCCACCGGCGTGGAACTGATTCGGCAAGACTGACCGCTCACCCGTTCAGGGACGAACCGACAATCGACGACCGTTGTGGCTGGCATGTGCCGGCGCGGTCAAACCGGAGGGAACTCCGGTGACAGTGTGTTTGAAATACTACGGAGCAGAAGATGGCGAAGAACATCGAAGCCCTCGGCATGATCGAAACCAAGGGTTTCGTGACGCTCGTCGAGGCAGTGGATGCGATGATGAAGGCGGCAAACGTCTCCTTCCTCGGCTGGGACAAGGTGGGGAGCGGGCTGGTGACGGCATTCGTCAGCGGTGACGTTGCCGCCGTAAAGGCTGCCACCGATGCCGGAGCAACCGCCGCCGGCCGGATTGGCGAGGTTGTAAGCGTCCAGGTGATCGCCCGGCCGCACGAAGACCTTGGCAGCATTCTGAAAACCAAAGCTCCGCAGACCGCCGGCTGAGCAGAATCCCCTCGCCGCGGCATCCCGCAGCGGCTGAAAGTCCCAATTTCCCCCAAAAATCTTTCTCAGGAACCATCCATGAATACGGCAATCGGATTGATTGAAACCAAAGGTCTGGTCGGCCTCATTGAGGCGACCGACGCGATGGCCAAGGCGGCCAACGTCACCATTCTCAAGCGGGTCGACATCGGTGGCGCCTTCGTCACGACCGTCGTCCAGGGCGACGTCGGCAGTGTCCGGGCAGCCGTCGAAGCCGGCGCCACTGCGGCTCAGCAGATCGGCGAACTGGTCGGCAGCCACGTTATCCCGCGTCCGGCTGAAAGCCTGACCGCCGCGTTCTTTAGCTGAGGTTTTGGTACAGAAACGTTGCTCGATGATGCACTTCGTGCAGCGAAAACCCCGGGCGCACGCCCGGGGATCAAACGCGATTTTCCGCACGGATGCAGCCCCAGGTACCAAGGAGAAGGCCCAGTGAAAGTGCTCGTCGCCAACCTCGGCTCCACCAGCTTCAAGTATCGCCTCTTCGAACTTCCCGCCGCGGCGGGAGGCGAGGGGGAGGAACGTGAACTGGCCCGGGGCGGGGTCGAGCGGATCGGGGCGGCCGAGAGCCGGGTCTACGCTACCGTCGGTGGTGAGGACGAACCGACAGTGATCGAAACGACCCTGCCGGTGCCCGACCATGCCGTCGCGCTACAAGCGGCGATCGACCAGCTCACCGCCGACGGCGGACCGCTGGACTCGATCGCCGATGTTGCAGCCGTCGGCTTCAAGGCGGTGCACGGGGGTCGGGCCAGCGGCGTGGTGCGGGTGAACCACGAGGTGCTCACCGCCATGGATGAGATGGCGGAGGTCGCCCCGGCGCATAACCCGCCCTACGTCAAGGCAATGCGGCAGCTGGCCGAACAGCTCCCGGACGTGCCGCTGGTTGCTGCCTTCGAGACGGGCTTCCATGCCACCATTCCCGCTCGGAACGGCCGCTATGCCGTGCCAACGGAGTGGCTGGAAAAGTATCTCGTGAAGCGGTGGGGCTTCCACGGGGCGAGCCATCGCTTCGTCGCCGAACGAATGACAGCCCTGATGGAGCGGCGGCCACTGCGGGTGGTGCAGTGCCACCTGGGTGGCTCGAGCAGCGTCTGCTGGACCCGCGACGGCCAGAGCGTCGGCACCTCAATGGGCATGAGCCCACAGTCGGGCCTGCCCCAGAACAACCGGGCCGGCGATCTCGACCCCTATGCGGTACTTCACGTTGCCAAGGCAACCGGGCGGCCGTTTGAGGAACTGCTGGTCGAGCTTTCCACCCGCGCCGGCCTGGCCGGCATGTCGGGCACCTCGGGTGACATGCGGGACCTTGAGGCGGCGGCGGCCAACGGCAGTGAATCTGCCCAGGTGGCGATCGACGTCTACGTCGCCGCCATCCGGCACTGGCTCGGTGGCGGCATGGTCGAACTCGGTGGCCTTGACGCCATCGCCTTCGCCGGTGGCATCGGTGAAAACTCCCCCCTGACCCGGGCGGCGGTAGTCGCCGGACTGGCCGACCTGGGCATTGAAATCGATCCGGCTGCCAACGCGGCCGCCGGCCGTGGCGAACGACGGATCGAGGCCGCCCGCTCAAAGGTCGCCATCTGGGTCATCCCCACCAACGAAGAAATCATCGTTGCCCGCCAGACCCGTAACCTGCTGGCCGCCAGCTGACCGCACCCACCTTCCTTATCCGAGAAAATCCATGTTTGTCGCCCTCGTCACCGGCTCGGTCGTCGCCACACAAAAGGCGGCCACCATGACCGGCCACAAGCTGCTGATCGTTGAGCCTTACCGCATCGACGCTGAAAACCGCCAGCGGCTGGTACCGACCGGACGAACCTTCGTTGCGGTCGACTGCCTCGGCGCCGGCGAAGGCCAGTTCGTCCTCATCACCCAGGGCTCGAGTGCCCGGATGACGCCCGAAACCAAGTCGCTGCCGATCGATGCGGTCATCATCGGCCTGGTCGATGCCGTCCGTGTTGAGGGCCGTGAGGTCTTCTCACGTGAAGCGGCTGACCTCGCCTCTGGCTGAGCCGCAACACCTTTCCCACCCATTCCTCACAACCCGACAGATCCATCATGAGCCAGCCCACCAGCCCCGACATCAATTCCATCGTCCGCCAGGTGATCGCCCAGTTGCGGGCCGCTGGCGGCCCCGTTGCCGGCCCCAGCCGGGTCGGCCGCCACGGCATCTTTGCCACGGTGGACGAGGCGGTGGCCGCCGCCAGCGAGGCCTTTGAGCAGCTCGAACAACTCGGCATGGAAGGCCGCAAGCGGGCGATCGCCCACATCCGCCGGATCGCCATCGAGGATGCCGAGGAACTGGGCCGGCTCGAATATGACGAAACCGGCATCGGTCGGCTTGACCACAAAATTGAAAAGCTCAAGGTGCTCGGCGACCGGGTCCCGGGGGTCGAATTCATGACGAGCGAGGTCTTCAGCGGCGACCACGGGCTGGCCGTGATCGAACACGCCCCCTTCGGTGTGATCGGGGCAATCACACCGGTCACCCATTCGCTGCCCACCATCGCCTGCAACGCCATCAACATGATCGCCTCGGGCAACACCGTGGTGGTCAACCCACACCCCAGCGGCCGGCTGATCGCCGCCGAAGGCGTCCGTCGCTTCAACCAGGCGATCCACCGCGACCTCGGGGTCGACAACCTCATTTCACTGGTGGCCGAGCCGACCCTCGAGACGGCCGGGGCGCTCTTCAACCACCGCGGGGTCAAGCTGATCTGCGTCACCGGTGGGCCGGCTGTGGCCCGGGCGGCCCTGCAATCGAGTAAGCGGGCGATCGTGGCCGGCCCCGGCAACCCGCCGGTGGTGGTCGATGAAACTGCCGACCTCGACAATGCCGCCCGGTCGATCATTGCCGGTGCGGCCTACGACAACAACCTGCTCTGCATTGGCGAAAAGCAGGTCTTCGTTGTCGATGCTGTCTTTGAGGCGATGTTGGCGGCCATGGAGCGGGCCGGGGCCTTACGGCTCTCAGCCGGCCAGGTCGATCGGCTGACCGAGCGGGCCATTGTGATGGTGGGCGAGGGCGAGCACCGCCACCCTGCCCCGGCCAAGGAGCTGCTTGGCAAAGACGCCTCACTCCTGGCCGAAGCGGCCGGGGCCAGCGGCCACGACGGGCTTGAACTGGTCTTTGGCGAGACCGACATCGACAACCCATTCGTGCCGACCGAGCAGATGATGCCGTTCCTGCCGTTCGTCCGCTGCAGCAGCGCCGACGAGGCGATCCAGCGGGCCCACGAAAGCGAGCACGGCTTCCGCCACACGGCCGTGATCCACTCCAATGACGTTCGCAACATGACCCGGATGGGCCGGCTGCTCGACACCACGCTGTTCGTGAAGAACGGTCCCAGCGTCGCCGGCCTTGGCCTCGGCGGCGAGGGCTACCTGTCCTTTTCCATTGCCACGCCGACCGGCGAGGGCGTGACCACTCCGCTGACCTTCACGCGACAGCGTCGCTGCACGCTGGTCGACGACCTCCGGGTGCTCGGCAGCCCGGCTGCGATCCGCTAACCCTGCACAGCATTCCTCAAATCCTGTCCCCAGATCCCTTGCCAGCCATGCAACTCGCCCAGGTCATCGGCACCGTCATCAGCACCGTCAAGCACAGTTCGCTTGCTGGCGCAAAGCTGCTGCTGGTCCAGCCGCTGCTGGCCGACGGCGTCGGGGCCGATGGCGACCCCCAAGTGGCGATCGACACCCTCGGCTCCGGCTGCGGTGACCGCGTGATCATCACCAGCGACGGCCGCACCCTGCGGGACATCCTCGGTGACCCGCGGACGCCCGCCCGCTGGAGCACGATCGGGCTGGCTGACGCCTAAGGAAGAAACGCCAAACACCATGCCTTCACCCACCACCAGCCCCGTGACGCCACAGGATGTCGCCCGCCTCGTCAGCGAGGTGATCAGCCGCATTCGCAGCGAAAGCACAGCAGCAGCCCAGCCGGCCTCACCCGCAGCCGCCGTCGCCGCCGTGACGCTCACCGACCGGGTGGTCTCGGCCGAGATCCTTGAGCGGCTACCGGCCCGGACCACGAAGGTGCAGCTGCCCCAGCGAGCCGTCATCACGCCCTCGGCCCGCGACGTCGCCCGCGACCGGGGCATCAGCCTGCTCCCGGCCTCAGCCCGGTCGGTCGCAACGACCGGCCGGCCGCTGATCATCGCCCGGGCCGACTGCCGTGATGACATCTCGGCCCTCACCGCCCACATCAGTCGGGCCGTCCCGGCAAGCCAGCAGATTCCCGCCGCCGGCCTGACCAGCGTGCTGATGACGTTGGCCGACCATGCAGGCCGCGATGCCGCCCGCGGCCTGCTGCTGACCGACAATCCGGCCGTCGCCTGTGTTGCTGCCAACCGGCACGGCAGCCTGCGGGCCGTCACGGCAGACAACGCCGCGAGCCTCGAGGCCGCTGCGTCCGCCTGTGCCGCCAATCTGCTGGTGATCGAACCAGGCCGGTTTTCGGTCCCCAGCCTCGAGCGGATGGCAGCGGCCTTTGCCCGCCGTGAAACCACAGCCCCCCCAGCCGTACTGAGCCCGCCTGCTCCGGCAGCCACCCCGGCGGCCTGCAGCTGCCAGCACAGTCACTAGGACTCCCCTGTACCCACGGACACCCATCATGCGAATCGGCCGAACCATCGGTAGCGTTACGCTGGTCAATGCCCATCCCACCATGCGGGGCGGCATCCTGCGGCTGGTCGTACCGCTACGGCAGCAGGATCTCGACGCTGAGGACGGGCCAGCCGAACCGCTGGTGGCCTGGGACGCCCTCGGCGCGGGTGAGGGCCAGTTGGTCGCCTTCAGCGAAGGGGGCGAGGCGGCACAACCCTTTCAACCCGACCCGAAGCCCATCGACGCTTATATCGCCGCCCTGGTTGACCGGATCGACCATCCCAACCCCACCGTGCATGCAAAAACCTGACAACCCCCCAGCCGACCGCAACCGAAACCATGGGGAATAGTTGAGCAACAGCGACAGCCCGCAGCGACTCACTCACCCGCAAACTCATTCACCCACAAGCTTTTCACCCCCCACCACTCACCCGAAGCCCAGAGGAACACCAGATGGCCATCACCACCACCGACAAGTCACTCGCCGCCCTGAAGGAAGAGATCTGCGACATCGGCCGCCGGATCTACAACAAAGGCTTTGCCGCCGGCAACGACGGCAACATCTCGTTCCGGCTCAACGACAAAGAGGTGCTCTGCACCCCGACGCAGATCTCCAAGGGCTTCATGAAGCCGTCCGATCTCTGCATCGTTGACATGGAGGGTAATCAGCTTGCCGGCCAGCGGAAGCGATCAAGCGAAATCCTGCTGCATCTGACGATCATGAAGGACCGGCCCGACGTCAACTCGGTGGTCCACTGCCACCCGCCGCACGCCACCGCCTTTGCCGTTGCCCGGGAGCCGATTCCCCAGTGCGTGCTGCCGGAGGTCGAGGTCTTTCTGGGCGACATTCCAATCACCAAATACGCCACGCCAGGCAACCAGGACTTTGCCGATACCGTACGGCCCTACGTGAAAGATTCAAACGTCGTCATCCTCGCCAACCACGGCACGGTCAGCTTCGGCGAATCGGTCGAGCAGGCCTACTGGTGGACCGAAATCCTCGACGCCTACTGCCGGATCCTGATGCTGGCCAAAGACCTCGGCCGGGTCACCTACCTGTCCAAGAACGAGACCCAGGAATTGCTCGACCTCAAGCAGCAGTGGGGCTTCAAGGACCCACGGCTCGAGAAGGGCATGGAGAACTGCGACATCTGCGCCAACGACGTCTTCCGTACCAGCTGGGGCAACACCGGCGTCAGCCGTAAGGCCTTCGACGCTCCGCCTCCGATGGGGGCCGAGCCGGCGGCCGCCCCCAGCGTCGACTACGAAGCGGTCGTCAAGGCAGTCACTGAGCAGGTCTGCAAAGAGCTCGGGCTGTCGGCCTAGCCGGCCAGTGCGTGTTGCAGGGCCTGAAAGGAAGAGTCCGCAGATGAATCACAACGAAGGCACGAAGGACCCGCCGCGGCTGCTCCGCGTGATGCGTTCCGGTCGCCGGCGTCCTTCAAGCAGCTCGCAGCACCGCTTGTACGCTGCCCACCGCCGTGCCCATTCGCGTCGGGAAGCCCCGGTTCTCGTACGGCTGCACAGCGGGGAAACCTCGGTGCCCCCGCATCGCCCCCTCAGGTCCCTCCTTCGTGCTCTTCGTGCCTTCGTGGTGCCCACCAGCCCCGCGAGTCCCATCAGCAACGGCACTGAGCCCGGCCAATCCCCCTCTCACCTCACCCTTTTCAAGGAGCACTCATGAAAGTCGGAATCATTGGTGGCGGCGGCATCGTCGGCGCTTCGGCGGGCTTTGCCCTTCAGCTTGGCGGGATCGTCCACGAAATTGTCATCGTCGACGTCAATGCCGACCTGGCCGATGGCCAGGCGCTCGACATGATGCACGGGGCCCCGGCGATCGCCGACCAGGTGATCACCGCCGGCGGCTATGAGGACCTAGCCGATGCCGACCTCATCTGCATTACCGCCGGCCTTCGCCGCAAACCCGATGAGAGCCGGCTGGCGCTGATTAATCGCAACGTGGTGCTGTTCCAGTCCATCCTCGACTCCGTCAAGTCCGCCGGTCTCAAGCCCGACGCGACCGTGCTGGTGGTGAGCAACCCGGTCGACATCCTCACCTATCTGGCCGAGCAGGAACTGGGCCTGCCCCAGGGCCGGGTGATCGGCCTCGGCACGCTGCTCGACACGCTGCGATTCCGCAGCCTGCTGGCCCTCAACCTCAAGGCACCGGCGACGCAGGTGTCGGCGGTCATTCTCGGCGAACACGGTGACAGCATGGTGCCGATCTGGTCGAGTGCCAGCATCGGCGGTCTGCCGCTGGAAAAATACCCCGGCTACACCACCAAGCTGGGGCAGGACACCTTCACCCGGGCCAAGACCTCGGGTGCTGAAATGATCAAGAAGAAGACGGGTGCCGGCTTTGCCGTCGGCGTCTCGATTGCCGAGGTCATCCACGCGATTGCCCTCGACAGCAAGCGAATCCTGCCGGTTTCGACGGTGCAGCGGGGCTGCTACGGACTCCGCGACGTTGCCCTTTCGGTCCCGACGGTGGTCGGTCGCGCCGGGGCCGAGCAGACCCTCGAAATCGAACTCTGGCCCAAGGAAGTCCAGGCTCTCAAGCGGTCTGGAAGCGTGCTGCAGGAAACCCTCAGCCAGGTCCTCGCTGCGTCGTAGCACGCGGCCACCAGCTGCAGCGGTCGGCTGAACGGGCCGCCGGCCAAGGTCCTTCATTCTGCCAGCCGCTGCGACCAGTCGTGGGCCGAGACCCCCCAGAGCCGCACGGTCTGATCCCAGCCGCCACTGAAGAGTCGCTGTTCGGCAGGCCCCAGGGCCACCGCCCAGACCGCCTCAGCATGACCCGCAAGCACCTCCAGTGGCGAGGGTTCATGGGTGTCCCAGAGAATCACCTCACCGGCATCGGTGGCACCGACCAGCAGCGGTTCCTGGCGGCAGGCGGTGATCTGCCAGATTTTCCCTGCCGCGCCAGCGAGCGTCATGACGGGTTGCAGGTCAATCGCTCCTGGCTGATCCCGTCCGGGCAGCCGCCAGAGCTGCACCCGGCCGTCGGCTCCGGCCGAGGCGACATCCCAACCGCGGGCCGGCCGGGGATTCCAGCAGACGCTGTTAACCTGCCCACGATGCCCCTTGGCCCGGCCGCATTCCCAGCCCTCCGGCGTGAAGATTCGGACCAGGCCGTCCTCGCAGCCGGTGGCCAGCAGGTCGCTGCGGCTGGCCCCCGCGAAGGCGACCGAAAAGACCCGCCCGGGGTGGCTGAGCTGGCCAGCCGGTTCACCCGCTGCCGTCCAGAGCCTGGCAGTTTTGTCCTCGCCGGCGGTGGCGATCGTTGTCCCATCGGCTGTCGCCGCCACCGCAAAGACCCGGCGGCGGTGGCCCGTCAGTTCACCGGCCGGCTCCAGCCGACAGCCACCCTCGCCGTCGGCCCCCCCGTCAGCGATCAGCTTGTACCGGCCCACAAACCCACCACCGGCAGCCACCAGCAGCTGATCTGAACCGGGCAGCCAGCAGAGGCCGTTGATTGGGCCGGCGGCGAGCTTGGCCTGTACCTGGCGGCTGCCGGTGGCGGGGTCCCAGACCGATGCCCTCCCCTCGTTCGTTCCCACCGCCAATTGGCGGCCATCGGCTGACAAAGCGAGGCATTTGACCGGCTCATCAACCGACAGCCGCGGCTGAGGATCCCCCACCCCAGCCCACTGCCGTACGGTGCCGTCCGCTGAAGCCGACAGCACCGGCCCCCCGCCTTCGGCCGCTGCGACCGCCCAGATGCCGGCGGCATGGCCACTCAACTCCCGCGGTGGCCGCTGGCCGGTCGCCTGCCAGCACCGCAGCAGGCGGTCGCCGCCCACTGTCACCAGGCAATCATTGCCCGCGAATTGCACCCCGTTGACCCGGACCGGGTGGTCGAGCCGGCGGTGTTCCCGCAGCCCGGCCCGGTCCCAGAGCCTCACCGTCTGATCCTCCGACGCCGACGCCAACAGCCGGCCGTCTGGCGAGAACGCCACCGAAAAGACCCGCCCCTGATGGCCGACCAGTTGGCCGACAGATTCACCCGTCGCGACGCTCCAGAGCCGCACGCTCCCATCCCGCAGGGCAGCCGCCACGGTCTCGCTGTCAGCCGAGACCGCCACACCGTAGACGCTGGTACCAACAGGACCGTAGGTGCGAATCAGCTTTCGCGTATCGGCATCCCAGAGCCGCACAACGCCATCCCGACCACCACTGACAAGCCGATCGCCGGCCGGCAGGAAGGCCAGCCCGTAGATCCTTCCGGTGGCCCCCACAAGGGTGGCCCGCAGGGCTGGCTGAGAGAGATCGATCAGTGAAACCGTTCCGGCATCACCGGCGGCGGCCGCCAGGTCGCCGGCCGACGAAACGGCAGCCGCCCAGACCCGCCCCCCCGACACACTCAGGGCCCCCACCCGCTGAAGCGAGCCGCCCCGCAGCGAAAACACATTGACCTCGCCGCCTGCATCACCCGCAACGGCCCGTGATCCATCGGCCGCAATAGCAGCAGCCGTCATCGGCCCCTCGGGATCGGCCCAGCATGCCACTGCCTCATCGAGGCCCGCCCGCAGGCAGCGGATTGCCAGGCCGTCGGTTAACGGCATCATTCCCGGTCCGGGCGGCAGGGACAGCGCAGCCACGGCGGCCCGGCGGTCGGCAAGCAACCGGCTGACCGTAGCGGGCTCATGCTGCCGGCCCGCCGCCACCGCCTGCCGGAGCAGGGCCGCGGCCAGGCTGACACGGGCCGCGTCTGCTGCCCGCTCAGCGCGTTTCCGCTCCCGACCGTTTTCGACGGCAAACCCGGTGATCGCAGTGACCGCCGTGATCACGAGGAACGCCATCAGCACGGAGAGGATGGCCACTGCGGGGTGCCGGCGGGTCCAGCGGTAGATTCTTTCAGCTGCCCCTGGCCGCCGGCACCGGAGCAGACGGCCCGACCGCCAGCGGCCCAACTCGTTGGCAAGTTCCCAGGCCGTCGAAAACCGAGCGGCCGGATCGACCGCGAGACAACGGCCGATGATCGCCGCAAGATCGGCCGCAGCAAACCGTGGACAGCCGGCGGCCCGCGCAGCCGTGACGACCTCGTTCGTGGGCAGCGGCTGCCCGGCAAAACCGGCAAGCAGGGCCTGGGCTGCCGCCGGTGTCTCCGGCCTGCCGGCCGGTGGACGACCAACGACAAGTTCAAAGAGCACCTGCCCCAGGGAGTAGATGTCACTGCGGGCATCGATCAGATCATCCCGGCCCGCTAACTGCTCCGGACTCATCGACCCCGGCGTACCGATAATCCGGCCCTCGGCTGGCCGCTGGTCCCGGCCGTTCAGCCCTGAGCGGCGGCCGATACCAAAGTCGATCAGCTTCAGCACGCCCCGGCGGTCGACGAGGATATTCGATGGCTTCAGGTCGAGGTGGATGACTCCCTTGGCATGGGCTGCCGCCAGGGCCTCACTGGCGGCATGCATAAGGGCGACCCGCTCTGCCACCCCCCGCCGGCCGGCGTGCACCCATTCGGTGACCGTCCGTGCCCCCTCCACCAACTCCATCATGATCCAGGGACAGCTGCGACCCGCCACCGTCCACCGGCCCACCGTGTAGACCCGGGCAATATGCAGATGATCGAGTTGGCCGAGCAGGCCGGCCTCATCATCGAGGCGACGATGCGACGGATCGGCCGATCCCGGTCGCACCACCTTCACCGCCACCGGTCGCGGCGGCGCATGCTGGCGGGCCTGGTAGACCTGGCCCATGCCGCCATTGCCCAGCAGCCGCAGGATCGTCACCCCTCCGAGGTTGGTCCCCGCCGCCAAGGCCATTGCTGAACCACCGCTGCCTTCCAACTGCCCGGCGTGGAAGCCAAAGGTGTCGTCACTGCCCGTCAGGCGATCACAGCCCCGACTCGCGTCCATCTTTCGAGGGTGGCTCATACCCCCTGTTGTACCCCTCAGCACCATCTTGAGCGACCGCTCGGCGGTGGTTCATCCTTCAGGAGCGGCCGCAATATCGCCCTGCTGCGAGCAGGCCAGCAGGCAGTCGCGGGCAGACTTGATTGATCTGATCCGCTCGTGGATAAAGGCCGCGGCCGGAGCTGACGGCCTGCCGGAGGGGGCTGACGGACTCATTTGGTCAGGTTCTCGACCTGCATGGTTCGCCGCGGTGATGCCGTGCCCGCCGCCGTTTTCCGGAGCAGTTGTCACCCCCAATCGGCCGCAGGGCAGCTGTCGCCGCCAGTACCGCAACCGCAGTTGGGCCGCCAGCACCACCTCGGCTGCCGCCGGCGTCCCTGGAACCCCGGGCTGGAAGCCGAGCTCGGCCAGCGATGCCATTACGGTCGCCCAGTCGGCACCTTTGACAGAATGGTGCCCGCCAGACGGTTGCCGATGACTGGTCGCACCTGCGACCACGAGGGCGGAATCGGGGGACGACGCCTGAGACTGGAGGACCATGCACATACTCCGGTTGAAGGGGTTTTATTCGACAGCTGGCGACTGGTTGTCTCCTCGAGGCTGGTGCCGATGAGGATCGAGGCTGGTGCCGATGAGGCTCGAGGCTGGTGCCGATGAGGTCACTTGCCCTCTACAGACAAAAGCGAAAGCGGGGGCATCGAGGGGCAAAATTTTCTTGCCCGGCCGAAACGGGGCCCGAGACCAATGCTTCAATTGGGCAGGCCCCCCGAGGGTTTGGTAGGCTCCGCCAGCGGGCAGGCGCCGAAGAAAACAACGCAGACTGACGCACCTATGGACGACCCGCCACTCCCCCCCACGGTCGCGGACTGCCTTCGCGAGCTCGCGGCGGGCAACGACGCTGCCCGCGGCCGCATCCTCGAACTGTGCAGTGAGCGGCTGCGGCTGTTGGCCCACCGGATGCTCAATCGGTTCCCGGTCGTCCGCCGCTGGGAGGACACTGATGACATATTTCAGAACGCCGCCCTGCGGCTTTACCGCTGCCTCGGGGAGGTCGCAGTCGATTCGCCCCGCGACGTCATGGCCTTGGCAGCCACCCAGATTCACCGCGAGCTGATCGATCTGGCCAGGCATCACTCCGGTCCAATGTCGTTCGGGGGCAATCACGCCACCGGCATGGTGCCGCTGGAAGATCAGTCAAGCAGTCGCCACCCGGCTGACACGCCTGCCGACTCGGGCACTTCGATCGACCGCTGGAGCCTGTTCCACGAGGCGATCAATCAGCTGCCGGCAGAGCAGCGGGAGATCTTCCAGCTGGTCTGGTACCTCGGCGCCGATCAGCAGTCGATCGCCAGCCTGCTCGGATGCTCAGTCCGCACCGTCAAGAATCGCTGGCGGGAGGCCCGTGAGGGGGTCAAGGCGGCCCTCGGCGACCAGCCGCCGGAGTGACCCGACGCCGGCAGCGTGCCGATATGCCGGCTGCTCCGGGCCGGTCAATTCGCGGCGAGTTGCCGTAGCACCATCATCGCTTGATCGAGAGAGTACTCGGGCTGACCAGCTGGCTCGGGATCACCGACCGCTTCAGCCAGCAGCATGACCCCATCGAAGTCGGGGTGGGCGACCAGCCGCTGCCGGCCGCGGTGGCCAAGCGTGCGATCGCGATAGGCGATGGCAACATCCCGGTTCTCGATCAGCCAGGCTGTCCGGTCGGTCAAGAAGGCAGCAGCGTTGGCGAGAATTGCTTTCGCCGGAGCCCGCCGATCGAAAAGCCGGCCGGCGTCGGCCAACAGGGCGGCGGTCAGCAGTTCTTCATCGTAGGGTCGCTGGTGTTCTACGTGGCCGAAGGCGAGCAGGCTGGCATCGAGCAGCGTCGCGGCCTGAGACGTCTTTGGGTCCAGCCGCACCGCGGCCAGCGGTCTGAGGAAGCAGGCTAGCGCGTCGTACCGGTCGCCGATCAACGGGGCGTGACCGCCGGACCGATCGGGCTCGGCCGTCAGCCGCTGACGGGCCAGTTCGCGGCCGATCTCACCAGCTGAGGGAAGCTCATGCTCCGGCACCCAGCCCCGGCTGATCCGCCGCGCTGCGGCAACACGGGCCCGCTTGATGTCGCCGCCCCTGGCCAGCCGGCGGGCGGCTTCGGCGGCCAGCCGGCCGCGGCGTTTGTCAGGGTTGCTCATCACCCGCCTGGTCGTCAACCGGCCCGTCAAGCTTCCGGTACCGCAGATTCCGTAACCGGCTGGCCGTGGCGTAAGTCGCCACCCCCAGCGGCTTGCAGAGGAACATCTCGGCCCGGATCGAAATCTCACGGCCGGCCCGCGGCTGGGAAACGATCTCCTTCCCGTCGAGCAGGCAGGTGATCGCCTCGGGCTCGACCCGCACCCGGACGTCATACCAGCGGCCGGTCTCGAATTCCTGATACTGCGTGGTGTCGTTCTCCGATGCATCGGCCCCATCAATCGAGGACAGGCCGATGAGCCCCCCACCCCAGCCGCCGAGGATCAGGCTGCAGGAGTCGTCACCGACCGGGAAGGTGAGGCCGCAGAAGAAGTCGAACCCGTCGGCCCGCTGGGCCTCGAGAGCGATCTCATAGCGTTCGGTCGGAAACTCCCGCTGCCAGGTGATGCCGCCGAGCGGGTCGCCCATGCCGATACTGATCGCTCCTTCCTCAACGGTTATCGGCCCATCGGTCCCAAAGCCGCTCGACTGCCAGCCACCAAGAGTCTTGCCATCAAACAGGGAGATCCAACCCCGCGGCGAAAGACCGAGTTCCTCCAGCAGGCGATCTGCCCGGTAGACCTCCTTAAGTGCCGCAGCAATCCCGCCGGCCGACACTGCGATGGCCCGGGCCCGGTCGGCGTCATAGGCGATGTTGAGCACCAGCGAATCTTCGTTGCCGTCAAAGATCACGCCCACAAGCCGGCCCTGCCGATCGACCACCGGACTGCCGGAGTTGCCACCGATGATGTCAGCTGTTGAGACGAAGTTCAGCGCCGTGGCCGCCAGTGCCTCTGAACTGGCCAGCCGCTCCCGGGCCACCTGCCAGGAGTCGGGCACGGCAAAGGGGGGGCGGCCCTGCTCGCGGTCAACCTTGGCGTAAAGGTCGGCCAGCGTCGTCCAAGGCCGTGACGTCGCCGCCTCAGCATCAGCGCCCACCCCCTGCACCGTTCCATAGGCGAGCCGCAGCGTGAAGGTTGCATCAGGATAGATCGGCCCGCTGGCCGCCCGCAGCCGCAGCCGCAGCAGTTCGGCATGGGCCTGCTGCTTGGTCTCGCCGGCCTCCTCCACGATCAGCCGCAGCCGCCGCGACTCATCGTCAACCAGCCGGGCCAGCGCCAGCATGGCATCATCGCTGACGGCAATGGCGGCAGGACCGCCCTCGTAGAGTTCCCGCCGTCGGTCGGTCGGCTGACCATGCGCCGCACCACGACGGCTGCCCAGCCGCGTGCCGGCGACGACCGCCGCCGCCCGCTCCGCTGGCGACTTGCCGGCCAGTACCTGCTGCACCAGCGGGTCGGCGGTGCCGAGTTTGGTCGCCATGAAGGTCAGCGAATCGGTCAGGCTGGCGACCTCGTAGGCATCGTCGAGCGGCTCCGCTGAAAACAGCCGCAGCTCCAGCGACGCCCGGGCAGCGTCACGGTATTCCCGCAGCCGTTGCCCGTCGGGCTTGGCCGCCTCGGCTGCCGCCCGCAGCAGCGTGCGGGCGTGGGCAAAGAATCGCGACTGAAAGGCAATTGCCCCTTCCAGCAGGTTGTAGCGGAGCGCGATGGTATCGATGGCCTGCTGGGCCGCGGCGATCCGCCCCCAGGGCGAGTCGGCCTGGTCGCCCTGCCGGGACGCCCGCAGCTGTTCTTCGGCCGCCGCCTTGTGGCTGATGATCTCCGGCCGCAACAGCGCAGCAAGCAGTCCACCCCGAGCCTTGCGGCTGTTCTGCACCCCAAACAGATCGTGCATGGCCTGCTGGGCCTCCACCCGCCCCTCCTCGGCATAGGACCGCAACAGCACCTCGCGACGATTGAGCCACTCAAGCGAAAAGGGCAGCTGCCGATCCCGCATGGCGGTCACCTCGACCAGGGTCTTGGCCCGATCGGTACGGCCGGGGTGGCCCGCCACGAAGATGAGATCGCCAGCAGCGACATCCTGCTCAGCCCACGGCAGAAAGTGCTCCACCGTGACCGGCTGGCCATCCTCGTAAGCTCGAAAAAAGCAGATATCGAGGCAATGCCGGGGATATTCAAAGTTGTCGGCATCGCCACCGAAGAAGGCGATGTCACGTTCGGGGGCAAAGACGAGCCGGATGTCGGTGTAGCGGCGGAAGCGGTAGAGGTGGAAGCGGCCGCCCCCGAACAGGGTGACGACGTCACTTCGCAGTCCAGTGGTTTCGAGCGACTTCTTTTCAATACCGGCCAGCACCTCCCGCCGGGCGTTGGCGGCGGCAACCGCATCGGCCTCGTCGGCAACTGCAGCCTGCACCTGTGCGGTCACGTCCTCAATCGACATAAGCACATTGAGTTCGAGATCGAGACAGGGAATCTCCTCCGCCTGCGTGCGGGCAAGGTAGCCGTCTTGGGCCAGGTTGCGATCGGCCGTCGAGAGCTTCTGCAGGCTGCTGGCGGCAACATGGTGGTTGGTCAGCACCAGGCCGTCAGCCGACACGAATGCACCCGAGCCCCCACTGTTGAACCGCACGGCCGCCCGTTGCAGCCGCTCAAGCCAGCCGGCTGGCGGCGTGAAGCCATGATCCTGCTTCAACCGTTCGCCCGGGACGTCATTGAACAGCCACATACCCTCGTCGGCGGCAGCCGGCCCCGCTACGAGCGAGCCAGCCAGTTGTAGCCAGGCCAGGCTGTTCACCAGCCAACAAAGAAGGGGCGGCAAGCGGTGAAAAACCATTGTCGAGGGTATTCCTTTTACGGCAGGGGCAGCCCGACTGCGGCCACCGGGATCCGACCTGCATCCTACTATGCCGTCGACCAACGCGACGATGCCGCTACCCGCCACCCAGTACCACTTTGCGTGCATTCCCGACCTGGCAGCAACCTTGGGCCTCGAATTGCTGCTAGGTTCTGTCTGAAAAGGCTACCGTTGGCCCGAGAGCGAGCTGCTTGGGTCTCTGGCAAGGACGGCGAAGCAGCCAGATTGCGGATCTGGCGATGGAGCCGGACGTAGTCAGTGGGCAAACGAGCCGCTCGAAGCCAGGTATTGGGTTTTCAGACAGGGCATAGAGGCAATGCTGGAGGGGATAATGGATAGAGCCTCGAACGCCCCCTTCCACGCCGGTCCGAGCTTCGACGGCTCTTGCCAGAAGCCGGGGTGTTGTGGCTGTCACAGTGGCCGCCCGTCTCACATTCGCTCCTCTTCCATCGAGAGGCAAGCTCCCGCTGCTCGAGACACTTTCACGATTGAGAGGAGAAGACCGAAGTCGGTTGTCCCCATGCGGGAGGAGATGATTGGCTCCTGGCTTGACCGGCTCGACCACGCCTTTCTCGTGCGGCATCCGGCCCGGGTCATTGCCAGCTACCTGAAGGTGTTTCCCTCGATGACACTCGCCGAGACGGGGCTTCCCTGGCAGGTGCAGCTCTTTCAGCGGCTCTGGGATGTACGAGGCGCACCTCCGGTGGTGATCGATGCGGCCGACCTCCAACGCAACCCTGAGGCGACTCTGGGGTGACTCTGTGCCGGACTCGGCATCGCCTGGGATCCAGCCGCTCGCCTGGCCGGCTGGTCCCCATCCGCAGGACGGCGTCTGGGCGGCCCACTGGTATGCGAATACCTGGCAATCAACGGGGTTCGAGCCCATCACTGCCGCTCCCCCACTCCCCGAACCCGATGTCCCGTTTCTCGCCGACGCCGTCTGGGAGAGCCTGCGGCTCTACGCCGGCCGGATTTTCCGGGCTCGACGCACATCTGGCCCGGCTGCGGAACAGCGCCGCCATGCTGGCTTACGAGGGCTATCCCAGCGACGAAACGTTGGTGACCGAACTTGCTCGCACACTCACGGCCAATCAGATGCACGACGGCGTGCATGTGCGGCTAACGGTCTCACGCGGGCTCAAATACACGAGCGGTCTCGATCCATGGATCAACCGGGCTGGCTGCTCTTTTTTCATTCTCGCCGAGCACAAACCGCCGGTTTTCGACAACACGCACGGCATCCGGCTAATCACCGCCCGTCAGCGACGGCCCTTCGCCAACGTGCTCGACCAGCATATCCACAGCTGCAACCAACTCACGAGCATCCTGGCCAAACTCGAGGCCAACGCGGCGGCCGCTGATGACGCGGTGCTCCTCGACACCGCCGGCATGCTGACCGAGACGGGTTCCACGCATCTGTTCATCGTGCGGAACGGCCGCGTCGTCACTTCGACGACCCGCGCCTGTCCGGAGGGCATCACTCGCTCGGTGGTGCTCGAACTCTACGGCGACCTGGGGATTCCGGCCGAGGAGCGGGATGTGACGGCGGCGGAGCTCGCGCTGGCCAACGAGATGTTTGTGACCGGGACGATGGGTGAGATCACGCCGGTCATCGCCCTCGACACCCACGGCTACGGCTGTGTGCCAGGACCGGTCACAGCCCAGATTGCTGCGCGGTTTCGGGCGTTCACCACCGATCCGGCGCAAGGCACGCCTATGGTGCCAGGGTTTGCGACTGGAAGCAGCCGCTCGCATGCGTAGCAGATTCGGCTGGAACCACACCCGTCCATACGGCTTGCCAGCCATTACGAACACCTTGGACGCTGAATTTTCTGCAGCCATTGATCTGACGACGAAAAAGAAAATACCGCCGACAAGCAGCAATTGATGCCGATCATCCGCTGCCGCACGGGGGAGCTTTCAGCCACTGAGCCGCATCCTCGCGTAAACTCCAGGTCGCGGCGTGCTGGCCGAGTCGCTGTGCGAGTCACGCCGCGCGTCCTTCCGGAGGCACCTGATGCGACCGTGGATCATGCTTACCGCCTGCTGCCTGATGATACGTGCTGCCACAGGAGGGGGACCTGAAACACCTCGGAACGTGCTCGTTATCGTCTCCGATGACCTCACCGCGACCGCGCTGTCCTGCTACGGCAACACGGCTTGTGAAACACCACACATCGATGCGCTTGCAGCCAACGGCACCCGCTTCACGCGGGCCTACTGCCAGGCCACCTACTGCGGTCCGTCGCGGGCGTCATTCATGAGCGGCTACTACCCACATGCCACTGGCGTCTTTGGCTACACGAGCCCACGGCCCCAGATCGGCAGCCGTGAGACCTGGGCGGAGGCTTTCAAAAATACCGGCTACTACACCGCTCGGGTGAGCAAGATTTTTCATATGGGCGTGCCTGGTGGCATTGAGGAGGGAAGCGACGGCGCAGATGACCCCCGGTCATGGACTGAGCGGTTCAACAGCCCCGGTCCTGAGTGGAAAGCTGCTGGTGTCGGCGAAACACTTGAAGGCAATCCCGATGGGACGAAGCCGGTCGTTGGCGGCAACACGTTTGTTGTAGTGGAGGCCGACGGCGACGACTCGGTTCACTCCGACGGCAAAACCGCGGCCAAGGCCGGGCAACTCCTCAAGGACCATGCCGACAAACCCTTCTTTCTCGCAGTCGGCTTCGTGCGGCCGCATGTGCCCTTCGTGGCACCATCCCGGTACTTCGATTCCTTCCGCCCCTTCTCGTCAATCAACCTGCCTCGCAAAGTTCCAGGCGACTGGGACGACATCCCCAAGCGAGGCATCAACTACAAAACCAGCGTCAACATGAAGATGGACGAGCGGAGACAGAAGAAGGCCATTGCCGGCTACTACGCATCGGTCTGCTATTTGGATGCGCAGGTGGGCAGGGTGCTCGCCGCCCTCGAGGCGTCCGGGCAGGCCGATCGCACAATTGTGATCTTCACCAGTGACCACGGCTATCATCTCGGCGAGCACGATTTCTGGGCGAAAGTCAGCCTCCGTGATGAATCGGCGATGGTGCCGCTAATCGTGCATGTGCCGGGCCAAAAGCCTGCGGTCTGCGACTCCTTCGTCGAACTGCTCGATCTCTTCCCCACAACACTGAGCCTCTGCAACATGCCGGTGCCGGAGCGGCTGCAGGGCAGAGACATCTCGCCGCTCCTGAAGGATCCCGACCGGGAGGTGCGAGACACCGCCTTCTGCGTGGCGCCGTCCAGCAAAGGCTTTCTGCTTCGCAACGAACGCTGGGCCTACATTCAGTATCACGAAGACGCTTCCGGCGGGATCGAACTCTTCGACATGCGGGCTGATCCCCAGCAGTTCACCAACCTCGCCACTTCCCCCAACCATGCCAGCATCGTCGACCATTTCCGCCAAAAGCTCTGTGAAAAACTTGCAGCCATTCGAGCCAATGACCTGAAGCAGAACTGACCGGCTCTCCTTACAGGGTCCGAAGCGGTGAGACGACGCCTTTCAACGCAGGGAGGGCTCGTAGACGAGCGTTATCGGCTCGTTTCGCCAACGATTCCCAGCTCTGCAACGGAGGCCCACGGGCCTCCGTTGACCTCAGACAGGATGCGAAACCGGAGATACCGCCCCTTCACAGGCTGAAAAATCAATTCCTGCGACTGCTTCTTTTTTGTGAACGTGCCGCTGGCGGCCGGCTCATCAAAGTCATCCGGGCGATCCGCCACCGTCACCTCACAAGAAGCAACCGCCCCATTCCAGCCTTTGTCCTGGCGAGCGAGATACCGTATGCCTCTGACGGTTACCACACCACCAAGATCGATCACCAATTCATGCGGATGCGTGAGTACCTCTGGCTGAAACGAAGTGTGCCAGTGGGTCCGCGGATTGCCATCGATCGCATGGGCCGCACGCTTCCCGTTGCCGCCTGACTCGCTGCTGGCTGCGACGATCTTCAGCTGCTTCATCGGCAGCAGCCCAGCTGCCGGCAGCATGTTGACCTTCGCCGGCGTGCCACTGGGATCCCTGCCACCAAACTTGGCCCGGCGATCCCGCTCGTGAATCTCCCGATTAAAAAACACTCCTTCCTTCACTGGCGTGTGGGCCGCTTCGGCCAAGGCCTTGAGTGCGGCCAACTCTTCGGGCCGCTCGCTTGACAGGTCATTCACTTCGCTGGGATCCACCGCAAGGTCGTAGAGCTCCCAACGACGGTTGCTGCCAGGGTGGACTGCTTTCATGGTGCCGGCACGGATCGCTGTCTGCCCGCCGATTTCCCAGTAGAGGTACTCGTGCGTCAGCTGTGGTCTGCCGCTGGCCTCCGCGCCCAGCAGCTCCGGCACAATCGAAATGCCATCGATGTCTGCTGGACTGTCCAGGCCGGCAAGTTCCGTGATGGTCGGCAGCACATCGGGGAAGTACCAGAGCAGATCACTCACCTGCCCGGGCTCAATCCGCCCGGGCCAGCGGGCGATCATCGGAATCCGCAAGCCTCCTTCGTAGAGGTTGCCTTTCTTGCCGCGATACTCCACACCGGTCTGCGGATTGACGTTGGCCCCATGGATTCCACGAGGATGCTCTTTGCTCGCGAAGTAGTCGGCCCCGCCGTTGTCACCACTGAAGAAGACAAGCGTGTTGCCCTCCAGTCCGAGTTCCTGTAGCAGGTCGAACACCTCGCCGACCTGGCGATCGATCATGCTTACCATCGCGGCGTAGCGGCGGGCCTGCTCGGGCCAGGGCTTGTCGCGATAGATCGCCCAGGCTGGATCAGCATCGGGAATGTCAAAAAGGCCGTGCGGTGGCGTGATTGGCAGGTAGCAGAAGAACGGCTCGTCTTTGTGATCGCGGATGAACTTCTTGGCTGCGTCAACAATCACATAATGCGAGTAGGTCTCGCCGTCGCTTCCACCCCGGTTGCCTGCCAGCGGCACCTCCTCGCTGTTTCGTACGAGATAGGGCGGGTAGTAGCTGTGAGCGTGCACCTGATCGTAGTAGCCGAGAAACAGATCAAAGCCATGCTTCTCGGGCACACCAGTCGAGCCCCGGCCACCGCAGCCCCACTTGCCAAAGCCGCCGGTGGCATAGCCAGCGGTCTTGAGCAGCGAGGCAATCGTCTGCTCGTCTGCCCGCAGTGGGGTGCCTCCACCATTTGAGCGAACCGACGTGTGGCCACTGTGCTTGCCGGTCAGAAAGCAGCAGCGCGTGGGAGCACACACCGACGAGCCCGCAAGGGCCGATGTGAAGCGAATTCCTTCAGCGGCCATCTGATCAAGCCGCGGCGTCTTCAGATTTGGGTTGCCGAGGCAAGAGAGCTCGAAGTAGCCCAGCTCGTCCGCCATGATGTACACAATGTTGGGGCGGCCTGAAGCAGCGGTCTCGGCGGCAACTGCCGCCATTTGGCCACACGTTGCGGCGAGCACGACTCCGAGCACGGCTCGCCACCCCATCGCTCGACTTGCAAAAAATAACAGCAACACGACACCTTCTCCCCGGTTTGATTCCGCGAAAGGTCAACGACCTTCATCAGAATACATACGCAAGCGTCGCCGCCGCCTGCATGCCCCAGTTAATCTGCTCCACCAAGGCTTTACCGGTTGGACAAGCGGCCTTCTGGGATTGCGACCCTTCCGGGCAGCAGGGAGATCACCCATCACCGCAAAACGTCTCTTCCCACGACGAACGACGAGACTTTCGCACCTGTCGCACCCCTGCTTCTTCCGAACACAGCAACGCTCAGCAACTCCGAACCAGAAAATCACGCTTGAAAAACCACGGCCAGCCAGCGGGGTTGGCTTAACGGAAACAGCACCCCGATCAAGCAATTCAACTGGTGTCAGTTCAACCAGACCGCTGGCAGGCTGTGGATAAAGTCTGCCGCCGCAGGAAGCGATGACCAGCAACCCCGACAACCCTCGGCGTTTTCGGGTGTTGCCCAACTGGACTCGCGTTCGCCCGCATTCGCGAGAAGAGGCCATGGATGGCAATCCTGTTCGGCACGGGATGTGCGGCCTCAGATGACCGGTATTTTGGAACTATTTTTGAGCGGGGATCGCCGACGTCAAGCTTGGGCGGACTGCCCGTGCCCTGTGGCCGATTATTTTCTGCTTTTCATGAAGGCCTCGAGTTCTTTGAGGCTCGCAAGGCCAATCGGGTAGTACCAGACCATCTGTTCCATCGCCCGGTTGGGCTTCTCGCCGGTGGAGAACAGGATCAGCATGCAGACGATCATGGCGCAGGATGCTTGGATCTCTAGGCCATTGGGGTTGTCCGAGAACAGGTGCCGGCAGACGTAGCTGCTGCCCTTGGCGTTGATCGTGTTCCAAAGCCCGAACTTGGCGCCGCCGCGATCAATCAGGTAGCAGCGATCCGATTCGACCGTTCGTTCCAGCACCGCACGCTCGTCGGCATCCCATTTGGGATTGGCCGACGTCGCATCGATTCGTACCGCCTTGCCGCTCAAGACTTCAAAGTGGGCATGCAAGCGATAGG
>CBFIHA010000048.1:0-28483 GCA_965662195.1 uncultured Pirellulales bacterium
GGGCGCAACTCCCCCCGGCCTGCCTGGATTGCCCGTCTTCCGGATTGCAAGCATCGTGCCGAACAGGATTGCCATCCATGGCCCTTGCCCACGCATGCGGGTGATCAACAGCCCACTTTGGCAAACCCCAAAAACGCCGGGGAATGCCGCCACTACCCCGCATTGCCGGACCGGTCTAGGGGGAGCCTCCGGAGACGAACCTGCAACTCTGCCACAGAGATAACAACACCCTTTTCGAGATCCGCAGAGTGGCTCGTGAGCAGCGTATGAAGTCTTTGAATGACACGCTCCGGCCGCATGTTTCTCAGTCGAAAGATGATGACGCTCGGCAACCTGGAAGAACTCGCAGCAAGTAAATTCGCAAAGTCAAGGTCGTGGGTGATGACCGTTCTCTGTTCGCGGAGCGCATATGCAAGAATCTCCGAATCTGAGAGCGTGCCCAGACCCAAGTCTTGAAGATGCTCGGCATCGTGGCCGGCATTTCGCAGGAACGCGACAACGCCGACGGAGATTCCCATGTCAAGCAGGAACCTCATGCAGGTGTCGCTTCGGACGGCAAAATCGACTCTTCTGCAAGCCACGCAGCGTATTGCAGCGACTGCTGGATGTCTTCCGGCTCGAGGTAGGGATAGGCCTGGAGAATGTCCTGCTGCGACATTCCATTGGCAACGAGGTTCACGATGAGCGACGCAGTGATCCGCTGGCCGCGAATGCAGGCCTTGCCGCCCATGACCGCGGGATCAAAAGTAATCCGGTCAAACGCCACCATCGTCCCACTCCTCGCTTCGTCGAAGACGTCCTTCACTTTTCCGCGAACAAAGTATACCGGTCGCTGCAATTCATCCCCAAAGCCCATCACCAAAGCTGATCCGCAGTGATTCCTAGCAGGCCGTGAATAAAGGCTGCCGCCGAAGGATGCGGCGATCGGCAGCCAGGAATTGCTCGAGCGTGTAGCCCTCGGCAGTCGCCAAAGCCTCGATGCCACGTTTTAGTGAGTCAGGAATCTCAACCGTGACGCTACTCATGTTTGACCCCGAACACTTTTCAAAAAAGCACCCGGCTTTTCAGCGATGCTACCAAACGAATCACTCCGGAAGAAGTCCCCAACGTTGTGCGTCACAATCACTTGGCTCCGGGACGCCACGGCCAACTCCAAAACCATGTCATCGTCTGGATCCTTCAACATCGGCCTCCACAGAAAGTAGATCTCCTGCAAATATGACTACCTTTTCCCACCCGAGAGCCCGACACGTCCCTCACATCCGAAAATTAAACGTCTGCCAGAACAGCCGCCAGAGCCACTGGCCGACCGTGCGGGTGCCGACGATGACTCTCGCCGTGCCCCGCATGCCCGGCGTCAGGACGTTGTCAGGGTCGTCCAGGTGCATCAGCACCTCGTAGCTCGTCGAAATCGGCACCTCGCGGCCCATTTCGTCGGTGGTGGTCGGAATTGAGCCGCCCGCCTTCACGCTCAGCCGCTCGGAGCCGACCTCGATGTGGGTCTCGGCGATTTCATCGACCGTGCCGGTGAAGGTCTCGAACGGAAAGGCGTTGAGCTTGAGATCGACTTTCTGGCCCCGCTCGACAAACTCAACCTCAGTCTGATCGACGATCATCACCGCCTCGAAATGATGGGGCTCACCCACCATGCAGAGCACCGTCCCCTCGGCATAGGTCGCCCCGAGGTTCTTCTTTGAAATCGCACTGCCCGACCAGCCCGAGAGCCGGCCGCCCGGATCGGGCCGCTCATCGACCGTCTCCGGCGGCAGCACCAGACCCGCCCGCGGGGCCTTCAGGACCAGCTCCCGCTGATACTTCCGCTTTTTGGCCAGCTGCTCCTGCACGCTTTTAAGCGACTCCTCCACCGTGCCGATCTCCATCCCAGCGGCCACGTCGGTGAACCGCTCCCGCTCGAGGCTCGAAAGCCTCGCCCGGTAGCCCGCCTCCTGCCCCTCCAGGTCGGCAATCTGCAGTTCCAGGTCGATGTTGGAAAACCGGGCCAGCTCCTGCCCCTTCTCCACCCGGTCGGCCGCCGCCACCAGCAGCTCCTCCAGCCGGCCGTCAACGGTCACATAGACCGTCTCCTCAGCCCGCGGCCGCAGTTCAGCCGCACACCAGACCCGCTGCGACAGCGGAATCAGCCCGATGCCGGCAATGATCAGCGTCACCACCGCCGCCGTGATCGACATGTTGAGCGTCTTCACCTCGTCCCTCCTGCCCGGTACCTTCAAAAACTTGTAAATCCCGCTGATCGGCCGGTAAATCAGCCCGTAAATCCCAAACAGGGCCAAGCCCCGGCCCAGTGCCTCCATCCGGTAGGGCTTCATGGCATTCCAGACGAAGAGAAAGATCGACGACATCAGAATCCACATGTAGAGCGTCGAGGCCACCGCATAGAGGGCGAAGAGCGCCTGATGCCGCTTCGGCAGGAACGGGTCGTCCTGCAGCTTCATGCCCAGGCACCACTTCTTGGCAATGCGGCCCAGGCTGGTGGTGGCTTTGGTCCGCAGGTTCGGAATCTCGAGCATGTCCGACAGGATGTAGTAGCCGTCAAACCGCATCAGCGGGTTGGCGTTGAACAGCAGCGTCGAAACGCTGGAGACGAACATCACGTTGAGGCACATCTGGTTAAAGATGCCCTCGTGGGAGTTCCACCAGAGATAGGTCGCCGTCGCCGCCATGATCAGCTCGATGTACATACCGCCGGCACCGATCATCATCCGCTTCCACTTGCTCGGCAGCATCCAGCTGTCGGAGACATCACAGTAGAGGCAGGGCGTGAAGACCAACAACATGAAACCCATCTCATGGCACTCACCGCCGTAGTGCTTGCAGGACATGCCGTGGCCGAATTCGTGAATCACCTTGGTGATGCCGAGGGCCGCCGCCAGGTAAAACCAGTTGCCCGCCGCGAAGAACTGCTGAAACTCCGGCAGCTTCGACCGGAAGGTCTCGAAGTTGGCCAGCACCAGCATCAGGGCACTGAGGATGTAGACCAGAAAAACAACCAGGGCCGGCGGTGAGTAGATCCAACCGATCCAGGGGGTCATCTTGTTGAGGATCCAGTCGGGATCGATGCCGCGGAAGCGAAGGCACATGATGCTCCGCATCCAGGTCTTCCACTCCATCCAGACCTTCTGCTTGCGCCGCTCATTCAGCTGCGGCCCCTGCCCCGGCCGGTCGCCGATCACCAGCCCGCTGCGGTGCAGTGTCGAGACAAACCGCGAGATCTCATCGACCGTGATCCGCCGCGGCGGAAACTGCAGTTCGAAGTCATCCTTGAGATCCTCGAGGCTGGCGTCACCGTCGAGCATCTCCAGCAGGGCATACTCCTCCGGCCGAAACCGATAGTAATTCAGCCCGATCGGATCCTTGACCACATACCAGGCCTGGCCCTGATGGACCTGGCGATTGGTGACGAGATCACCGCGACACCGCAGGCCGACCGGCCGCGATGTGCTGGAGCGGAAGGCGTCGGCAATCGCCATGGCTCACCTCACTGGGCATCGGCGGTGGTCACCGCCCGGTGGACCGGCGGCAACGGGGCCTGCCGGGAGTGGATCGTCATGGTGGCCTGCTGGCCAGCCCGCAGCAGCCACTGGTTGGAACCCGGTGGCTGGCGGTTTTCAACCTCGGCCCAGACGCGATAGTCGCCCCCCGGCTCGACCAGCGGGCTGACGAACACGATCCGGCCCTTGAAGGCCTCCTCCCGCTGATCGGAAAAATTGACCGTCACCGTCACCGGCCGATCGTGGACCTGCTCGGGCTCGAACCGGGCCGAATCGACATAGCCCTCCACCCGCAGCTTGTCGGTGCGGACCACCCGGGCCAGCGGATCCCCCGGTTGCATCCACTCGCCGAGATGCGGATAGACCTGCACCACCACGCCGTCGATCGGCGAGGCAATCCGCCGCCGCTCAATCCGGTTGTCGGCAGCCTCAACCTCAACCTCTTTTGAATGGGCGTCGAGGGCCGAGAGCCGCCGCTCAAGCTGGGCCTGCTCAATCTGCAGTTCGCTCTTCTTCTGGTTCAGCTTCAGCCGGGACAGTTCAACATCGGTCACGCTGCCGGGCACCTTGCGGTTGGAGGCGACCGCCTTTTCTACCTCAACCTCGGCCACCTGTTCAGCGGCGACGGAATAGCGGACGTCGACATCGCTCTCGGCCCGGGATTTGGCCTGGTCGTGCTCGGCCTGGGCCTTTCGCCGCTCAAACCGGGGCTGCGAATCGTCGATCCGGGCGATCGTGTCGCCGCGGGCGAGGGTGTCGCCCTCCTTGATCGACAACTCGACCAGGACGCCCGCCTCGCGGGCCGGCACCCGGGCCTCCTCCACCAATGAAATCAGGCAGCGGGAGAGAACCGGCTCGGGGGCCGTTGGTTTGTCGGCTGCGGCTGCCGGCCCGCCGGCCACCAGCCAGCCCACCGTCAGGCAGACAAAGCCTCCGCTCACCTGATTGCTCATGATCTGCATGACACGCACCCCAAGTTTGTTCGTCACTTGCCGCACCGCAGCCGCTTGCCTCACCAGAGCCGGAAAAAGACCTGGGTCTGGAAGAAGGCCATCACGTCCATCAGCCAGACATAGCCCATGGCATGGGGGCCGCAGTTGACCCGGGCGGTGACGGTCGCCCCCGCCCCCAGCTCTTCCTTTTCATGATTGGTCGGGTCGATCGTGATCCGCACCAGCACGGTGTTGCCCTGCTCGCCGCGAACCTCGGCCTGTTCGTGGATCTCCTCCACCTCACCATAGTGCCGGGTGCCGGGATCGGTCGCCACAATATAGTCAACCTCCAGCTTGCGGCCCTCGGCCTGGGCGTCGACCAACGCCCGGTTGATGTGGCCGAGCCGGTCGTCGGGCATGTGGATCTCCAGCTCCCACTCGCCGGTCTTGTCGGCGACGCTCATCAGCACCTGGCCGCGTTCCACCGGCCGGAACAGCAGCCGGTCACGGACCTGCCAGGTGACGATCATGCCGTCGATCGGGCTGCGGACCTCAAGGTCCTTCCTTTTGGCCTCATAGAGCCGCAGCTGGGTGTCGAGGCTCTCGATCTCCCGCCGCAGCTGGGCCGCCCGGCCCGCCATGCGGTTGCGTTCGTCGCTGGAAAGCCCCTTGTCCTCAAGGAGCCCGCGGCGGGTGGCGGCCAGTTGTTCTTCGCTCGAGGCCCGCCGGCCGAGCACGTCAGTGACCGCCACCTCGAGGTCGGTGTTCCGCAGCAACGCCAGCAGTTCGCCCTCGGTCACCTCCGAGCCGTGCTTCAGCCCCGGCTCGAGCTGCTCGACAATGCCCTCGATTTCGGCAAAGACATCGCGGCGATGAACCGGCTCGAGCGTCCCCTTGCCCTCCAGCCGCAGGTCGATGCGGACGAAGGCCAACGCGAAACAGAGGGCCACGAATGCCACCAGGGCCAGCACCGTCTTGGGGAGATTGCGGGCAGTGGTCAGCACCTTCGACTTTGAGAGCAGATTGGCGACCGTGTAGAGCGGCATCGTGGTGTGGTCGATGGCGTTGGCGATCGCCACCTTGCCGTGCTCGGCCACCAGCTCGACCCGGGCCCGTTTGCCCCCCTCAAAGGTCGTCGAGGAGAACCACTCCACCACCAGCACACCGATCGGGTCGGGGGCCTCCTTCGGCGGGGCCTCGGCCTTGGCGACGGCCACGGCATCGACACCGCCGGGCTTCACAATCGGCGTCGGCCGCGGCTTCTCCAGCGGAATGATCGCCATGGCCGTGGCGTGGGATTCGTCGATGTAGTTTTCGAGTTCCTCCTCGATCTGCGGCGGCAGTTCCCGCTGGGCGTCGGGATGCCAGAGCGGATCGCGGGCCTTTGCGACGACGCGGGCCAGCGACTCAATCGCCCGCACCGCCGTCGCCCGCCGCTCGATCGACTCCTGGCCGCTGACCGCCTCAAGCCGCAGCTTCCGGCCCTTTTTGATCAGCACGCTGACGCGATCACAGCCGATAATCCGACGGGCCTCGTTGGCCAGCACAAAGGCCGTCGCAACTGGGTTCAGCGATTCGTGCAGGGCCCGGCTAAACCGATCAACCTGCTCCAGGGCCGATTGCTGCGTGTCGAGGGTCTTGATCTGCCGCCGCTCGAGATAGCCGCTGGCGACCGCCGAAACCTGCTGGAGGAATTTCAGATAGCCCCGTTCAACGTCGGGCTGATTGGGCTGATGAAAGATCTCGATCAGCCCCTGCCGGTTCTCGCCCCGGTCGATCGGGGCCCCGATGACCAGCAGACTTGACGGGTTGGAGCCGCTCGGCTTGCCGTCGGGACTGGTCAGCGCCGCCTGCGGCGGCACCAGCAGCCCGGAGGGCGACCCCAACAGTGCCTGCACCAGGCCGCTGTGGGCCGCCTGCACCTCGGAGTTGTCCGAGAGCCCGGTCGCCTGCATCTTCAGATGGGCAATCGGCTCGACCCGGCCCTCCTTGCTGGTCAGCCAGACCAGGCCGGCCACCGCCCCCATCGCCTCGATCACCCGCTCGAGCAGGCCGAGAAAAAAATCGGCCTCGGCGGCGTCGGTCTTGGAAAGCTGCTCGATCTCACCGATAAGCGCGCGAATCTGTTGCCGGGCCTCTTCGACCGAGCGGGGATCGACGGTGCTCATGGGAATGGATGCTTTCTCGAATCAGTTTGCGGGGAGCGACTACCGACGCCCCCCGGGTCAGGCAAGAACATCGGCGTCCGGCCAGCGGGGGCCGGACGCCGATGCCCGACAGCTACGTGCTTGCACTTAAGCCTTCGTCGGCGGGCTGATCACCCGCTTCTGCACGTCGGTCTCAAGCACGCCAAAGGCCTGCTCGTGCCGCTGCACGGCCATCATCAACGCCGCGGCCAGCCGCTTGGCCGTGAAAAAGTTGACGATGATCCGCTGCGTCAGCCCGATGGTGTCGGGCGAATTGCCGACCACCTGCTTGTTGAGGCCGAAATCAACGATCAGCTCTTCGGGCGTGCCGGTCACCCGGCAGAAATTTGCGTAGGTTGCGGCAATGTGCGATTCATCCACAGGAACCGGTTCCTGGGCGGGACGTCTGGTTTCTTCGGCCATTAATCAAACTCCGTAGCGTTCGGGAAAGGCGGTTGCGACTGGGCAGCCGCCGAAAATCAGTGTCAGAACAACGTTTGTGTGTACGCTCCCAACAGGTCGAGAGTTTACTTCCCTTCCAGCGCGGGGGCCACTGCCCAATACAAGAAGGGACACCGAGTGGTTTTGACGGCCGCCGTCAGGTCGCGGAACCCTCACGTTCAAGATACCCTCCAGCCGGTACGTCCGGGTCGGCAGCGGCCGTTGGCCAGCCGTGCCGCTGCAGCCAGGCAGCCGAGACAAACCGCCGGAACAGGGCCTCCACCGCACGGCTGGCATCCCGCTGCCAGGCCCGGTCGGTCGGATCGCCCCCGGCCACGACACCCCGAAAGGTCAGCCTGACCGGCCAGCCCCGCTGCTCAGCCAGGACTGCAAACCGCTCGGCCAGCCGCAGCGTCCAGGCGGCTCCCAGGGTCTCCCGCAGGGGCAGCAGACAGCCCTCAACCTGGCGGACAAACCGGTCCTGCGGGTCAGCCGTGACCGTGGCCCGCCGGCGGCCAGCCGCCAGACTCTGCCCCAACGCCAGCAGGCTGCCGGCCGTGATCGCCGCTACCGCCGGCAGATCGACCTGCGGCTGACGAATCGCGTCGGCCAGATTGACCCCGGGCAGCAGCGGCCAGAGCAGCCCGAATTGGCCGAGGGCGACGAGGCTGACCGCCACGGCCCGCCGCGTACCGATGAAGTTCATCCAGCCGACCAACACGAGCAGCGGCAGAAAAAACCGGGCCAGGATATGCAGATCGGGAAAGCTGCCGGGCCGGATCAGGGTGGCCGAGGCCGCCGGCAGGGCCAGCACCACCGCCAGCGTGGCAACGATCAACTGCCAGACCCCGTGCTGAGGTCGCTTCGCCCCCAGCAGCGACATGATCGGACAGACGAACAAGGCCGCCACCACCACCCTGCCGGCAGCGGCCGAGGCGGGACTGGCAGTGCCAGCGGCCTGGCGAAACGCCTCCCAAGCGGTTACCCCGGCGGCCGCTGCCGCCCACCAGGAGGCCGGCACCGCGGTCGAACCCCGAGCCAGCCGGCCGCCTGCCAGCGCCGTCAGCATGACCAGTACCGCCAGCCCTCCGACAAGCTGCCCGGCCAGTGCGGGCGAGAGATCGTCGGGGCCGAGGATGCCGAAGAATTGCATGAAGAATGACCGAGCCGGGGAACACGAAGCAGCACCCTGACGGTGCTGGCGATTGTTCCGATTCTAAGGCCCCGCGGCGACCGGGTGGCCCCGGCGGCGGGCGTGGCCGATACTACAGAAGAGTTGAGCCGTGGCCGGCCCTCTTTCCCCGTAGGGGTACACCATGCGTCCTTCCGCTTTCGCGGAGCCCAGTTCCAGCGTGAGTCGTTGCCGACTCACTGCTGCCGGACGGTTTGCGCGGCACGGGCTGACTGCCGTTGCCATCCTGGGCCTTTTTACGCCGACGTCCGCGCCGGCGATCGAGATGTTCACGTTTTTCGGCGATGGCAGCCGCGTGCCGCTGCCAAGCCTCGAAACACCGATTGAGGCCTACCCCGGGATTCCGCTGCGGAGCGACCGGCTGCGGGCCCGCCGCCGGGCCCAGCGGGCCGGCCCCGACGCCGAGGTCCAACTGGGCCCTCCGGGTGGCATGTCGATCCGGATGATGCCGCAACTGGCGGTGCCACCCGACCCCGACGCCGTGCTGGCGCCCCCCCCCGCCGCCGAACCGATCGCTCCACCGCCGCCAAGCCGGCCCCGGCTGCGGCGGTGGCGGCGGTAGCGGCAGCTTTTTCAATCGTCGGTTGCTTTTGCTATCGTCTGGCAGCGTTGCGGTCGTTGGCGAAAGCCTGAGGTGGACATGCTGCTGGGTGCGGTATTCGAGCGAGAGGTGCGGTTTGCACCGCGGGCCCGGGGTCTGTTCATCGGCCGGGCGATCTATGCCGGCAGCCTGCTGGCGATCATCGCCACCTGCTGGCTGGTGCTGACGGGCACGCAGTCGATCACCACGGTCGGCGATACGGCCCGCTTTGGTGCCACGTTGATGCGGACGCTGGCGCCGCTGCAGCTGACGCTGGCGGTGCTGGCCGCCGCCATGACCGCGGCCGTGGCAGTGAGCGTCGAAAAGGACCGCCGGACCCTCGAACTGCTGCTGCTGAGCCGACTGACTGAACGCGAACTGGTGCTCGGCAAACTGGCCGCCAGCCTGCTGCGGGTACTGCTGATGCTGCTGTCGGCCATTCCGGTCTTCGGCCTGGCGGCTCTCTTTGGTGGCGTCACCGTGCCCCAACTGGCCCGGCTGTTTGTTGTGACCGGTGCCTCGGCCCTGGCCGCGGCCAGCATCGCCAACACCGTCGCCTTCTGGAAAGACACGACCTTTCAGGCGGTGGCGATCACCGCCTTCGCACTGGTCGCCTGGGTGGTGCTCGGTGAGGCGGTCGTCGGCTGGCTGGGGCCGGACGCCGCCGCCCAGCTGTCCCCAGCCCGGGCCATGTTCGCCGCCCTTACCCCGGCCGGCGGCGGTCTGGTGAGCTTTCTGGCGGTCTGCCTGGCGGTGATCGTGGGCACAAACCTACTGGCCATCCGCCGGGTCCGGGCTTGGAACATGGCCCGCGAGGCCCGGCGGGCTGCCCAGGCACGAGCACAGGCGGGCCCCGCCAGCCGCCGGCCTGCCCGGCAGGTCTGGGCCAACCCGGTACTCTGGCGGGAGATCTGCACCAACGCCTACGGCCGCACGATCGTCGTTGTGCGGCTGGCCTGGCTGCTGCTGTTTGCCGCAGCGGTGGCGGGTGTGGTGGCGGAGGCCCGGGCCGAGCGACCCGACCGGTTCGCCGTGGCGGTGGCGGTGATCCCGATGGCCCTGGCCAGCCTGCTGGCGGTGACGGCCCTGGCCGTGACCAGCATCACCAGCGAACGGGACCGCGGCTCGCTCGACCTCTTGCTGGTGAGTGATCTTGAACCCCGGGAGTTCATCTGGGGCAAGCTCTTCGGTGTGCTGGTGGTTGCCCGCGAGGTGGTGCTGCTGCCGCTGCTGCTGTGTGTCGCGTTGGTAGCCAGCGGGATCGCCTCGCTTGAGAACGGGCTTTACCTCGTGCTGGGCACCGCCATCCTGCTGTTCTTTGCCGCTGTGCTTGGCATTCACATCGGGCTGTCCTATCCATCGTCGCGGCGGGCCATCGGCGTGGGGCTGGGTACGATCGCCTTTCTGTTCATCGGGGTGGCCACCGCGATGCGGATCATGGTGGCCTTTGGATCGAGTTTTGAACTGCAGCTGGCCCCATTTCTGGCGGTGATTGTCGGCGGAGCCATCGGCCTCTACGCCGCCCTCTCCGCCCGCAACCCCTCGCCGGCCATCGGCTGGGCCTCGGCGCTGCTGCCGGTGCTCACCTTCGTCGGCATCACCGGCTTCCTGCAGGGCAACACGCTGCAGGTGCTGCTGGTGGCGGCCGTTGCCTACGGCTTTGCCACGGTCGCCCTGCTGGTGCCGGCCATCGGTGCCTTCGACATGCTGACCGGCCGCACCACAGCCGGGGAATAGGCTGTCATCGCAGGAGCGTCGTTGCGGCCTCCGCTTCAAGGGCGGCCAGGCGGGCGGCCGCCTGCGGCGGGGCGTCACCCTTGGCGACCGCGGCCCGGTAGCTTTCGACGGCCTCGTGCCGGCGGCCGAGTGACTCCTGGGCGAGCCCCTCCAGGGCCAGCACCTCGGCCGGAATCTGATTGGGCCCGTAGGTCTCCTCCAGCACCGCCAGCGTGGCAAGGGCCCGCTTGGGCCGATCGAGTTGCCGGTAGACCTCGGCCGTCTCGAGCAATACCTCCCGATTGTCGGGCTCGAAGGCGAGCGAGTGCTGATAGTCGGCCAGGGCATCGAGCGGCCGGCCTCGGGCCAGTGCAACCTGACCGTGCAGGTACCAGGCGGCCGCCGACCGGGGCACCGTCCTGACCGCCTCGGACGCCAGCCGCTCAGCATCATCGAGCAGCCCGAGTTCGAGATACATCCGCCCGCCATCGATGCAGAGGTCGATGTCACCGGGTGAAAGGGCGAGGGCCTGGCTGATCTGGCCGACCGCCTCCATCTTCTCCCCCCGCTCCCAGAGCACCCGGGCATAGTGTTTGCGGGCATCGACATCGGTTGGGCACCGCTGCACAGCCTGTTCAAGCAGGCCTTCGGCCCTGATCAGATCGCCCGAGTCGGTCGCCGAAAGCCCGAGGTTACTCAGCCGCCTGGCCTCGGCCAGCTGCTCCGGGGCGGGACCGTTGCGGGGCACCAGCCGGCAGCCGGCAGCGGCCACCATCAGCAGGAGGAGCTGCAAAACGGGCGCAACGGGAGTGCGTCTCACGGCCATGAGCGGAGCCGATGCCAGGAAAGGTGGATGCAAAGCCCGCGGACTGTAGGGACGGATCACCCGCAAAGACAACGCCGTTGCGGCCAATGGGTTCGTTCGACCTGGCAAACGGGGCAGGCTGCGCCGGTCATCCGCGTTTGGCAAATGCTGACAAACCGTCGCGGTCCGGGTTGCCGAAGAGAGTCGAATGGGGAGAGGATCTGCCGCCCCACCGGCACCGCCCGGCAGACCGACCACGCCCGCAACCACCCGACCCATTTCCTCAATCACTCCGATGGCCCGTCGCTCCGCCCACTGCCGCCTTCTGCTGCCTGCGGCAGCCTGCCTCATGGCGGTCGGCTGTGAAATTCGCGATGAGCAGGTTCGGACCACCCAGCCGGCCCGGCTCCGCTGGCCCGACCCGGTCACCCGACGGCTTGAATCCGACACCGACCCTGCCGCCAATCCCACCGCCAGCACGATCGCCTTCGTGGAAAGTTGTGCTGCCGGCAGGCGGTTGGCCGAGGCGGCCGGCAAGCCACTGCTGATTATCTTCCGGGCTGGCTGGTGCCGCTGGTCGGCCGCCTTCACCCAGCAGACGCTGGTCGATCCGGCCATTGTCGCGTTGTCGGAGCGGTTCGTCTGCGTCCAGGTCGATGCCGACCGAGACACCGAGGTCTGCCGGCAGTACGGCGTCACGAATTTCCCGACGGTTCTGGTTCTGAATCCGGACGACAGTGAAGTGACCCGCCGCAGCGGCCACACGGCGGTCGCCGACCTGCAGCCGTTGCTCCGGCGGGCCCTGGCAGCCGACCAGCTGGTGGGCACGCCGGTAGCCCCCCCCACCGATCCGGCCACGGTCGGCGACCCTGCAGCCCCTGCCAACGAAATCGAACGGCCGATCCAGACCGCCAATGCCCCCGCTGGCGCTGTCAGCCGCTAGGCCACCTTGGTCGGCCGCAGCGGCATCCGATTGGGCGTCTTCCTCTGCTGAGCAACACCGCATGCCCGCCTCCGTGAAGCCCAGTCGCGACTATCACCCCTATCCCTGGTGGAGCCCCCGGTTCTGGCACGGCATGCCGCTGGGGGTCTGGCTCGACCTGCTCAAGGAGAACCGCTGGCAGGTCGCCCCCAGCAGGCTCGGTCTGCTCGGCACGATCACAGCGGCCGCTGCCTTCAACTCACTCGCCGAGCCGCTCTGCCAGGCCCGCTACCGCCGGCAACTGGCCGAGCCGCCACCGACCGACCCGCCGATCTTCATCATCGGCCATTGGCGGAGCGGCACGACGCTGCTGCATGAGATTCTCATGCTCGACGACCGCTTCTGCTGCCCATCGACCTACCAGTGCTTTGCAGCCGGACACTTCCTGCTGACCGAGTGGCTGGTGACCTCGACCCTTGGCTGGATCATGCCGGCGAAGCGACCGATGGACAACGTCGCCGCCGGCTGGCATCGCCCGCAGGAGGATGAATTCGCCCTCGCCAACATGGGCGTCTGCTCGCCCTACCGCCGCATGGCATTCCCGGAAACCACTCCCGCCGAGCCGACCGCCCTTGACCTCGAGACACTTTCGGCAGACGAACTGGTCCACTGGCAGGAGGCCTTTCGCCGGTTCCTGACCATGCTGGCGATTCGCGACCCCCGGCGGCCGGTGCTCAAAAGCCCACCGCACACCGCCCGAATGGCGGTGCTGGCCGGGATGTTCCCGGGAGCCCGGTTTCTGCACATCGTCCGCGACCCCTTCGTCGTCTTTCCCTCGACCAGGCGGCTCTGGGAATCGCTGCACCATGTGCAGGCGATGCAGATCGACTCAGGATCGGAGGCGGAGGAATACGTCTTCCGCTGCTTCGACACGATGTACGCCGCCTTCGAGCGGGATCGGCCACGGCTGGCCCCGGGGCAGCTGCACGAACTCCGCTACGAGGATCTGGTCGCCGATCCGGTGGCCAGGATGGAGGAAGCCTATGAGCAGCTCGGCCTGGGCGACTTTGAGCGGGTCCGGCCCGCCTTCGAGGCCCAGGCGGAGGCGATGCAGCGGTATCAGCGGAATACCTACCAGCACGACCCCCGCATCGTGGCAGCGATCAGCGAGCGGTGGAAGCCGTTTATCGATCGCTACGGGTATACGGCACCCCCAACCTGAGTTCACCGGCGGCCAACACAACGCCCGGCAGCACCCAGTGGCACTCAGCACCACCCGGCGCCACCCGACTGCAATCCGGCGACAGGATGTCGCCACTCAGCACCAGCGGAATGATGAAAACCTTGGCTTTTCATCGTTCCGCCCAAGGAAAGTCGGACACGAAGTCCGAGCTTTCCGTAAAGCTACACCCGGTCTTGATGCCGGGAGGTGCTCCGTCTGCTGCGGCAATCGAAGCAGACGCCCGAGATGATCAGCCGGTGCCCCTGCGGCCGGAACTGGTGGGTCGCTGCGACGGCGTTGCGGAGCTGGAGCAGTTCGTCACTGGAAAACTCAATCAGCTTCTGACAACGCGTGCAATAGAGGTGGTCGTGCTGCGGGTAGCCGTAGTCGTGCTCGTAGACCGCCCGGCCCGCGAGCACCATCTTTTTGAGCAGGCCCGCCTCCACCATCTCACTGAGTGTGCGATAGACCGTCGGCCGGCTCGCCCGGCTGCCGGCTGGCGTGTCCTGGAGATCGGCCAGCAGCTGCTCGGCGTCGAAGTGCTCGTGGCGGGCCGTGACATGATCGACGATCATCTGCCGCTGCCGGGTGATCCGCTTGCCCCGGGCCTGCATGAACTCGGCAAACCGCTCCTGCGGAGTCAGTGCCGTGTTGACGGTGCCAAGCGAAAAGTCAGCTGAGGTCGACATGCGAAATAATGGGTGCCCAATAGCCTGGGGAAAAACTGCAGAGGCCCGGGCACGGAGCCCGCATCCCCTTTTGTCTTCACCGAAAAATCCCTGCCCGCGGCTTCATCTTCCGGCGGGAATGATCAGATCGCCCAGGGGGCTCCTGAACGTCGCTTCCCACATTGGATTGTAGCACCGTGATCCCGATCCGCCGCAAATGAACCGCGGCCCCGATTCCCGGGGAATCGGGGCCGCGGCAATTGATCTGCCCTGTCACCGCGAATGGTGCGGTGCGGCAAAAGATGCTCCCGGGCGGTCGCTTAGGACAGCCGATCGAGCAGCCGGTCCAGCGCGATGTCGAGCTTTTCGGGCGTCTCGTAGCTGCCATCGGCGATTGCCGCCTTGATGGCGTTGACGCGGTCGAGGCGAATGTCCGAGGCCGATGAGGCAGCCTGCACGGCATCGACCGACAGCGAGACGCCGTCGTTGACGCCGCTGAGTCCCTCAGCCGCGGTCCGGCCGGTGGCCTCAGCCGCCTCGATGCCCCTGACGCCGCCGACAGACGCCGCACCCTGTGTTGAACTAACGCTGAAAACGTTCATGGTTGCACTCCTTGCAGTCCGTGGATCGAGTTCCCGTTCCCCTTCGCAGAAGCCCTACGCAAGGACTGACCGAATGGTTCATTGGAATTCGTCGAGTCTGCCGTCCTCTTGCCCTGTTGAGTATGGCCCCGGATGCCGTCCGTGACGATCCGGCTTGATTCTCATCGCCCGTCGCGATCTTCACCACACCAGTCTATTTTCATCGGCACGACGCCGGGGGATTCTTGAAGGTTTTTTTTGGGCCGGCGGGCCAGTCGTCACAACCCCGTCAGCCTCCCCATGCCGCCAGCGGTCAGGCGGCGAACTCCCGCCGTCGTGGCACCAACTGATTCTGCAACCGCTCGACGATCGCCGAGTGCATCTGGCTGACCCGGCTCTCGGAGAGATCGAGGGTCGCCCCGATCTCCTTCATGGTCAGTTCTTCGTAGTAGTACAGGATGATGATCAGCCGCTCGTTGCGATTGAGGCCCTTGGTGACCAGCCGCATGAGGTCGTTCTTCTGGATCCGGCGGGTGGGGTCCTCGCCCTTCTTGTCCTCCAGAATGTCGATCTCACGGACATCCTTCGAGCTGTCTGTCTCGCACCACTTTTTGTTGAGGCTGACGAGGCTGGCGGCATTGGCCTCCACCAGCAGCTTCTCGAACTCCTCGGCTGAAAGCTGCATGTGCTGAGCCACCTCGGCATCGGCCGGGGCCCGACCGAACCTCGCCTCGAGCGTCTTGATTGCCTCGTTGAGCTTGCTGGCCTTGCTGCGGACCAGCCGTGGTACCCAGTCCATCGTTCGCAGCTCATCGAGCATTGCCCCGCGGATGCGCGGCACGCAGTAGGTCTCGAACTTGACCCCTCGTCCCATGTCGAAGGCGTCGATCGCGTCCATCAGGCCGAAGGTGCCGGCCGAACTGAGATCATCGAGTTCGACGCCGTCGGGCAGCCGCGACCAGATCCGCTCGGCGTTGTAACGCACCAACGGCAGGTAGATCTCGATGAGACGATTGCGGAGGGTTTCGTTCGACTGATCCTGCTTGAATTCCTTCCAGAGTTCGAGCATTTCCTCCGGCGGGGGCTGGTTGAAATCCTTCGCCACGTCATTCCTCCTGGGATCTCTCTGCAACGGCTCGGCCATCCCTGGCCAAACCGGCGACGGCACGATGGCCGCGGGGGGAAGGTAGGCCGCAGCTCGCTGCGACACAACTTCATTTCATCGGCCTGCCACGATCCCTTTCAGCAGCAATCTCCGGACAAGCTGCCGGAACCTCCCAATCCACCCCGCTTGGCCGATCAGGCGGCTAAGTCGGCGGCCTGGTGGGGGCCGGCATCGCCGCCAACGACGGCAAATGATTCCAGCCCCTGCTGACCGGCAAGCTCCGCTTCGGCCAGCACCGGCGTGGTGAGGCCCGCCGCCCGGAGCCGCTCGGCCACTGCCATTCGACCGGCGGTGACCACGATGGCACAGCGGCGGCCCCGGTCGCGCAGGGGCCGCACCGCCCGCCGCAGATCGGCCAGCAGCCGCTCAGCAGCCAGCCGCTCGGCAGCCTCCTGGGCCGGACTAGCCAGCCGCCGGGCGGCAGCTGGAGTCAACCGAATGATCGCCAGCTGACCCTCCGGGCCCCGCAGCCGGCGGACGATCGTGCCGGCCAGCTGAAGCCGCAGGTGTTCAGCCAGTTGCTGCGGCTCGGTGGTCTGGACGGCATGGTCGGCCAGCGACTCCAGCAGCCCCGCCAACGGCTTGATCGGCAGCCCCTCCCGCAGCAGGCACTGCAGTGTTCGCTGCACGGTGGCGATACTCACCACGGCGGGCACAGTCTGCTCGACCACCGCCGGCTCGGTCGCCCGCAGCGATTCAAGCAGCCGGGCCGTCTGGTCTCGGGAGAGCAGCCGATCGGCATGCTTCCGCAAGGCATCCTCAAGCAGCCGGACAATCGCGGCGGCAGCAGCGAAGCTCTGGCCGCCGCGGGCGGCCACTTCGTCTGCTTCAGCCGGGCTGCCCCAACGGGCCGACTGGTCGGCGAGGGTGATGGTGCCCCCCGGATCGCGTTGCCAGCGTCGCCTGGTCACCGCATCAGCGGCCGCCGGGATCAACAGCTGGCGGCCCGCCGGCAGGTCGGCCTCGAGAATCGGCTCACCGTCAAGATCCAGCGTCCAGCACCGCGGCGGCAGGGCCGGATCATCCCTGAAGGTGATCGCCGGCAGCAGCAGGCCGAGCGACTCGGCCAGCTGAGTCCGGAGGCCTTCCACCGCGGTGGAGAGCGGCGGCTGATCACCTGCCGCCAGGCTGGCCAACTCGCGGCCCAGCCGCACCGTCAAGCGGGTGCGGCCGAGGATGGCATCGATCGGAGCCCGCTTCGCCGTCGCTGAGCCGTCAGCCCCCACCGCGGACTTCGCGGCCGCCCGGGTGCCGGAGGTGTGGCTGACCCAGGCGGCGACCAGCACGCCGCCGGCCATCACCGCCAGCGGCAGCGTCGGCAGATTGGAGAGGGCCAGCAGGCCCAGAAACGCCGCCGTCACCAGCAGCATGGCCGGCCGGGCAAAGAGCTGTCGGCCAAGCTCTCGCGGGAGATTCTGGCTGCTGGTCGATCGGGACAGCAGCAGGCCGGTCGCCACCGACACCAGCAGTGAGGGCACGGCCGAAGCCAGGCCGTCACCGATGGTCAGCCGGGCGTAGAGCCCAGCCGCCTGGGAGGCGGGCAGGCCGAGCTGCCCGATGCCGATGGCGAAACCGCCGACGAGATTGACCAGCACGATCACGACGCTGGCCACTGCCTCTCCCCGAACAAACCGGCTGGCACCATCCATGCTGGCGTAGAACTCGGCCTGGCGCTGCAGATCGACCCGCAGTTCCCGGGCATCCGCGCGGGATAGGCCTCCGGCGGCCACCTCGGCATCGATTGCCGCCTGACGGCCCGGGAGGCCATCAAGGGTGAACCGGGCCGCGACCTCACTGGTGCGGGTGGCCCCGGCGGTGAGAACCGCGAACTGAATGACTGCGATGATCACAAAGACGACCGCCCCGACCACCAGGTTGTCGGCCGCCACAAAGCTGCTGAAGGCCTGAATCACCTCACCGGCGGCAGCCGGGCCGCCGCTGCCGGCCTCGGCCAGAATGAGTCTGGTGGTGGCAATGTTGAGCACCAGCCGGACGAGCGTCGCAGCCAGCAGAAAACTGGGAAAGGCCGCCATCTCCAGCGGGCTGCGGGCGGCCAGTGACCCCAACAGGGCCAGCACCGCAACGGTCAGGTTGGCCGCCAGCAGCAGGTCGACCACCGGAGCGGGAACCGGCGCGAGCACCACCAGAATGGCCAGCAGCATCGCTACGGGCAGGGCCAGGTTGGCCGCCTGTCCGGCAACTCTCCCGGGAAACGCATTGCTGGTAAGCGAACGAAACATTGGCCGGGAACCGTCTTGGCTGCGGGTTTGATAGGGTACGAGGGCCGGGACAGTAGTCGCGGCGGACATTCGCTGTCCAGTTGGGTGCCGAACTCCATCTGCCACCCCACCGCCAGCCAGCCGACCCGGCATGCCCCATTTCCCCATTTCCCCACCATGCAGTTTCATCGCGACGGCGTACGGTTCGAATACCCCGACAACTGGACGGTCGAGGCTGATGACTCGTCCGAGGGCGGGCTGCAGGTGAGCGTGTCAGCCCCCGACGGGGCGTTCTGGTCGCTCTCCCAGCAGCCGGTTGGCTGTGATCCGGTAGAACTGACCGCGGCAGCAGTCGCCCAACTGCGGGAGGATTACCCCGATCTGGAAAGCGAACCAGCGGTAGAAACCGTCTTCGACCAGAGCCTCACCGGGGCCGACATCAACTTTTCCTGCCTCGACCTGACCAACACCGCCGCCTTCCGCTGCCTGGAACTGCCCTTCGGCTGCTATGCCGTCTTCTGCCAGGCCGAGGATCGCGACTGGCAGCAGCTGCACCATGTCTTCAAGGCGATGACCGCCAGTCTGGTCCGTGGGCTGATCGCCGACCGGCCCTGACACCAGCCCATGGTCGATTGTCACCGTCTCGAATAGATTTTTGCGGGCAGCTCCCCCCTGCCCCACCCCGCCCGAAAGGATCTCATGGTCTTCCTGGCCGACATGTTCACCGCCGCTTTGGCAGGCCCCACCGGTGCCGGCCTGTCGCTGCTGCTGGCGGCCACCGACGCTGCCCCGGCAGCGGCTGCGGCGGGACCGATCCAGACGATTCACTGGGCCGCCTTCGCCGTCTTCGTCACGGTGCTGCTGGCACTCGATCTACTGGTCTTCCACAAGCACTCGCACGAGCCGTCGCTGTCGGAAAGTGCCTTCTGGACCTGTATCTGGTCGGCGCTGGCCCTGTCCTTCAACGGCCTCGTCTGGTGGTGGCTGGGGGGCGCTGCCGCCATCGAGTTCCTCACCGGCTATCTGGTCGAATGGTCGCTGTCGATGGACAACGTCTTTGTCTTCGCGGTGGTCTTCGGCTATTTCGGTGTGCCGCTGAAGTACCAGTATCGGGTGCTCTTCTGGGGCATTCTGGGGGCGGTGCTGATGCGGCTGACCTTCGTGCTGATCGGGGCCGAACTGGTTGAGCGGTTCCACTGGATCCTCTGGCTGTTCGGCGGCTTCCTGGTCTACACCGGTCTCAAGCTGGCGTTTTCAAGCGAAGAGGTCCACCCGGAGGACAACTTCCTGCTTAAGGTCTTCCGGCGGTTCATTCCGGTGACCAACAAGCCCGCCGGCGACAGGTTCTTCGTTGAGGAGGGGGGACGGTGGGTGGCGACGCCGCTGTTCCTGGTGCTGCTGGTGGTGGAGAGCACCGACGTGCTCTTCGCCGTCGACAGCGTGCCGGCGATCTTCGGCGTGGTCGATCAGGACGCCCACTACTTCCGGTTCATCGTCTTCACCTCAAACGTCTTTGCCATCCTCGGCCTGCGGGCCCTCTATTTTCTGCTGGCCGGGGTGATGGATCTGTTCCGGTTTCTCAACTACGGCCTGTCGGCAGTGCTGGTTTTTGTCGGCGGCAAGATGACCGCCGAGGCGGCCCGGCACACCGAGTGGCTGGCGGAGATCGGCGGCTGGGACGCCCACGCCGAGGGCCATCTGGTGCCCCCCTGGGCCTCGCTGGTGGTGATCATCGGCCTGATCGGCACGAGCATTGCTGCGTCGCTGCTGTTCCCGGAGGCAAAAGAACCACCAGTCGAGCAGTCGACTGACGACCAGAGTTCCACCTCAGGAACCGCCTGAACGGGGACCGCCAAGATTGTTGTACAACCGCTCATGGGCAGCGGCCATCTGCTCGGCGCGGTGATACCGGTGGGCCCGAGCGTGACCGGTAGCGGCGAGTGACTGGGCCCAGGCCTGATCGGTCAGCAGCGTAGCCGCCACCCGGGCCAGGTCGGCCGGGTCGCCGGGCTGGTGGGTCAGTCCCGCCGGCTGGTCCGAATCGCTCCCCAGCAATTCCGGGAAAGCGCCGGCATGCGGGGCCACTACCGGCACGCCGGCGGCCAGCGCCTCGATCACCGGAATGCCCTTGGCTTCCGGCACCGGGGTCGGCATCACGAACAGATCGATTGAGGCCAGCAGTTCGAGTTTGCCCACCCGGTCGACCTGCCCCCGCCAGTGAACCCGGTCGGCAATTTTGAGTTCGTCGGCAAGTGCCAGGCAGCCGGCCAGGTAGGCCGCCTCGGCCGGGACGGTCGCCCCGGCGGCAAGCAGTTCAACGTCATGCCCCTGCTCCACGAGCTGGCCCACCGCCCGGATCGCCTGGTCGAGTCCCTTCTCGTGGCAGGCCCGGGCTAGAAAGCCGATCACCTGCCGGCCACCACGGGCAGCCCGCCGGGCCGCCAGGTCGGGCGGCTCGCCCGGAAAACCCTCTGGGTCGATGCCGTGGGGGATGACCTCGATGCGGTCACGGTCGCAGGCCAACCGTTCGGCCATCCGGTCGGCATAGGCGGCGTTGAGCGCGATGAACCGGTCGATGCCAGCCGCCCGCTCAACGAGCAATCGGCGGACCGTCGTCCGGTCCGGCTCGGGCAGCTGGTCAATGAAAAGATCCTCACCCGACAGGCTGGCCATGATTGTCGCCCCGGTGGTCTCGCGGATGCGGCGGGCCAGACCGAGCAGCAACGCATTGGAAAGATGGACGACGTCGGGCTTGATCTCATCGGCCAGCCAGCGGGCCAGCCGTTCGACCTCTTTCCGCTGATGGCCCTGCTCCCCCCGCAGGCTCGACACCGTCAACGGCCCGAGGTCGGCAGGCCGGGTGTCGCCGGTCCGGCCGGAGAGCCACCGCAGCAGGGCCGGCTGATCGAAGAGCCGGTCGAGCCAGCGGGGCGTGTGGCGAAACAGTGGCACCACCTGCTGCAGGTAGACGTTGATGCCCCCCATGACGACGGTCGGTTCAGCGACATTCTCTTCGTCGGTCGTGGTGGGGACGTAGGCTGGCAGCAGCAGGGCTTCCCGGCCCCGCTGCCGAAGGGCCCGCACCAGCGTGTTGTCGTGCAGGCAGCTGCCGCACAGCCGCCCTCCTGCCCCGGCGGTGATCTGGACGATTTTCATGGCGTCATGGAGTTCTTATTGGACTTCTTGAACCTGAATTGGTGAGGGGCGGGCCCATGCCAATCGAGCGGCGTTGGAAACTGAGCGCAGCCGGGATGGCGAAGCGAAGTTTCCATCGAGTGAGTGGAGGGCAGGATGCACGAAGCGAACGTCCGGCGAGATGGCATGGGCCTGCCCCGACGCGTCGAAAACACGCTCTAAAAAACTTCGAAGAAGTTTTCATTGAGGCTCTCACCGCTCGAGGTGCAACAGCAGCAGGGCGAGGTCGGCCGGAGTGATGCCGCTGACCCGGCCGGCCTGGCCGAGGGTACTGGGGCGGATGCGTTCGAGTTTTTCCCGGGCCTCGGCCCGCAGATGCAGGATGCCGCCATAGTTGAAGCCCGCGGGAATCGGCCGCTCGCCATGCTGCCGCCGCCGCTCGATCCGCTGCTGCTCAACCTTGAGATAGCCCGCATAGCGGATGTCGTTCTCGATCTGGTCGGCCACCTCCCGGTCAACTGCCGCCAGTTCCGGCACCGCAGCCACGCAGTCGGCCCAGCGAATCTCCGGCCGCTTGAGCCGGTCAGCCAGGCTGACGCCTGCCAACCGGTGGGCGGCAAGTTGCGCGAGCGTCGCCTCGATCGCGGCGGTCTTGCGGGCCAGCCGCTCAACCCGCTCAGGCTCGGCCAGCCCCAGTTGCTCGGCAATGGGGGTCAGCCGGCGGTCGGCGTTGTCATGCCGCAGCGCCAGCCGATGCTCGGCCCGGCTGGTGAACATGCGGTAGGGCTCATCAACACCGCAGGTGACCAAGTCGTCGATCAGCACACCGACATATGACTGCTCACGGCTGAGGATGAGCGGCTGGTCTCCCCGCCGTGTCAGGGCGGCGTTGGCCCCGGCGACGAGCCCCTGAGCCGCCGCCTCTTCGTAGCCGGTGGTGCCATTGATCTGGCCGGCCAGAAACAACCCCGCCACCGGCTTGCTTTCAAGACTGGCGGTGAGCTGGTCAGGCGGGGCATAGTCATATTCGACCGCATAGCCGTACCGCATGATCTCAGCCCGCTCGAGCCCCGGCACCATTCGAATCATGGTGTCCTGCACATCCCGCGGCAGGCTCGTCGAGATGCCGTTGACGTAGACTTCATAGGTCCGCCGCCCCTCCGGCTCGAGGAAGAGCTGGTGGCTCTCCTTGTCGGCAAACCGCACGATCTTGTCCTCGATGCTCGGGCAGTACCGCGGGCCCTGCGAGTTGATCTGGCCGCTGTACATCGGCGCCCGGTGCAGGTTGGCCCGGATCAGCTCGTGGATGGCAGGTGTGGTTCGGGTGATCCAGCAGGGCAGCTGGTCGCGGTCGATGGAGTCGGTCAGAAAGGAAAAGGGCTGCGGGTGGGCATCCCCCGGCTGCTCTTGCAGCTGGGCCAGGTCGATCGTGCCGCCGTGCAGCCGGCAGGGCGTGCCGGTCTTGAACCGGTCGAGCCGAAAGCCGAGGTCGGTCAGTGAGCGGCTGACTCCGGCAGTGGTCCCCTCCCCTGCCCTGCCCCCCGGGGTCTTGGCCTCACCGGTGTGCATCACCGCCTGCAGGAAGGTGCCGGTGGTGAGCACCACAGCAGCGGCCCGATAATGGACATCGCCCCGGGCGATTACGCCCTTCACCTGCCACCGGGGGGAACCGGCGGCGGCCTGCGGCAGTGGTTCAAACCGCAGCCCCTCGACGAGCTCCTGCCGCAGCACCAGGTTGGGCGTCGATTCGACGAGATGCTTGACCTCCAGCTGGTAGAGCCGCTTGTCGGCCTGGGCCCGCGGGCCGTGCATCGCCGGGCCCTTGGAGCGATTGAGCACCCGGTACTGGATGCCGGTGGCATCGATCGCCCGGCCCATCAGGCCACCGAGGGCGTCGACCTCACGGACAAGCTGCCCCTTGCCGACGCCACCGATGGCCGGATTGCAGCTCATCTGGCCGACCGTGTCGCAGTTGGCGGTCAACAACGCGGTGCGAGCCCCCAGCCGCGCCGCAGCAGCTGCCGCCTCGACGCCGGCATGGCCACCGCCCACCACCAGCACGTCAAAATCGTACGAACTACTCACGCCTGCCCTCGTTTCCCGACCTCGGCGGGTTCGGTTGGCAAGTCCCACCGTCGGCACTCATGACCAACCGGAATCTTTTGAGCATAGGCTCAAGCTGCCAGTCAGCATTGCCGAAACCAACCCCAGAGGAATCACCCCCTCTTATGGGTGATTGAACCGCAACTGACTGGGGGTCTGTGCGGTAGCTTTTTTCTGGGGGGCCAACCAATGCAGTTTGAAACAGAACGTCACAAAAATACAGGGGGCAGCCGGCTTTGCGGCCTGGTTGCAGTGGTTTTGGGAACACTCGTAGCGGCGACGACTATGGGACAAGAGCCGCCACTCCCGCCCGTCGATCTCGCCCCGCCGCCGCTGATGGGCGAGGGCATCCCCCTATCGGCCCCGAGCGTGATCGACGGCACCGCCTTCGCGGGCCTGCCCCGGGCGGCCCAGCCGCTCTGGACCCGTTACGCCCTGACCGACGCCCTCTTCTGGGGCCGCGACAACCAGACGATCAACCGGCCGCTGCTCGTGGGGGTCGGCAACCCGAGTGACGTCCGGCTCTCGACCCGTGACCTACAGTTTCCCTTCAGTGAGGGCGTGCGGGCCTTCTACGGCAGCCGCAACCCAGACCTCCGCGGCTGGGAAGTCGGCTACTTCGGTGTTTACGGACAGTTCGCCGATGCCATGACAGCGACCACGCCGCCAGACTACATCCAGTTTCCACCGCCGATCGGCAATGTGCTGACCGCCGATGCCGAGTCGGCGATCGTCACCTATGCCTCGACGGTCAACAGTGCCGAGATCAATGTGTTCAGCACCACCACCGACCTATTGCGGCGCACCGGCGGTTGGCTTACCGTCGACTGGCTGGCCGGGTTTCGCTATATCGGACTCGAAGAGAATGCCGCCATCGTGACCGAATGCTGCCTGACACCGACGTCATCGATCTTTACACCCTACCGGGTCCGCACCCGCAACAATGCCTTCGGCGGCCAGATCGGGGCCCGCGGCCGGCTGACCTGGGACCGCTGGGCCTTTGAGAGCTGGGCCAAGGCGGGCATCCTCGGCAACGCCCAGAAACAGATTCAGGACCCGCTGGTCGACTACACCGGCTTCCAGCAGCGAGGAGCCAGGTCAGCCACCGGCAGTGAGGTGAGCTTTGTCGGCGACATCAACCTGTCGGCGATCTACCGGCTGACCGAGGTCTGGGGGATCCGGGCCGGCTACAACCTGTTCTGGTTCACCGGTGCGGCCCTGGCTCCCGATCAGTTCGACTTTGCCAATACCACCACCGCCGGCACCGGCCTGGTCTCCGGCGGGGGCCTGTTCATGCACGGTGCCAATCTCGGCCTCGAGGCCCGCTGGTAGGCCTCACCTAGGAGTAAATTTCATGCTGCTCCTCAGCCTGCTGGCGACGCTGTGGCTCGCGGTGAATATCAAAAAGTCGGGCCGTCAGGATGAATGATGATTCACCACGAAGGCACGAAGGACACGAAGCAGCCGGCGAACTGTTTGAGTTGAGGGCCTGAGCAAGCCGGTGGTTTCTTGGCGACGGCCGGGGGGTAGAGGGGCATGCTGTCAGTGTGCCTCTCCCCCTGGTGGTTCCATTTGGAATTGCATGGCTGAGGCGAGTTGCCCCCTAAAGGCCAATCGAGCGGTGTCGGAAGCCGAACGCCCATCGCCATGGAAGGCTTGTTCCAAGGGACATTAACCGGCCCGGATCTCGTTCTTCCACAAGCTCGAGAGAAATTCCTGCCAAGGGAGAATCTCGATGCCGTTTTCAGCCCGACGACTGCGGGGAACGCGACAGACAAGAATGCACCGGCTTTTCGGGTGTTCCTCTCGCCAGGCCCGCAGGCCCTTCAGATGGTCGGTCGTGGGGCGGTCGCTTGACTTCACTTCCACCGCCACCTCAGCATTCCCGAGGATGAAATCCACCTCAATTCCCGAGGCTGTCCGCCAGTAGCTCACGGGCAGCCCTATTCCTCGGGGCGAGTAGGTGGCGTGGGCACGCAGCTCCATGAAAATGAAGTGCTCGAAGGCCGCGCCGTAATCGGTCGAGCCAGGCACAAGCGTGCCGCGGTGGGTGAGCTCGTTCACGATTCCGACGTCGAAGAACCAAAATCGCGGTGCCTGGATGACGCGACGCTTCGTGCGTTTCGTCCAAGCCGGCGCCCACGTTGCCACCAGCGTGTCGACAAGTATGTCGAAGTAGCCGCGAACGGTGTTGGCCGCGACACCGATCTCACGGGCAATCGTGGCCGAATTGACGATCTGACCATTGGAAAAGGCGGCCGCCTCGAGAAATCGCTGGAACGCCGGTAGGTTGCGGGTAAGCGCCTCTGCAAGCACTTCCTCACGCAGGTAATCACCAACATACGCGGTCAGCCGCGAGGCGGCACGGTCGGAAAGGTAGTGAGAGGGGAGCAGGCCTCGGTTGAGGGCCCGCTCAAGGGAAACGTCAGACAGTTCGGCAGAGGTGAGCGGAAGCAGGTCGTGGCGGACAGCCCTGCCGCCGAGGAGATTCCCTCCGCCGCGGAGCAGTTTTCGGGGGCTCGATCCGGTAAGGATGAACCGCAACTCGTGCCGGCTCATCAGCGAGTGGACCTCGTCGAGGAGGGCCGGCAGCTTTTGGATTTCATCCACGATCACCGGCTGCTGCCGGTCGGACGCCGCTGCACACTCCTCAAAGAAGACGCCAGGATCGGCAGACAGCCGCCGAAATTCCCGAGACGAAAGCAGGTCGTAGGTCAATGCGTCGGGAAAGAGGGTCCGGAGGAGCGTGCTTTTTCCAGTCTGCCGCGGGCCCCACAGGAAACAGGACTCTCCTGCAAGGCAATCGGAAGTAATGATGCGGCTGATCATGATAAAACGCAACTTTACTGCGCTTAGTCAGATGCATCAAGCATTGCCGGGCGTGAGCACCTCGCGGTACCAATCGTCCCGGAGACGTCCGCGGTAGAAACGGCACGCCCTGCCTTTTCTTCCCGGTAACGGCAACTTTTTGTGCCCCATCAGCTCAGCCGACGCGAACAAGCTGAGTTGTGGGGCCCACCGACAGCCGCTCACCCCGGCACCCGCAGGATGATCGGGGCGATCCGCAGCGGGGGCTCGAGGAAAGTGGAGTTGGGGAGGATCCCGGAAGAATCTGAGATCCTGTCAAAGTCGAGTACGCCAGCGGTGCCTCCGGTGCCGGCGGCTCCCTGCACGCCGTAGACGTTGTCGATGATGCCGTCCTCATCGAGGTCGAGGGCAGCGGCAAAGACCCGGGCCTGGGGCTTGGCAAACTCGCCGAAGGCGGTGATCTTGGCCAGCTTTGCGCCGGTGGCCCCGCTGAAGACATCGACCGTCGACTGCCCGCCAACCCCCATGCCGACGAAGATGTCGAGCACACCATCGCCGTCGTATTCACCAACTGACACCGTGCCGCCGCCACGGAAGTCCTGTGCGAAGGCGAACAGGGTGCGGACGACCGTCGGCTTGCCGGTGACATCGACAATCTTCACCCGTGCCCGCTTGCCGGCGTTGGGCAGGCTGATGATCTCAGCCTTGCCGTCGAGGGCGTCAGACACCTTAACGCCATTGACGTAGGTGCCGATGTCGGCCCCAGCCACCATCGTGCCAGCGTTGTAGGGATACTTGTAGGCGTAGAAGCCCGCATACTTGTCGTCGATCACCGGGTCGGGCAGCGACGGGTCCACCCGGAAGATCTTGACGCGGCCCTGCCCGACCGACTTGCCGGCGATCAGGTCATTGAAGCCGTCGCCATCGACATCGGCCACCGCCACTTCAACGCCGCCGGAGTAGCCGTTGACGAAGGGAATCGTCCGATATTCCGTCAGCTCGACGCCAGCCGGCGTGAAGACCCTGATTTCACCCAAACGGTTGCGGCCATTGGCCACCACCACCTCGGCGATACCGTCACCCGTGAGGTCACCCGAGGCGACCCGCACACTGCCGGTGAAGGTCGGCTCGAAGGCGAGGAACTCCGAGATCAGGTCTCCCGTCTCAGGGTCGAGAATTCGCACCAGCGGCAACGTGTTGCAGCCGTCGTCGCTGCCGATGATCAGGCCGCCAACATCCTGCGTGGGATTGATCGGGCCGTCATAAGCACTGATCCAGCGGGCGGTGACCACCTGCTCACCGAGCGAGGCAGTCGCATCGTTGATGACGTCCTCCTCCTGGTCCTCAACCGTGAGTGCCGAGATTTCAAAGGTGGCCGTCCCCAGCACGGCAAGATCGACGTTCTTGTCGATCGGCAGCGTGCTGTCGGTGGCTGAGTTCGGGCTGCCGTCGGCTGGCCCTGAACCCGGGCTGTAGGTGACCGTCCAGCTCCAGCTGACCACGTTGCTTGGGAGCGCATCGAAGACATTGACGGTGCTGGCAACGCTCGGGCCGTTATTCGTGACGACGACGGTGAAGTTGACGAAGCCACCCGCCTTGTACGTGAGATCACCCGTTTTCTCGATTGAAAGACTCGCTTCTCCAATGATTTGGTCCGTCACCGTATCGGTGGCCGTGTCCTCGGGGCTGGTCACCGTGGCAGTGTTCACAAGGCTGCCGGTGGCTGACGATGCCAGCAGACCGGTCACCGTGTAAACCGCGGTGCCGCCGCTGGCCAGGTCGATCAGTTCGTCAATGTCGCCTGTGCCTGTGGTGTTGCCCGAGCCGTCGGTGAAGACCGCCGTCCAGCTGACACCGGAGAGCACACCGGCAAACGGATCGGTCACCGCCGCAGCGAAGACGTCACTGTCGCCGATGTTCGCGACAGTGATCTGGTAGGTCACCTGCTGACCGGCGACAACCGGGCTGGTTGTCAGCTTGTCGAGCGTCAGGTCAACGTCCCGAGTGATCGCGTCGGTCACCGTATCGGTGGCCGTGTCCTCGGGGCTGGTCACCGTGGCGGTGTTGACCAGGCTGCCGGTGGCTGACGCGGCCAGCAGACCGGTCACCGTGTAAACCGCACTGCCGCCACTGGCGAGGTCGATCAGTTCGTCAATGTCGCCTGTGCCTGTGGTGTTGCCCGACCCGTCAGTGAAGACTGCCGTCCAGCTGACGCCAGAGAGCACACCCGCAAACGGATCAGTCACCGCCGCAGCGAAGACGTCGCTGTCGCCGATATTTGCGACCGTGATCTGGTAGG
>CBFIHA010000049.1:0-28393 GCA_965662195.1 uncultured Pirellulales bacterium
CAGGCGATTGCACACCTTTCTTCCACGGCATGGGGCCAAACCACGACTACGGCTGGGGCGAACTCTACATGGCGCGGACGATCAAGGGCCGTCCCCTCGGCAAGGGACCGACCGACGTGATCAGTGATCTGCGGACCGCCGGATCACCCACGCTGGGCAGCTGGCATCCACAGATCTGCCAGTTTGTCCTGTGCGACGGGTCGGTCGTCGGCATTTCGGTCAGCACGAGCCAGACCGTGCTCGATAACCTCGGCAACAAGGCAGACGGCAATCCGACATCACTTCCCTGACGCCACGCCGCTAATCGTCCCGCTGGAATCATGCCGCCCGCACAGCGGGCTTTAGGAGTGACTGTGCAGAACCTTGCAGAACCATCCTTGCTTTTTCGACGCACCGCAGGACGCCGACAAACCGTCGTGCTTGCCGCCGGCTTGTTGTTAGCCGCTGCAGTCGGTTGCGGCAAGGACAACGGCACCGTGCCGGTCGCGGGCACCGCGACCCTGACAGACGGCACGGCCCTGCCGGCCGGCCGAGTCATGCTCTACGGCGGCGAGACTGGGCCGAGCGGACAGATTCAGCCCGACGGCAGCTTCCGCCTGGGTACCTTCACCACCAGCGATGGGGCTCGGCCGGGCCGCTACAAGGTGGTGGTCACCGGCGTGGCCCAGCCCGACACCCGCCCCTACGAAGAGGCCATGCTTCACCCGGAACTCGCCCCGCAGCCCCTGATTCATCCCAAATACGGCCGCGTTGAAACGACCGACCTTGAGGTCGAAATCAGTGCGGGATCGAACGAACTCTCTTTCAAGCTCGAGCCCAACCCGAAGCTGAACAAGCAGACGAGCAAAAAGGCCCGCTAACAGTCCGCTAACTCCTCCAGGCCGCAGGAATTCACAACTGGGTCGCCTTGAGGACGGGGTAGACCGGCGGCGGCGACCTTCTCGGCCCGGCGGTCGTATAAACTGCCAAGACGTTTAGCCCTTCCACCAATGTCCCATCCACCGGAGGTTTCCATGTTCCGCCCCCTCGCCGCTCTGCTCACCGCTGTTGTCGCCCTCTCACTGGCCCTGCCCGCCGCTGCCCAGCGGGACGCCGGCGCCAAGGCCCGCGGTGACTTCTCGTTCTATGGCCACAGCTCCCACAGCCATCTGCATGGTGCCTACTACCATGCCGGTCACTACGGCCGCTACCTGACCAGCACGCCGATGGTCTCCCCGCAGGTTAGCAGCATGACGCACACCGCCATCGCCCACCATATCGACCAGACCCAGGCCCATCTCGACGCCATGAAGACCAGCCTGCAGGCAGAAGGAAACAAGGCCGGCCTGGAGGGTGTCGCCAAGGTCAATGCTCACCTTGACGAGGCAAAGCAGCACCACGCAACCCTGCAGGAACTCTCGAAGTCCGAAACGATCGACAAGGCCAAGAGCAAGGCGACAGTTGACAAGCTGCAGTCGTCGCTCAACAAGGCGATTGACGAGCACGAAAAACTGCTCGACACGATCGACGTTGGCACCCCGCCGGCACGAGCGGCTGCCAGCGGCAACTGAGCCGGCTCTGCTTGCATCTTTTCTGCGAAATCCCGCCTCCTGGCGGCCGGTGGCTGTTCCACCGGCCGCCAGGAGGGCGTAATGCACGCACCACGCCGACATGCGACCTGACTCGCATGATTTCCCTTGACTGTCCTGACAGATCACTGGAGAATCAGACCGTTGAAGTCGATCAAAGAAGAGTTTCGGCTTCTGCCCTGCGACCGGTGCACAGGAGATGTTTCTGCGATGGCACGATCAACTCATCAGTCTCTCGCTGCCAGCCGTCACGGCTGTGAAGGGTTTCGACAGTTGCGATCGAGGCGGAAACTGCTGCAGGCAGGCAGCCTTGCCGGGCTTGGACTCTCCCTGGCTGACTTTCTTCAGGTGCGACACGCTCGCGGTGAAGCATCGGTGGCGGCAGCGGGTGGCGTTCCAAAATTGCCCGAACGAATCAAGAGCGTCATTCAACTCAATCTGCCCGGTGGCTTCCCGCAGCACGAATCGTTCGATCCGAAGCCCGAAGCGCCGATTGATTACCGCGGCTCGTTCGGGGTCGTGAAGACGAAAACTGGTGATGTCTTCAGCGACAACCTGCCTCAACTTGCAGCGATCGCCGACAAGTTCACCGTCGTGCGAACGATGGTTGGAAAAATTCCCGACCACAACCTGGCGACCTACCACCTCTACACGGGGTACACGCCAACGCCAGTGATCGACTACCCGCAGATGGGTTCGATCGTTTCCCATGAACTCGGCCGGCGGGGTGAACTGCCCTGCTACATCGCGTTGCCGGCGAAGAATGCGGCCAGCGGCGGCACGGGCTTTCTGCCCAGCATCCATGCCCCCTTCGAGACTGGTGGTGACCCGGGTCAACAGAAGAAAAATTTCGCGGTTCGTGATTTCTCGCTCCCGGCCGGCATGTCACTTGAGCAGTTCCAGCGCCGGCAGACAGTTCGCAATGCCGTCGAACAGCGGATTCGTGGGCTCGAGGCCAGCCCGGTGCTGCTCGACACCATGGATGAGTTTCATAGCCGAGCCTACTCACTGCTGACCTCGACCGATGCCCAGCGGGCCTTTTCGTTTGAGGGCGAAACCGACGAGACCTTTGAACTCTATGGCAGTGAAGTCACCGGGGATGTCAAAGGTCCCGATGGGCGGCTGCACCCGAAGGGTCTGGCTGAACGACTCGTCATCGCGCGTCGGCTCGTCGAAGCGGGCGTGCGATTTGTGACCGTGCAATATGGCTCGTGGGATTGCCATGGAGACGTTCGCAAGGCCTGCCTCGATCAGATGCGGCCGTTTGATTATGCGGTGGCCGGGCTGATCTCGGACCTCGACCGCCGCGGCCTGCTCGACTCGACCCTCGTCTGGGTGACGAGTGAATTCGGCCGCACGCCGAAGGTGAATAAGGAGAGTGGTCGCGACCACTGGGCCCGCAACTATTCGATGCTGCTGGCCGGCGGTGGCTTTCAGCAGGGCCTGATCTACGGGGCCAGCGACTCAACGGGTGGCGAACCGGCTCGCGACGCCGTCACGCTCGAGAACCTGATGGCGACGATCTATCACCAGATGGGCATCGATGCCAATAAAGAGTTGCTGGCCTTCGGCACCCGGCCGATTGAAATCATTCGTGACGCCAAGGTCGTCACCCAGTTGCTCGGCTGATTCACTCGGCACTGCTGTCGTCCGCCCCTCCCCCCTCTGGAGCTCCACGAGTATGCGGCTTCCTGTTCCTGCTGCTCTCTGCACGATGATCCTGCTCGCCAGCCTGGTCGGCTCGGTCGCTGCCGACCCCTGGATCGCCGGCGTGAAGCCCCGGCTGATCGGACGCGGCAATACCGCCGAGATTGTCATCGATCGATGGGGGCATGAGGCCCGGGGCCTGATCTTTTATCCGCCTGTCATCGGCAGCCCCAAGGCCGCGCAGTCCCCAGCGGCTGGCATTCGCTGTGTCGGAACCCAATTCGACGAGAGCAAGAAAAAGCTGACCTTCCAGCTTGAGGTGGCTGCTGACTGCCAGCCGGGTGAGCATCCGTTTCGAGTGCTGACCGATGCCGGCATCTCCACGCTGGGAACAGTTCTCGTCTCACCATTCCCAGTTGTTGATGAAGCTGAGGTGAAGGCCAACACGAACGACACGCCGGAGACAGCGTTGGGTGTCGAGCCGAACGTCACCGTCCGGGGCACGCTCTCCAACAGCGCTGCCGATGACATCGACTGCTTTCGGGTGGTGGGGAAGGCCGGCCAACGGCTGTCGGTCGAGGTTGAGATGGTCAGCATGGGTGACGACCTGAACTGGAACCCGGTGCCGGAGGGCTACGACTCCGTCGTGACCATTCTGGATGCCGGCGGACGCAAGATCGCGGGCAACGATGACTCGCCGCTGAACCGTCAGGATCCATTGGTGGCAGTCAAACTGCCTGCCGACGGCGAGTACACCGTGGTCCTGCGACGAGCGATGTTCGTGCCGCAGACCCGGGAATATGCAATTCACATCGGCCGCTTTGCCCGGCCGCTGGCTGCCTTTCCAACAGGAGGACCGGCCGGCAGCGCGGTTGAAGTGCAGTTGCTTGGTGACCCCCTGGGCACCACGCAATCGTCGGTCACGGTGCCGCAGACTGTCGGGACCTTTCCGCTGTTCGGCGAGGGGCCCTCCCCGCTTGTCCTCCGGTCATGCCCGTTCCCCAACCTGCTGGAAGAGGCAGATGCCGATGAAACCCGGGTTTCGACGCTACCCGTTGCCGTGAATGGCATTCTCGCCAAACCGGATGAGACCGACCGGTATCGGCTGACGGCAGAAAAGGATGTGCCACTACAGGTGCGAGTCTGGGCGGCGGCCCTGGGCAGCCCGGTCGATCCGCGGATTCGCATCCGGCCAATCGATGCAGCAGGCGAGCCGGGTGGCATCGAGTTGGAGGCCGATGACGCGAGCTACCAGGACCGCGACATTTTCGGCGGGCATGGTGATTTTCCCGACACGTTCGACCCCTCAGTCATCTGGACGCCAAAGCAAAGTGGTGATTACCTGCTTGAAATCAGCGATCCGCGGGGCATGGGAGGCCCGACCCACGTCTATCGCGTTGAAATTGCCCCGCCTGTCAACACCCTGCATGTCGGGCTCTCATGGGAGGACTACAAACCCGAGCGGCCTCGGAAGACCTCGCTTTCGATTCCCCAGGGCGGCCGCTGGACCGTGAACCTTTCGCTCTATCCCGGCCAAGGCAGCCGCATCAGCGGCCCAATCGACCTGGCGGTTTCCGGTCTCCCACCGGGCCTCCGGGCCCTCACCACCCGGTTGCCATCCTTGCAGAAAACATGGCCACTCACTTTGGTTGCCGAACCTGATGCCCCAATTGATGCCTCGTTGATCCAGATTGAGGCCAAACCGGCCGACGCGGAGACACCACTGACAACGATCAATCAGCAGAATCTGCAGCGGGTGTCGTACTCGCACTTTCCTTGGCGAAATATCCGGGTTGACCGGTTCGCGGCGGCCGTCAGCCGGCCGGCTGGGTTTGCGGTCGCCCTTGAGATGCCCAAACAGCCGTTGATGCGGGGAGCCGCCCTCACGATTCCCGTCCAGATCGACCGTCAGCCTGGGTTTGATCAGCCGCTTGAAGTGCAGTGTGAACTGGCTCCTCCCGGGGTCGGTACTCCGGCCGCGACGATCATCCCCTCGGGCGAGAGTCGTGCCAGCCTGACCCTGACCGCCACCGCCAGCACCAGGCTCGGCTCCGGACCGCTTTATGTAATGGTCACCACTGTTGAGCCCAGCGGCAAAATGGGTGGCGATAACGTCAGCGGCGCTGAACGGGTCCGGGTCTCTTCCGAAGTGGTGAACCTCACCGTGGCCGACCCGTTCGTCGCACTCTCGAGTGAGCCGCAGAGCGTTCGTCGTGGTGAACAGCTGGCCTACCGGTGGACCGTGAAACAACTCCAGCCCTTCTCGGGGACCGCCCGCGTCAGCATGCTCGGCCTGCCGGTGGGCGTGACCGCGGTCGGCCCACCACCCACGATTGATAGCAGCACGTCCGAAGTCACCGTCGAGCTTGAGGCCCGTGACGAAGCCCTGCTCGGCATGGTGGGGGAACTGACCTGCGACCTCGAATTCAGCATCGGCGGCGAAGCCGTCAGTCTCCGGACCGGCAACGGCCGGCTACGAATCGACCCCCGCCGGGAATGAGATTTTCGCCCCGGCCCACCCCAATACCCTTTCAGAGAAACGTCGGGAAACGAATGAAAACTGCCACTGCCCTCGTTTTGGGAATGCTCACCATGGCTGCCGGCGTGGCCGCCGCGGAACCCGCTGCTGCTCCCAGCTTTCGCCAGGATGTGATGCCCGTCTTTTTCCGGGCAGGCTGCAACGCCGGCACCTGCCATGGCTCGGCCCGGGGGAAGGACGGCTTCATGCTCTCCCTGTTTGGCTACGACCCGTCAGGGGACTACCGCCGCATTGTCTCCGAGATGCCCGGCCGCCGGGTCAACACCGCCGTCCCTGAGCAGAGCCTGCTGCTGTTGAAGGCAACCGGCAAGGTCTCTCACACCGGCGGAAAACTCTTCGACCGCGATAGCGACCTGTATGCAACGCTGCGAAATTGGATTGCGGCCGGCGCGACCGACGATGTGGGTGAGGTGGCCGATGTTGCGGGCATCTCGGTCTCAGACACTTCGTTGCTCTTTGACAAGGCTGGTGGCGAGTCGGACCTGCGGGTGACTGCCCGCTATACCGACGGCTCAACTCGCGACGTCACTGCTTTGGCCCTGTTTGGCACCAACAACCCCAGCGTGGCCGAGATCGACGCGACTGGGCGGGTAACCGCGACAGCCGCCGGAGACACCACCGTCTTCGCTCGCTTCAGCCGATTCACCATCGGGGCAGAGGTGATCGTGCTCGCGGACGATCCCGGCTTTGCCTGGCCCAGCCCGCCCGAGCACAACTTCATCGATCGGCTCGTTTTTGACCGGTTACAGAAACTGCGGATCGCCCCCTCAGAGATCTGCGATGACGAGACCTTCCTGCGTCGCGTCACGCTCGACCTTGCCGCTCGGCCACCAACGGTAGAGGAATATCACGCCTTCATGACTGACGGCTCGGCCGACAAGCGAGCCAAGAAGATCGATGCCCTACTCGCCAGCGAGGACTTCACCGACTATTACACCGCCCTTTGGGCTGAACTCTGCAGGGTCGCCAGCATGGACTACACCGGCCGGGCCGATTCGCATAAGCCAGCCAACGCCTTCGTCGCTTGGCTCCGGGAACAGGTGGCGGCCGACCGGCCCTTCGATGAGGTTGTGGCCGACATGGCTACTGCCGTCGGCAGCACCAACGTCGATGGTCAAACCGGGCTCTACACGATGCTCATCCACAACTACAACCTCGACCCGAAGGTGATGGCTGCCGACTTCTCGCAATTGTTCCTCGGAGTGCGGATGCAGTGTGCCGAGTGCCACAACCATCCCTTCGACCGCTGGACAATGGATGACTACTACGGGTTTGTCAGCTTTTTCACCTGCGTCAAACGGAAGAAGGGCAGCGACGGTCGCGATCGCCGCGTGATTTTTGACCCCACTGCAGCGCCCGCGAAGCACGCGGTGGACGGCCGGCCCGTCCCTGCCAAACTGCTCGGAGTGGTCGAGCCGGTAGCTGGTGACGGTGATCCCCGACGGGCTCTCGCCGGCTGGATTCGCGACCCCAGCAACGATCTCTTTAACCGTAACATCGTGAACCGACTCTGGGCCCATCTCTTCGGTGTCGGCATCGTCGATCCGGTCGATGACTTCCGGGCCACGAACCCGCCCGCCAACGGGCCACTGCTCGACGGTCTGGCCGCCCGGTTCGCGGAACACGGCCGCCGGATTCGGCCCCTGATTCGTGACATCTGCAACTCGCGGGTCTACCAGCTTTCAGCGGAGCCGACGCCATCCGCTGTCGGCGACCAGCGACAGTTTTCCCACGCCATGCTTCGCCGCCTGCGGGCCGACGTGCTGCTCGACTCGATCGTCGCGGTCACCGGTGTCCCCCGCTCACTCCCAAAGGCACCCAAGGGCACCAAGGCGATCAACTACATCAATCGGGGGTACGGTTATCATGCTACCGGTGACTACGTGCTTGACACGTTTGGTCAATCAGCCCGGAAAACCGTCTGTGCCTGCGACACGAAGACCAACCCCTCCCTTCCACAGGTGATGCATCTCTTGGTGGGTGACACCGTCAGCCCCAGGGTCCACACGGCTGCCACGAATGGCGTGCTCAAGCAGATCATCGACGAGCACTCCAGCCCCGAGGGCGTGATCGAAGCAATTTTCATTCGAGCCCTTTCGCGGCGGCCGACAGCAGCCGAGATGGAGACGATGCTCCAAGTTGCCGCCGACGGCGGCAGCCCGGCCGGCTATGAAGACATCTTTGCCGGTCTGCTCAGCTCAAGTGAGTTCCTGTTCAACCATTGATCACCTGACACACCCTGGGGCTCCCGGAGCCGATTTCTTAAGAGGTTTCCCAATGCGCTGTCTTTCACTCGTTCTTGCCATGGCCTTGCTCGCTGGTCAACTAGTGGCTGCCGATGCCGAGAAGCCGATCAATTTTGAGGAGCACATTGCGGGCATCCTTAAACAGCACTGTCTGCAGTGCCATGGCGAAGGTAAGCAGGAGTCGGGCCTCAACTTTGCCAGCTACACCGGCCTCATCAAGGGCGGCAGCGGCGGCGAGGTGGTCGTGGCCGGCCGGTCCAGTGCCAGCCGGCTGGTCGAGGTAATCACCGCCGAGGAGGAGGGCGAGCGGATGCCGCCCGACAACGACCCAGTGCCGCCGGAGCAGGTGGCAATGATCAAACAGTGGATCGACACCGGTTTGCGTGAAAATGCCGGTAGCAGCGCTGCCGCGATGCGAACGCTTGGCTTCACGCCCACGACGGTGGCCAGTCACGATGGACCCGCCCCCATGCCGGCCGATCTGCCGGTGGTCGAACGGCCACAGCTGCGGCGACCATTCCCGGTGCTGGCGCTGGCGGCGAGCCCGCGGGCTGACCTGACGGCCGTTGCCTCGTACGAACTGATCGATCTGATGGCAACGCCCGAGCAGTCGCTGGGGGCGATCGCCTTTCCAGAGGGTGAACCTCATGTGTTGCGGTTCAGTTCGTCTGGCGGCCGGCTGTTGGTGGCTGGAGGGCGGCCGGTCCAGACTGGAGTGGCAGCCATTTTTGATGTTGTGACCGGCAACCGCTTGGCGACTGTCGGTGACGAAACCGATGCCGTAATCGCCGCCGACATCTCTCCGGATGAGCGCCGAGTGGCCCTTGGTGGCTCAGGCCGGGTGGTGAAGGTTTTCTCTACCGAAGATGGTTCGCTGCTGCACAGCTTGACCAAACATACCGACTGGGTGACCGCGATCGCCTACAGCCCCGACGGCAAGCTGCTGGCCACCGGCGACCGAATCGGCAACATCCATCTCTGGGATGCTGAAAGCGGCGGAGTGGTCCTGCCGCTGGCCGAGCATAAGGGATCGATCAGGGCTCTTTCATGGCGGAGCGACAGTGGGGTGGTGGCCTCCTGCGGTGAAGACGGCCTGGTTGTCTGGTGGGATGTCAAAGACGGCTGGCCGGTGGCGAGCAAGCCGAACGCTCACCCGCCCAAGCGGCCCAAGGGAGTCTATGGCACCGTGCCCAACGGTGTTCTCGATGCGGCCTTTGGGCCCGCAGGCGAACTGGCAACCTGCGGTCGTGATGGCAAGATCAAGCTCTGGTCGGCCAAGGGGAAAGAAGAGAAGTCCTTTGCCATTCCCGACGATGCCCCTGCCGGCGTGACGATTGTTCCCACTCGGGTGGCCATCTCCTTCGACGGCAAGGCTGTCCTGGCTGGCGACTCGGCGGGCCGGCTGCACAACTGGCCGACCCGCTAAGGCGGTGTCCCTTGTGCCTCTGGCCGTAACGCACCCAAAAACGGCATACTGCTGCCGAGCGAATCTGTTATAAATAATCGAGGAATCTTTTCGATTTTTCACAACCTTCCAGCTTCGCTCTTTGAGACCTCATGATCCGGACCAAACCGCCACGTTTCGGGGGCACTGATGCCTATGCAGAAATTCGCAACTTCCTGCTTGACGGTGACGTGCGGCCCGGACAGCGGCTGTCGCACCGCTTGCTGGCGAAGGAACTCAACCTCAGCCGCAGCCCGGTGCGGGAGGCACTGTTGCAACTCGAGGCCGAGGGGCTCATTGAGCACCGGCCACAGTCAGGGGTCTACCTACGGGAAATCTCCCCACGTGATCTGCGGGAACTCTATGAGATCCGAGAGACAATGGAGCCACATGCTGCTGAGCAGGCCGCCCGCCTGGCAACAGCTACGCAGCGGAGGCGGCTGGGCCAGATCTGTGACGAAGTTGCTGAGATCGCCAAACGCCCTGACCTGACCAATTGGCTGGAGCAGGCCGCCCACCGCCGCCAGCTGTCGGGTCTTGACCGTGAATTTCATGCGGTGATTCTCACCGCCGCCGGCAACCGTATCGCCCGACAATTTTTTGAAACCGCCCAGGTCCTGTCGCTAGTCTTCTCCTGGAATCACATGCAGGTTTCATCCGATCGGCTAGCAAAGCGGGTGGCACCGACCGCGAAGCAGCATCGCCGTATCGAACAGGCGATCAAAAAGGGTGAACCATTCGCTGCACGCAAGGCAATGAAGGCTCATATTTCTGGTATGGCCCGCCAGATTCTGTCCAGCCTGCCGTCCTGAATGCTGTTAAGCACAACGGCTAGTCAAGCAGCCCGAGCGCTTTGGCCTGCTCGGGCAACTCAGGATCGACAAGCCCCTGGGCACCCCGCCCCTGCGAGAGCCGGTCGGCAGTGTCATAATCGATGCTCTCAATGTCGGCCTGCCACCAGCGGAGGCGGGCCTCTTTCTCTGCCGGCGGCTCAACGGGTCGCACCAACCGCATGCCGACGCCGAGGGCAGGCTCTTCGGTGTACCACCACGGGCTCTTGGGCAGGTTGGGATCGACATCCTTCCAGGCCTCGTCCTCCGAGCCGCGCCGAGCCGCCGAGCGGCACTGGGCCGCTTCGTCATAGTAGGCCCCGCCCCGCACTACCCGCTGTTCAAGCTGAGTCGGCCAGTTGATGACGGCAGCCAGCGGGAGCGGCTGGGGCTTGTCTGCCAAGGCTGCATAGCCATCGTCTGTGAGCTGGTCGAGCACCCACTCACTGACATTGCCGTGCATGTCGTAGAGCCCCCAGGCATTCGGTTTCTTCTCACCGACGGGATGGGTTGTGTCGTCGGCATTGTCAACGAACCAAGCGTAGTCGTCGAGTGACTCGGCATCATCGTGTGAGAACGGACTGGTCGTGCCGGCCCGGCAGGCATGTTCCCACTCAGCCTCGGCCGGCAGCCGGTAGAACCGGCCAGTCAAGCCACTGAGCCACTTGGTGTACTGCCGGCCAGCGTACTGCGTCATCGTCACCGCCGGCTGCCTGGGATCCTCCCCGTTGATGAAAGTTGTGGTTGGGTCGTAGAGCACCGACGGCGCCGTGACGGCATCGACGACGTTCTTGTCGGTTACCAGCCGCACCCCGGAAATTTCGAGCGCCTTGAAGAGGTCGAGCATCGAGAGAAAGGCCTTGTATTCGGCCCAGGTCAGTTCGCAGGCAGCCATCCAAAACGGTGGCAGCGTCACCGCGACCTGCGGTCCCTCAATCTCATCGCGGCCCACCTCATCGGCAGGACTGCCCAGCCGGAATGTGCCGCCCGGAATCGGCACCATCCGGAAGCTGATGTCTGTACCGGGAATCGCCTCGTCATAGGGCACCAGCCAGCCGTCCTGCCACTTCACCGGCGGCGGCGTGGTTTTGGGTTCCTCGGCTCCCTTCACAAAGCCGGGAGTCACATCGCCGGCGACAGCCGCAGCGGGCAACAGAGCAACGGCAGCAGCGAGCAGGAGGTGGCGAAAAGAACGAGGCGTTGAAATGGTGCACATGATGCAGTCTGGGGGGGTGAGAGCGGACGATCGTTGAATACCGCGGCCTCCGTTTGAACAATCACACAGAGACACGGAGCACACAGGGAAAACAGCCTAAGGGCGACGGCTTTCAATCGCATGCCGACCAAATTATAGCATGCCCCGCCCATCGCCCCCCGCAGCGGGAGGCTCGCCACAGCTGCGGTGTGCCCTCACCTTCGTGTCTTCGTGGTAGAACTCCGCAGGCAGCACACAGTCAGTGGGGCAACTGTCCGATCAGTCGTGGTATTCGAACTTGTAGCGGCCCGGCATCGGCACCGGATAGCGGCCCTCTGCATCGGCCAGCAGCGGAGCGGGCGATCCATCTTTGATCTCGCCTGCAGTTGCGGCGATGTCGACCGGCATCTCCAGCATCTCGTCATAGCTGACCAGTCGACCGGTGTGGGCCGCGAACCGGCCCATTGCCGTGACCAGGCTCGCCTTGGCACCCCGGACCGCTTCGTTGTAGGGCTGATTGGAGAGAATCGCGGAGACAAGATGGTTCCACTCTTCCTGATACGGATTCGGCTCGGGCTGTTCGGCTGTCCAGAGGATGTTGTCCTTGTCCATCTGCTGGCTCTTGTAGATCGTCGCCCGCGAGGGAAAGTGCCCCCGGGCCGAGATCGTGAAGGCCCCCTTTGAGCCCTGGCCAAAGCCACCGAACTGCTGCTGGCAGTCCTTCATCGCCCGGCCGGCAAAAAAGAACTTCACCCCGTCGGCAAAGGTGAACTCAACACCGTAGGAGTCGAAGTTCTGGTCATCAATCTTGCCACGGAAGTGGCGACCCCCGGTGGCAATCGCCGTCACCGGCCAGTCGTCCTTCATCCAGCAGACCTCGTCGATGTTGTGGATATAGTAGTCGCTGAAAATGCCGCCGCTAGCCCAGAGAAAGTTGTGGAATCGCTTGACCTGCCAGAGCAGTTCGGTCGAATCCTTCGGCACTCCGGGAAAGAGGTCGAGGTTGTGAACGGGGTTGTGCTCGCGATAGGCCCGGAAGGCGATCAGGTCACCCGCCTCACCGGCCTGCAGCCGGTCGAAGAGTTCTCGCCGCCGCGGACAGTGGCGGCACATCAGGCCCACGCCAACCTTGAGTTTCTTCTCATCAGCTTTGGCCGCCAGGTCGATGATCCGCCGGGCACTCGCCCCATCGACCGCGACCGGCTTCTCCATGAAGACGTGCAACCCTTTTTTGATTGCATATTCAAAGTGCGGTGCCCGGAACGCGGGCGGGGTCGCGAAGATCGCGATGTCGCCGGGACGGAGCGCATCGATCGCCTCCTTGTAGGCTTCAAAGCCGATGAACATCCGCTCATCGGGCACATCGACCCGGTCGGGGTGCTTGGCCCCGAGATTTCGCCTGACGATCTCGGCCCTGCCCTGCACGACATCGGCAAGTGCGACGAGTTTCAGTGGCGCTTCGATGACGGCCAGGGCATTGGCCGCCGCCCCACCCCCTCGGCCACCACAGCCGATCAGGGCAACCTGAATCGAATCGCCACCGGCTGCGTGGGCATTCGCTGCCGTGGTACCGGCCAACAAGCTTGAGAGGGCTGGTACGGTCGCGGCAGTGGCCGAACCTGCTTTGAGAAAGCTGCGGCGGGTGCTGCTGCCTGTTGATGAGTCGGGCGACATGAAAGCGATCTCCGGGAATGGAACGGCTCACAGACGAAGCCTTGCGAGATGACTACCATCCGTGGAAAGACCATCCATGACCTTTTCCACTTGGGAACCACCCGAAAACGCCAAGGGCTCTCGGGCTTGCTGGTTGCCGCATGCTGCGGCGGGAGACTCTGTCCACGGTCACCCAATTCGTCGAGCATACCATCCGGTCTGCCAGGCCAGGGATACAGTCCCAAAAAACCGTAAAAGAAATCCGCTTCGTGCGGCCGGCAGGCAGGCCCGTCAGCGGGCTACTCGTAATATTCATACGAATGATCAGAAAGAACCCCCCGACATTCTCTGTTGATCGCTCTCGATGGCCTCGGGAGAACAACGCATGTGCCGCACGCCACTCGCAGTGTCGATGAGCCGTCTGGTTGTCGCTCGGCGCGAATCCGCTCAGAGAAGGCCAGCCCGTTTGACGGCAGTCATGCCTCTTGCCGGTGGCCTGTTCAGGCCGCCGCAGGCACCGGCGGCAGCGGTGGTCATTCGCGACCGGATCGCCGCCGGTGCCGACTGGCCGGAGGCGTGACCCTCGAAGAACGATCCAAGGCGGCCCCCTCATGGTGGTTGCCACAGCCACTGGCGGAGGTCGATCCGCCCGAGGCCAATCCAACTGCACGGGCTGGGCGAACCATCCGATCGACCGCGCGGTCTTTTTGAGTCCCCACGGTTAAATGGATTTCCGACAAGAAGCTGTTTGGGGTCGTGGCCGAGTTTCGAATCGAAGGCTCCGCGGATGCCAGGCAGCAGACTGAGGCCACGGCAATGCAAGAAAACGCCGGGGGCAAAAGAGTCGCTCAAAGCCGGGTGCTGAGCTTTCAAACAGAGCCTCATCTCCGGCTGCCGCCTGACGGCGAAAAACTGGCTGCGGGCGGCCTGCGGTTCAACCGGATGCCTCAGGTGGCGGCAACTCAGATTGGTCCAGCCTGCCCAGTCTCTTGCAAAGTGGTACGGCAGCAACCGCGCCGAGGACCGGCGCCAGCAGATAGACCCAGAGGCTCTCGAACCGCAGCAGCATCACGGCCGGCCCGAGGGAGCGGGCGGGATTCATCGAGGCCCCGCTGATCGGCCCCGCGAAGAGCGCTTCAAGAGCAATGACAGCCCCAATGGTGATGCCGGCAAGCAGGCCCTTCTCCTTGCCTCCGGTGGCAACGCTGAGGATGACTGTCATCAGCATGAAGGTCAGCAGCGACTCCAGCAGAAATGTCTGTAGCAGACTTCCAGCGGGTACGGTTTCACCCAAGGTTTCGGCTTCCAAGAAGAGCAACCGCAGGCTGCCACTGGCCAACAGGCTGCCGACGCATTGGGCGGCCACGTAGAGCGGCACCTGCCTGCCAGCCAGTTTTCCTGCTGCCCAGAACCCGAGCGTCACTGCCGGGTTGATGTGGCACCCGGAGACATCGCCGAGGGTATTGATCATTGCCAGCACCACAAGTCCAAAGGTGAGTGCGATCCCGACATGTGAGACCCCACCACCTGTCACCTGATCGATCACGATGGCACCGGTCCCGGCGAAGACCAGGCAAAACGTGCCGAAGCACTCAGCGAGTAACGGTCGGTAGAGCATGGTTTATTCGGCGGCCGGCCGCCGACTGGCCTCCAGGACAGCACCGGTCGTCCCCAGACGGTGCGGGGCATTCGAGTCACGAGAATCTACCGTCACTGACTCGGATTCACTATTCCGCCGCGACTGATGCGGTTCTTGTGGCTGCCCGCAGGCGGTCTGCAATGCGGGCTTCATCAAAGACGGCACCGGCCCAGACCCCGCCACTTGCCTCCTGCAAAAGTGCCCAGAGTCGGGTGTCGGCCGGCAACCGCGGATCCGCTTCCAGGCCAGGAACAGACGGCCGGCGGGCAAGTTCTGCCGTCGCCTCCTCGCTGGTGAATGTTCGGCTGCCGTGTGCCGCCAACTCGATGCTGCCGGTTGCGGCAGTGGTGTCGATTTCGATCGCAATGACATCACCGGCAATGAGTTTTCCAAGCGGGCCGCCCGCGAGTGCCTCGGGGCTGACGTGCCCGATGCACGCACCGGTTGAAACCCCGGAAAACCGCGCGTCGGTGACCACGGCCACCTGACTGGCAAACGGCAACTGCTTCAGGGCTGCGGTCACCTGATAGGTCTCTTCCATCCCGGTACCCATGGGGCCGATGCCCGCCAGCACCAGTACATCCCCGGGCTCGATCTCACCGGCCTTGATGGCGGCCATTGCCGCAGGCTCACTGGTAAAGACACGGGCTGGCCCTGAGTGCCGGTAGATTCCTGCGGGTGAAACCACCCGCGGATCGATCGCTGTGGCTTTGACGATTGCCCCTTGCGGTGCCAATGAACCACGGAGGAACGCCATCGTCCCTTTGAGGCCTTTCTCAGCCGCAACGGCTGGGCTCAGGATCACATCGTCTGGGTCAACACCATCTTCGCGTCGCAAAATCTCGCGAAACCGTCCTCTCCGCTCACTCTTCTCCCACCAGCCAAGCTGGTCGGCCAGCGTCCCCCCTGAGACGGTCGGAACGCTGGTGTCGAGTAGCCCGAGCCGATCGAGGTGCAGCATGACCTCGGGCACCCCGCCCGCCAGAAAGACCTGCACGGTCGGATGATGCACCGGGCCGTTGGGCAACACGCTTACCAGCCGCGGTGTCCGCCGGTTCACGGCAATCCAGTCATCGACGGTGGGCTGAATGAGGCCGGCGGCATGAGCGATGGCAGGCAGGTGCAGGAGCAGATTGGTCGAACCCCCGAAGGCGGCGTGAACGGTCATGGCGTTGGTGATGCTGGCGGGGGTGAGCAGCTCACGGGTTGTCGTGCCGCTGGCCGCCAGCGCGACAAGTGCCCGCGCCGACCGGACCGCCAGGTCATGCCAGACCGGCTGCCCGCTGGGGGCAAGGGCAGCGTGGGGCAGCGTAAGCCCCAGTGCCTCCGCAACGACCTGGGCAGTGGCGGCTGTACCGAGAAATTGACAGCCCCCTCCTGGCGACGCGCAGGCCCGGCAGCCCAGATCGGCTGCTTCTTCAAGCGTGATCAGGCCGTGCGTGTAGCGGGTGCCGATGGTCTGAATCTGCCCGGCATCTTCGCCCACGCGCGGGGGCAAGGTGACTCCACCCGGCACGACGATGCCCGGCAGGTCGGTGAGACCCGCCACGGCCATCAGCATGGCTGGCAGGCCCTTGTCGCAGGTGGCAATTCCAATCACCCCTTCCCGCAGCGGCAGTGATCGGGCCAGCCGCCGCAGAACGATGGCCGCGTCATTGCGGTAGGGCAGGCTGTCAAACATCCCCACCGTTCCCTGGGTCCGACCATCACAGGGATCGGAACAGAAACCGGCGAACGGAATCTTGCTCAGTCTTCGCAGCTCGGCCGCAGCTGCCTGAACCAATAGGCCGATCTCCCAGTGACCGGTGTGGTAGCCGAGGGCAATTGGCCTGCCATCTGCAGCCCGCACACCGCCCTGGGTCGAGAGAATCAGCACCTGCCGGTCTGCGGCACCAGCTGCATCCCAGCCCATGCCCACGTTCTGCGAGAGGCCGAAGAGGTCACCGCTCGGGCTCTCCCTCAGCATCTTATCAGTAAGCGGCAGGTTCCCCGCAGGCCCGGCGGCGGTTGTCTGGACGTCGTAAACGGCGGGGCTGTCAGGCTGAAAGTCCTGAAATCCGGATGGCGTTTCGTTGTTCATAAGGTGGTGCTTGGGGATTCGATATGCTGCTTCGCCAGCGGCGACTCCTTTGCGGCCTCTGCCGCGAGTGCCGCCGCTACCTTGCTGTGGGTTCAGCATCTGAAGAACAGAACAAAAATCTAGCAGTTTTCTGCAACGCCCCCTGCCAAGTCGACCGACTGACGATCCTCATCAGCCACCCTGCCTCCGCAGCGGCTATCCTCTCACACGAACCCTGTAGCACCACCGAACGAAAGGCCTCGGCGATGACGCCTCCCGATCAGCACGAGCGAATCTGTCGTTTCTGTTTGCCCCGTGAGCCAGACCAGCCGCGGGCTGGGGCGGTCGTCGGCCGAACGATTGTTGACCTGTCGGCCAGTGGCATCAGGTCACTTGCCGCTGTGCTGGAAGCCGACAATCCATCAGCAGCACTGCTGGCGGCACGCGAGAAAGCCACCTCCCAGTACCCGATCGCTGACGTCCTCCTGCTGCCGCCGGTTGAACACCAGGAAGTCTGGGCCGCCGGTGTCACCTACCTGCGGAGCAAAGCTGCACGGGTTGAAGAGTCGGACTTCAGTGGCCTTGCCTACGACCGGGTATATGAAGCCGAACGGCCTGAACTGTTCTTCAAAGCCATCGCCGAGAAGGTGGTTGGTCCTGACGACAGCATCGGCATACGTTCTGATGCGGAATGGAACGTGCCGGAACCGGAGTTGGCGCTGGTCATGAACTCTACCGCTGACATCGTTGGCTATACGATCGGCAATGATGTGAGCTCCCGCGACATTGAGGGCGAGAATCTTCTCTATCTCCCACAGGCCAAGGTCTATGACCGCTCCTGTAGTTTGGGGCCGTGGATTGTCCTCGGGCCCGACGAGGCAGAGGCCCGCAGCTGGTTTATCACGGTCACCATCTGGCGGGAGCAGCGCGAGGTGTTCTCGGGCCAGACCAGCGTTAATCAGTTAAAGCGGTCATTCAAGGAACTGGCTGGCTATCTTTGGCGTTCGCAGTCGTTCCCGGGCGGTGTTGTCTTGCTCACAGGCACCGGCGTCGTGCCCGACGACTCGTTCACCCTTGCTCCGGGGGATCGCGTCTCAATTGCCATTGATGGAATCGGTGAACTGGCAAACACAGTGCGGACGGTGGGGGCCGACTAACCCCCAAGCCACTGTGACGACGGCAGGCAATCATTATCGGACCCTTTCCATCAGTCGGGGCGACAGGATTTGAACCTGCGCCCTCTTGACCCCCAGCGGCTTCCAGCTCGCTTGGGCGAAGGGCCATTTCGACCGAGAACTTACGTGCTATAACGCTCCTCACGGGGGGTTGCAAACGACTGTCTCTTTGACCGGATTAAGGCGTTTTTTGCACCCTTATACGGTCAGTTATACGGTCAACCCAGCGGGTGGTCAGCCAGCCCCGATTCCGTTGACAAGAACGTTGAGCGGTTCTGCCGCTACACCCATGCCAACGTCGCGGATGCAATGAAAGCGAGTCGGTCGGTTGAGGTGACCTGGTTGGAGGCCACGCAGCCGACGAGTGCGGGCTGAGGTGCAACTGGGCAATCATGGAGCAATCACGTTCGCCCCCCCCCTTCTCGACGCTCGGTCCCGCTGCCACATTCCAGGTGATTCGGAAGCGGTCTGCGCGGACGACAAAATTTCCCGCGCGAGCCGACTCTTTCTCACCTTTTTCTGCTGTTCCCCAGAAGGACACGTCGGCGAATTGGCCTCAAAGCGGAGCGGGAACCGACTGTTCGGCTGATGCAGGCGGGCGAGGCGGTTGCGAATGTGCGGTTGACCGTCCTGTCTTTCGGCCGCTCGGGTCAAGCGATCGGGCCGCCCGCAGCCATGATTGTCGGCCAAAGACGGAGTCGTGCCCTGCGGAACACCGCGGCAAAGTCGGTCGCCTCGTTCACCGGTCGCATTCGCGTGAGGAATCCCCGCCAGGGTCGATTGGCCGTGGGGTCATCGTCAATCAAAGTCATCGGAAAGGCCCGGCGGGACGGTTCGGGGCAGTGGCGTTCTGCGGCGAGCGAATGTCTCCGCGATCGCCCGGGCGAGTGCGCTTTCGTCGCAGGGGAACCGTCGGCCGGCGTCGCCTTCTTCTTGCGGAGGCAACCCAGCGTAAATGGTCGTTTCACTCGCGTGGAAGTGTCATCGGCCAGCGTCGGACGTGACAGTCACGGCCCCAGCCGATTCACAGCCACGGCGGGCGTTATGATGGGAACTCCACGGGACTCGCCAATCCCGAGAAGATGGGCATCGCCTGAGACGATCGCTTCCGCATCGCCGGCAACACCTGTGGCGGAGCACAGAAAGGTGTCAGGACTCTTTTCTATTGGTTGAACGCGGCGTGGCAACGCTGATCCCACCGCCCCGGCGGCACCGGCATCGGTATCGCGGGGTGTTTGCAGTGAACCACCCGCTGCGGCCAGCGGTCACGGCGTTGCCATCAGGAATCTCGGCAAGCAACGGGACGCGAAGACGGGCGAGCATGACCGTATCTCGGCTGCCGCGGGGAGCGGCTGCTGCGGTTCGACTGGGACCGTTGATACAAGGCCTTGCCACCACGACACGTCGCCGATCGCCTGGGCCAAACTGCTGGCACGGCTGGGAGAGGAGTTTCCGCTGGCGTGTCCCAGGTGCGGTGGTGATATCCAGCTGATTGTCGACGGCCGGCAGGAGCCGGCTTCCGTCGAACCGGAGGCTCGCAAGCAGATGAAGACGAGGATGGCTTCGACCGCGTGAAACCAGATTCAGACGCATCTGGGTGAACCACTGGAGCTGCTGCACGTCCTGCCAGCCGCCACCCCTACCCGACCAGCTTTTCGAGTTTCCGACAGATCGTGTCGAGCCGAGCTTCTTTCTTGGCATCCTCAGCGTGATTGCAGCTGGCGGCCAGAAACTCCAGCATGTCCTCGACTTCATCCAGCGACCATGGTTCAACGCCGGCGGCAGCGGCTGCCCGATGAATTGCCCGGCGGTATGAACCCGTTTCGTATCGTTCCGATGGTTGGCGTTTCGGGTTTTTCTTCGTCGGCCGGGTTTCATGGGACGGGTACAGTTTTGTTTTCCGGGCGGCCCGCAATTCGGCGGCCCTCAGTCCCTCGGATTCAGCCGGCGAAAAACAGTAGGCGTTCGGGTCACGTTCCAAGAATGGCCCGATGATTTCCTGCCCCCGCGGTCCAATGGCGATTTTCCGGGGCGTGGAACCCTCGCGCCAGCCGGTTTTGTGCCATTTGGGTCTATAGACCCAGACGTCCCCGGTCCGGTCAATGTCGCACGGCCGCACCAAGCGAACTTCACCAGGTCGGCATCCGGTCACCCGCTGGAATTGAACCATGGCGGACACCACTGGCCCCAGGTGGGCCAACGTGGCATCAACGGTATCGTCCGCCACTTCGCAGACCGGGGCCGTTTCCGGGGCGTCCGTGCTCCCCCGTCGCAACGGCTCAACGGTAGCCACTGCCGAAACGATTTCGACGGGAACGATTTGGTGGGAAACGCCCCACGCAAAAACCCGCCGAATCAACTTAATGGTTTTGTTGATGCCGGACCGGGAACGTCTGGCCTTCACCATGCGGGTTTGAATTGACCGCAACGCTGCCGGATTGAATTCAGAAACGCCACGGTTGAACCACGGTTGCAACCAACGCAACGCCGCCCGATACCCATGCCACGAGGAAGTTTGCTTGCCGTTCCGGTCGCGGTCGTACGTTTCGGCGTGGTCGAGAAACGCATTTGCCAGCGTGGCGATAGGTGCCCCCTCGGGCCGCCTGGATACTGGCGGGGCCGGCAACACCCCGTTCGTGTATTCCGCCCACAGGACGGCCGCACGGGCCGCCATCGCCGTCGTTGGCCGGCCGGTATCCGTTCGGCCCAACGAATACGTTTTTCCGCCAATACGAACCTGGCAATATCCGGTCGATTTCACCACACGAATACATGGTGTTTCATCATTTGAACGCCTGCCCACTTGAACCCTCCGACGACCAAAACGGTTTTGCCGTTTTATTCGCCGTTTTCTACAGTTCCCAAATGGGCACGGTTCAAACATTGAACCGGTACGGATGGCCCCAAAAACACGATTGATTCGTTGTTTTTGGAAAGTCGGGGCGACCCGCGACGGCCGTTCCCTAACGAGGCAGCATATCCGCAAAACGCCCGAGAAATCCACCGATCTCTGCCCGTACCCCGTCCCGTTTCAGATCTGGTTCGACGGGGATGCGGTGCGGGCGAGATCGGCGTCTCGGCGTAAACGGAAGCGACGCTGACGGGGGCGGGCCACACGCCCGCCCCCCTGCTCCACCCCGGAGGCACCAATCGCCTCCGAGGTTTCCAGCATGATTGGTTTCAACAACGACGCCGGCCACGCCGGCGGTGATTCCCCTGTTCCCCAACTCTCCGGTTTCAGCAACGACGCATTCGTGTCCCGCCGTGGGCGGGCGCGAAGCAATGATTTCGGCATGCCTATGCGAGAGGGCCTGCTCGACTTGGCTCGCACCTATCTCGAGACCCAGGCCCGGCTATGGCCTGACCTCGCCGGAACGGCCGCCGTGCCGTGCGCTGAGCCCCCCACGATCGCGGCGATGGCCGATGACTTCGAGCGACGGTTTCGACAGCAGTCCGCGGAGGTCTTCGGCCCAGCCGGCACTCCGATCGTCTGGATCGCCCTGGCGGTCGCGTATCTGCGGTTCAGCGACGAAAACTCCAATCCGAGGTCGCTCGATCAGCAGCTGCTCAACGTCCTGAACCGTGCTCGGCGGGAAGGAATCTTCGTGCCCTGGTGCTACGTCCTGGCCGATGCCGCCGTCAGCGGCACTCTCGCCTGCCGTACCGGCTACACGCTCGCCAAGACGATCGTCGAGCGACGCAACGAGTTCGGGGTGTCGTGGTTCCTGATCGACGACCTTTCCCGCCTGAGCCGCAACACGATCGAGTCGCTGCGGCACGGGGAATTGGCAGAAGCGACCGGTGTCCGCGTCGTCGGCGCCAGCGATGGCTACGACAGCGCCAACCCTCAGTCTTCGCTTTTGCTTCCAGTGCTCGGCTCGATGAACGAGGCGTTCGTAACGCAGCTCAAGGCCAAGGTGAGGCGCGGCATGGACGACGCCTTTCGCCGCGGCGACAACATTCAGCCACCCGGCGTTGGCTATCGGATGGTCAACGTCACGCACCCAGATGGCAGCCCCGTGATCACCCACAAGGGGACGATCGAGAAGCGGGCCGAGGTCGATCCGGAGGCCGCGGTGTGGATTCGCCGCGGCGCAGAAATGATCGCGTATGAAGGGAAGAGCCCGCTCGACGTGGCGCGGCTCTTCAATGAGCACCGCGTCGGCGGAAAGCATGCCTGGGACGACACTCGGATTCGCACGCTCTATGCCCGGGAACGGCTTGTGGGCCGCGAGGTCTTCCGGACGACTCGACAGGAGAAGCATCGCCAGACGGGCAAGGTCCGCTATGTAAAACTGCCTGAGGATCAGTGGCTCCGGAGGGAGTCACCGCACCTGCGGATTCTTTCGGATGACCTTGCCGACGCGGTTAGAAAGAAGCTGCACCTGGCAGCGCAATCGTTTGGCCGGAAGGCGACAGAGCACCAAAAGCGGTCATTTCGGCCCGAGGTCTATCCAAAGACCTTGATCCAGCCAATCTGCGGTGGTTGCGGCTATCCGATGATCCTGGGCCGTTCAGCGGGCAAGTATCAGAGTTTTTTCTGCCGCAACGCCGTGAGTGGCATCAAGGGCTGCTCGAACCGGGGCTACAAGTCCGCACGGATCATTGATGACGCGGTTCTCAAGGTCGTTTCAGCAGTGATCTTCACCGAGAAGTTCACGGCAGCGCTCACGGCGGACATCAACGCGCTCCTGGCCGACGCAGCCCGCCGGCCGCAGGGGTCAACCAAGCGGCTAGAAAACGCGATCGCTGCCCGGGAACGGCAGATTGCCCGGGTCAATAATCAGTTGGTCGGCATGGAGGGCGACGCGGCGATCCGCTCCATCGTGGCGAAAGTGAAGGAACTCCAAGATGATCTGGATCAGCTCCACGAACAGCTGGCGGAGCAACGCCGTCGGAGCAGGCGGCCCCCCATCACACGAGTGAAGGAGAAAGATGTTCTGGCAGAACTGAATCGCCTCCGGGAGGTGCTGCATTCGGATGTCGGCATCGCTGCGCCGGCGCTGCATGCCCTCACGGGCGACGTGGTAATCGAGGCCAGGCCCGCGGAGAACGGTGGACAACCCGAAATGGTCGCCAGGTTCACGATCAATGCCCTGCCCGCCCTTGCCGGCCTTGGCGACGGAATCGAGCCCGAAGGCACCAATGGGGCCTCGAAGCTCTGGGAGTTTCTTGGCGAGGATTTGAGTAGCAATGCCGGCTCCGTGGCAGACAAGCCAGTCGAAATCATCGTTCCGCTGAAACGGCCCACCGGCAAAGGCAATCGTTAGTAGGCCCGAAAGCACGACGATGGCGCGACAGCGCCGTGATGGTGGTCCTCGCACTTATGGCCGGGGCGGCTTCGGCCGCCCCGGCTCCGCGGGCCAGCTAACAGCGCCCGCAATCGACTATCGGGCAGATCATGCGGCGCGTTAGAATCAGAGGCCTTCAGACCCAAAAGGAATTTCCCGTGGCAACTGCCGACACCTATCCGCACATCGCCCTCGCAACCGATGGCAAAGCCGTCATTGAGGGTACTCGGTACACCGTCGAGCATATTGCCGCGGAGCAGTACTTTTACGGCTGGTCTGCCGAGGAGATTCTGCGGCAGCACCCAGATCTTCTGCCAGCGGAGGTCTATGCGGCGCTTGCGTACTTCCACGATCACTACGACAGCACCGTGGCTGCCATTGAGAACGGGCGAACTCGGGCCGAGCGGGCTCGCGGGCCAGAGCCGGTCTCCCGAGATGAGCTTCTCCGGCGTCGTGCCGCGACCGATAGCCGCACCGGGTGATCTCTCTCATGCCGCTGCCCGTATTCATGGACGTGCATGTGCCAGCGGGAGTTACGGAAGGGCTTCGGCGCAAGCGGATTGATGTCCTCACTGCACAAGATGACGGTGCGGGACGCATGCCAGACGAAGCGTTGCTCACACGGGCAACAGCACTCGGGCGGGTATTGCTCACGCAGGATGCTGATTTTCTCGAGATTGCGGCACGTTGGCAGGGGCAAAACCTTACCTTCCGCGGTGTGCTATTCGCGCCTCAGGGCACACCGATAGGACGGATGATCGAAGACGCCGAACTCTGCCTGGCAGGCATGACCGTGGAGGAGTTTCACAACCGCCTCGTCCACCTGCCGCTGCAATAGCCGCTGGATTCTCGGATCTGGGGCTATCCAACGGTCACCATGTGGGAGTTCCTACATGGTGACCGTTGGACAATGCCCAGCAAGGAAGGATTCTCTGGCATTGAGGTCAGCGTGCCTTTGAGAAAACCCGCGTAAGACGAGGTCATGCTGCCGCAGATCGTCGAGATGACTGAGGCCGGGTCGGGCGTGGATCTGATCTCGCGAGCGTTGGGCGTGGGAAAGGAGGTCGTACGCGATGCCCTTCACCTGCACCGCACGGGGAAGCGGCCGCCAAGCCGTGGCGACGGCTGTCGCCGCAAACCGCGTTGGTCGGACCAGCCATTTGTGCCGAAGTATCAGAAGATGGCGGCAGAGGTTGACCGTCGCCGGAAGGCTGGTGAGAACTTCGACAGGCTAGCTCAGGAGATCAACGTCAGCCGCAACACGGTCGTCCGCGCCTATGATTACGCCAACACAGATGAGGCTGCCGCCGCGGCCCGTGAGGGTCGGAAGCCGCCCCGCCCGTCCTACGATTGGAACAAGGAATCTCGGGCCGCAAAATGCAAGCCGCGGGGTGCGTGACTGCAGTCGAGGCCTGTGGCGACCGCAGGAGCGTGCGCCACAGTCCTCCTGAACCGAGCCGTCTCCCGGGTTGAGCCAACGGTTGAGCGGGGATGCGCTGGAAAGGTCAATCGCATCGAACTTGTCGCCGCATGGTGTACATGAGCGCATTTTTCTCGTCCCTACCCCGGTGCGTCCATGGTCGCCGTCCTGACTGCGTCATCGACCCGGTCCTTCTCGGGGCAGAGGGGCTGGCGATCTACGATACATTGAAGCTTGAGACCTGCGATGAGGCGTCGTACTGCATCGACTAGGCCGGCACGATGCTCGCCGTGCTGCTCCCCGCTGGTGCGATGGGGAAGCGGCGGGCCATGCCCAACGCCCGGATCATGATTCATCAGCCGTTGGCCGGCATGGAAGGCTCGGCTGAGGAGGACCGCGACTACCAGCTGATCGACGACGTGATCGAAGACATGCCCATGTCCTACCGGTTTTCAGCCTGTCACAAAACGGCAATGAGGCGCAAGGAGGCGCATCATGAGACGTTTGCACCGATGTTCTGCAATCTGGCTTGGAGCCGTCGCCGCCGCTTTCCTCACCGGCTGCAAGAGCGACTTCAACCAGCAACTCCCGGAGCGGGAACTGCGGCTCCAGGAAGATCAGATCTACCAACTGCAGGATGAACTCTCCGACAAATGTGTCTGCCTGGGCATGGTGGCAGCCGAAAACCAGTCGCTCAAAAGACAACTTGGTATCGGCCATACTCCCACCGGCGGCCCACGGTCAAAGCCCACGCTCGCCGGGCCGCCTCCCGGAGTGACGAGCGTGGCTCCGCCGTCGCTGGTTCCCCCAACGGTCGAAGACATACCGCCACCGCCCCGGTCAGCGGCGCCACCGGCTGATGGGTCTCGCTTTGGCGCTCCCGGTAGTGATGCCCCCAATTTTCCCGGCGGCACGCCCGCCCTGCCCGCGCTCGAGGGCGTGCCCCCGCTGCCCGACGAGCCGGGGGCTCCGAAGAGCCGCTTCAATGGCGCGAGCGTGGAGAAGACCGACGAAGACAAGCCGCCGGTACTCCAGCTTTCCCACGAGCAGAGCGTGGCTGCCGCCCCGCAGTTGACCCATCTGGTGCTCAGCGGTGACCGCACCGAATGCCTCGATGGCGACGGGGATGGCGTGAGCGAATTGCTGGTGATCGTGCTTGAGCCACGGGATGCCGACGAGCGGCTGGTGAGCACGGTGGGCAACGTCTCGATCGCGGTGTTTGAGCCGCTGGCGGAGGCGACCGCGGCTGATCGTTCCGGCGAGGGCGTGCGAATTGCCCGTTGGGAGATCCCGGCGAGCGAGGCGGCGAGCCATTTTCGGTGGACCTCGCAGCACCGCGGCCTGCACTTTGTGCGACCGTGGCCGGACCGGCCGCCGGCGGCCGAGCACGTGCAGGTGTTTGTGCCGATGACGACGTTTGAGGGCGCGGTGTTCGAAACCGAAGCCACCGTACCGGTCCGGCAGGACAGGCTTCAGCCTGTCCTACTTTTTAGTACAACAGTCACGAGCCTCACGAAACGATGCGACGTGCGAGAATTGCGTGATGAAACGAAGCGTCTTCTGGCATGCGGACATTCAAGAGAAACGCTTCTTAGACAGTATCTTCCGAGGCTGCTGGGCGTTAGGCGTGTCGAAATCGGCCTACATTTTCATCGCGACACCCCGCAGTGCTTCTCAATATATCTGCAACATTCTGGAAGGCGGAACCGGCCTGAAAAGCGTGTCACTCAGGACAGAACGCGGTATTGGACACTTTTCGGTCGATTTGTCCCTCCGGCCATGGGGCCGAAAGCCATTTCTCTGGTATCAGCACCTGTTCCCGACCCCCAGAAATATAGCAATCGTTAGTCGCCTGAGCGTCGCCCCTCCTCTCATCTCGTACCGGTCGCCGGAGGCGTGGGTGCTGTCAGTTGCCGAGTGGTGCCAGAGAAGAGGGCGAAGCCCTTGGGGCATTCCACTTGATCGTTTCATCGCCGAATACGGGGTTCCCCAACGCGAAACTTCACCCGGGGAACTTCCTCTCGCCGCCGCTTTGGACTTCACAATTGACTTTGAGTTGCCGGTCTATCTCCGATTTCTTTCGGGGTGGCTCCAAGCCCAGCAGGGAGATAAGTCTGATAAACGACCTTTTTTTCAAAGCTACCGCGACGCCACCGAAAATACGGATCAGTTCTTATCTGGGTTGCAGGAACGGTGGCCCGCATTCGACGGCCAGAAAGCCCGCGACGCACTTCATCACAGGGTCAACTACAACGTCGGGCCGGGTAGGAATCCCCGAGATTTTCTGACGAAGAGACAGGTTTCCCGCATCGCTGAACTCGTCGGTCGCACACCAGCCTCCCAACTTCTGTCGGAAGTCGACTGATCGTTCCCGCTGTCGATGATCTGCACTGATCACGACGCGATCGTGATTCCGTGGACGATCTCCCGCAGGTTTGCGCTGAAGCGGACGACACCCCGATACGCGAAGGTTCGGCGGTCAAAGCCGAGGATCGCCGCGGGCGAGGTGCCGACGAAAATCCAGTTATCGTCCACGGCCAGCCCACGCCAGAACAGCGGCCGCGCGACGGCATCGGTTGCCACGGGGATCCGTTCGCGCCGTAGCCACGACCAGGTCCGTGGCTTGTTCCCGCCCTGGGCCATCTCCCGCGCGAACGGTGTCGCCGTGAAGTCGATCAGCGGCTTCACCGTCCCCGCGTTAACATCGCATTCGAGAAGCAGTCCCGGCCGCGTGCCGACGACCCAAGCTTGCCCCGGTCCTACGAACTCCAGGTTGTGCGCGCCTTCGAGCAACGGATGGCGGAGCACCACCTCCATCCAGCCCGAGCGCCCGAGCCGGAGGATTGCTCCCGGTTTGTTGAGCAAGGCATATATCGCGTCGCCATCAGCATCTACGGCGTTGAGATGGACGTGGCCGGCGTGGCCGCGATTGTGGAGATCGAGATGCCGCAGCCGATTGTCGGCCTGCTTGTCGGGATATCTGGTGGGCGGCACGCCGAGCTGCTCACACACCGCCGGCTCTTCCGTGGGCCACCAGAAGCGGACTGCATCAGGGGTGGGCCGGCTTCCGGTGGCTATCGCCGCGCCGAGCACGGCCTCAAGCGGCACCTCCGCTGCCGCGTTGATCGCCGTGCTTGCCACGAACAGCCGCTCTCCCCGACGCATGATCTCGTGGATGCCCGCGAAGTTGCCATGGCTGAACGTGTGGGCCACCTGCAGATTCCGGTCGCAAACCTCAAGTGTGTGATAGTTGGCGACCACGATCGCGTCACCCGCGATGACCACGCCGCGGCCGCCGCGGGAGTTGCCCCGGGGGTTCGGGTCATTGACGGACGGATCAGAGGGCACAACCGGCCGCCGCGCGACGATCTGCCCAGAAGGCCATTGGCACCGAATCGCCTCGCCTCCGGCAGATACTGGCGCATTTCGGACAACAGTCGTGAAAACAAGGGTCAGTCACACGGATGCCCTCAGGGTACGAAGCGATAGCGGTGCGTGACGTTATAAATGGTTGGAACTTCTACGGATTCAAGCCTTCGACGACCAACATTGGTGGGTCCGATGTGGTGCGATCCTCATCGGCCTGCGAAATTTGCAGGCTTTTCGGGATTGCGGGCAATCTAGGAATCCCTTACGTCTCTCCATGGCACCGATTGGCGGATCAGAGTTGACGGCCCATTTCCATGA
>CBFIHA010000050.1:0-28339 GCA_965662195.1 uncultured Pirellulales bacterium
ACCATTCCGGCCCCGCTTTTTCCGAAGCCGCTCTCTTCTGCCGCGCAGCGGAATCCACCGGGACGTATGATTTTGATATGTGGCTGCTGGCTGAAGAACGAGATCGACGTCGCACACGCGATGCGGCACTCGCCGACGAAACACGGGCTGCGGTCCGCACCGGCCTCGCCCGCCATGTTCCCGGGACGACGGTGTGGGTCTACGGATCGCTCGTGAAGCCGGGCCGGTTTCACGAGTGGTCTGATGTCGATGTGGCCCTCGAGTCGCTACCCGCCGGCATGACCCTCGAATACCTGCAAAGCCTGCTCTCGGCCGACGTCGGACGCGAAGTCGATGTCTGCTTGCTTGATCGCACGCGGCTGGGGCCGGTCATCGAACGCGAGGGAGAGCGATGGATCGCATAGCACTGCAGATCCTCGAAGACGGCTGGGAGCAGGACGCCCGCGTCATGCAACGTGCGGCTGAGACTCTGGCCGCACGGCTCCACGAATCGGCCGCCAGTCGCTGGGCGGCCGCAGCTTTCGAGATCAACCGAATCTACAACATCCTTGTAAAGGCTTTCGAGCGGCTCTGCGAGACGTTCGAAAATCATCTGGAGAAGACAGGCCGGTATCACGACACTCTGATCGAACGCGTGACGCTCGACCTGAAGGGCATTCGCCCCGCATTCCTTCCTCCCGAAGCGGTGCGAGATGTCCGTGAAATCAAGGGCTTTCGCCATCTCTTCCGCCATGCATATGACCTCGATCTCGACCCTGTGTGGATCGAAGCAGCTGCGGACAACGCCACACGCTGCGTGGCCCGCTTCGACGGCTGGTGCAAGGTGTTTCTCGCGACCGTCCGTGACCGGTATCGGGAAGAACTGGACGGCTGAATGTCATCAAGGTCACCCCGGGGAAACCGTCATCAGGTCAGGTCTCGACCTTTAACCTTTGCCGGTGGCTTCTCGGCATCGGGTTGCCGCTTGCCACATTTGATGCCCTCCATTGCAGTTGTCAGCGAGGACTCTTTGAAAGGGGTCTTGAATGGTTTTTCGCGCAGGGCGTTCTTGTCTCGAAGGGGCGGGCCCACGCGACACCGTCCACAGCCGCTGACGAACGGTGAATGAGTTGTGAATTTTGCCAAACAGTTAAAAATCAGGACCGGCCCCGGAAAAATATGTCACAGGTCGTGGGACCGGCCCAGCTTGTACAGGAGCCACGCCCTGCGGCCGCGCTGCGAAATCCACCGCGATGGATGCGTGATGAACGATCATGTCGTGAAGACTTCTGTTCGCCGATGGAAAGCCTTGGAGACGGGGATCTAGAATGGATGTGGAGGTTTTCTCATGAGCGTTGTCGAGCAGCCACAGGCCGTCGCCCGATCAGCACCAGCGGACTTCGCCAACCGGCGGCAGCCGGTCACGCTGGCGATGTATGACCGGATGATTGCCGCCGGGGTCTTTGACCCGGCCGAGAACCATCCCTTGGAACTCATCGGAGGAGATCTGCACGTGATGTCACCAATTGGAGACCGCCATGCCGATGCGGTTGCATTTCTGACCCGTTGGAGTAGCCAGCATGCCGACCCGCAGCAGGTTCTCGTCTGGGTCCAAAACCCACTGGCGATCCCCGGCTCAGAGAGCGCCCCGCAGCCCGACATCGCCTGGGTGGCCTTCCGTCGCTATGCCGATCGTCGGCCGCAGCCAGCAGAGGTCTCATTGGTGATCGAGGTGGCCGACACCAGCCTTGCCTTCGACACCGAGGTGAAGGCCGGGCTCTATGCAGCCGCCGGCATCACTGACTACTGGGTGGTCGATCTCATCAGTCGCGGCGTGATCGTCTTCCGTGACCCTCGGGCGGGCCGGTACGAGACCCGGTCAACCCATCGTGATGACAACGCCGTCCGGCCACTGGCCCAGCCGTCAGCGTCGCTCGTACCCGCAGAACTCTTTGCAACAGAGTGACGCCGCGGCAAACTGGCAAGCGGCTCTCCACGCCGACGCCCCGCGGAGCTTGAACCAGCCCGAACGGAAAAAGCCGTTCTCGCTGGTCACCAGAGCTTTTTTGCGCGGAGCGAGAACGATTCCGCTACAACTGTGGATTGGCCTGCGCGGTGCCACCTTCATGCTCCGGCGTCGGTCGAGTTGTCATGCATCGCATTCATCCCTTCGCTCGCCCCTGACACTTTCTGTATGAACACACTGGAGCAACGTCTTTTTCATCTCTTCGAACCCCAGGACCGCAAGCGGGCCCGGCAGATCGTGCCGGAGAAGGTGGTCTGCCCCCGAGTCGGTCAGGTGCAGGCGACACTTGCCGACGATAGCGGCACCAGCCATGAGGTACTGCTGGAACTCTCGGCCAATCGCCGGGGCGGCATGATTCTCGAAAGCCGCTGCACCAGCCCCGACGGCCGCGCTGGCCGGCCCTGTGTCCTGGTGGCGGCGGTGCTGCTGGAGATCGACCGCCGCGGTCTGTTGGCGGGGATTGCCGAGCAGACCCCCGTGACCCTTGACGTGGTGCCCGACGACGAACCGGTCGACGACGAGGAAGATGACAGTCCTCCAACCTTTGCCTCGGGCAACGGCGCCGGTACGCCGGCCATCCACGCCGCTGCAGCCGTCAGCCCGGCAACAGGAAAGACCGTTTCCCGGCACCGCGGTGCCAAGCTCAACAGTCCCGGCCCGGTGGGGCCTGCCGGCTCGGCCAGCCGCCGCGGCAGCCGGCAGCCAGCCTGGGCGACCGAACTGGAGACCCGGCGACGGTTGGTTGAGCCAGCCGTTCGCTCCGGCGGGGTTGCGCTCGGTGATCTGCGCAAGAGCACCGGCACGCTGATGTTTCTGCTCGACCCGGCCGCGGCCGAACAGCGGGTGGTCGTGGTGCTGCCCTGCCGCATGGGGCTCGATGAATTGGGGCAGCCGTGTGGCCGCCCGAAGCCGATCACCATCGGGCCGGGCGATGTCAGCTTTGATCAGTTCGACGCTGACGAGCGGCAGGTGCTGGCGGCCCTGGCCGGCACGATGGCCGACGAGGGCCACCACGGCGGCGGGCCGCTCGAGCGGCGGAGGATGAACCGGTTCGTCCTGAGTCGGCAGTCGGCCGCCCGTGATCTGGCGATGCTCTGTGAGCAGGGCCGCCTTGTGCTCCAGCCGGAACCGCGGCGGGCTCCCGAGACGGTTGTGCCGCTGGTCTGGGATGCCAGCCGGCCCTGGGAGTTCGCCCTGGTGGTCGAGCCGGGGGATGACAGCGGCCTTGAGGCCTGCCTTGAACACGACCTTGCCACCGGCAAGGAAAAGCTCGTCCGGCCCAAGAAGGCCAGCCTCAATGGGCTGCTGGTGCGGGGCAGTGAACGGCAGCCGCTGCAGGCGCCCCGGCTGATCCTGCGGGCCGGGTTCCTCGTGCTGGGCGATCGGCTGACCCGGCTGGCGGTTGACCCGGCCTGCGCCGAAGAACGGATGACACTGCCCGAGGACGAAGATCCCTCTGGTATTCGGGGCTGGATGGACCAATTTGACCGCCGGGGGCCGATCGAACTGGCCGGCGCACAGATCGACGGCCTGATCGAGCGGCTGGCCGGACTGGCCGACGTGCCCCGGCTTGAACTGCCAGGCTGGACCGGCTGGCAGGTCGAGTCGGGCCGGCCGCAGCCCAAGCTCGTCCTCGACGATTCGTCGGCGATTGCTGCCGACGCGGCCGATGCTGCAGAAGTCGATCCCGAAGCCACGATCGGTCGGCCACGACGCCGAGCCCGTCGCGGCCGGCCGGCCGTGCAGCTCGGCGGGACAATCTGGTTTGACTACGGGGGCATCCTGATCGCGGCGGACGATCCCGCCGGTGGGGCTGCCGATCCTGCCCGTCGCCGACTCGTCCGCCGTAACCGGCCGGCCGAGCGGGCGGCCCTGGCCGCCCTGCCCCGGTTCGGTTTCAGCCCGGCACGGGCCAGCCGGGTCGCCGACACTGAGGCGGCCGACCTAGTCGTACATCATGTCGAGGTGCCCCGTTCACGGCTCGATGCCTCGGTGTCACAGCTGGCGGCCGTCGGCTGGGCCGTCGAGGTGGCCGGCCGCCGCTACCGGCCTGCGGGCAGCGTGGCCTGGAACGTCACCAGTGGGATCGACTGGTTTGAGCTGTCGGGTTCGATCGACTTCGGTGGGGTGGTCGCCGACATGCCGGCGTTGCTCACGGCCCTGGCCCGGGGCGACCGGGCGGTCGATCTCGAAGACGGCTCGCGGGGCATTCTGCCGGCCGACTTTGCCGAGCAGCTCGAGCCGCTGCTGGCCCTGGCCGACCAGCAGGACGGCCGGCTGCGGTACAGCCGGATGCAGGCTGCCCTGCTCGACGCTCTGATTGCCAGCATGCCCCAGTCAGAGGTGGACGATGCCTTCGCCGCCATTCGCGACGAACTGGCTGCCGGCAACCGTCCCGAGTCCGAGAATGAGCCGGAAGGCTTTACCGGGACACTGCGGCACTATCAGCGGGAGGGCCTTGGCTGGCTCGCCTTCCTGGAACGGCTCGGGCTGGGTGGCTGCCTGGCTGACGACATGGGCCTCGGCAAGACAATCCAGGTGCTCGCGCTCTTTGTGCGGCGGCAGCAGGTAGTTCGCGAGGCCGGCCTCACGCCCCGGCCATCGCTGGTGGTGGTGCCCAAGAGCCTGATCTTCAACTGGATGGAGGAGGCCCGCCGGTTTGCACCGCAGCTAAGGCTGCTCAACTACACCGGGCAGGAGCGGATCGAGGCGACCGACTCGATCGGTGAGCATGACCTTGTGCTGACCACCTACGGCACTCTCCGCCGGGACATCGTCCAGCACCGCAAGCTCGAGTTTGACTATGTCGTGCTCGACGAGGCCCAGGCGATCAAGAACGCCTCAAGCCAGGCGGCCAAGGCCTGCCGGTTGCTCAAGGCCCGGCAGCGATTGGCCCTGACGGGTACCCCGGTGGAAAACCACATTGGTGAACTCTGGAGCATCTTTGAGTTTCTCAACCCAGGGCAGCTTGGCACCGCCACACGGCTGAAGCGGTTCCTGGCCGGCGGCCGTGGCAACGGGTCCGAGCTGGTGGCCCGGGCGGTGCGGCCCTACCTGCTGCGGCGGACCAAGTCGCAGGTGCTTGCCGACCTGCCTGAGAAGACCGAGCAGACCCTGTTCTGTGAACTGGGCGAGCAGCAGCGGAAGGCCTACGACGAACTCCGCAGCCACTTCCGCCGGGAGCTGGCCAGCCGGATCGGCCAGCAGGGCGTCGGCCGCAACCGGATTGCCGTCCTCGAAGCGCTGCTGCGGCTGCGGCAGGCGGCCTGCCATCCGGGGCTGATCGACGCCAGCCGCATCGACGAGCCGTCGGCCAAACTCGACAACCTGCTGGAGCAGCTCGGTGAAGTGCTTGACGAGGGCCACAAGGTGCTCGTCTTCAGCCAGTTCACCAGCTTTCTGGCGATTCTGCGGCGGCAACTCGATGCCCGTGGCCAGGTCTATGAATATCTCGACGGGAAGACCACGGACCGGCAAAGCCGGGTCGAACGGTTCCAGGAAGACCCCGACTGCCGCCTGTTTCTGGTCAGCCTGAAGGCGGGTGGCCAGGGCCTCAACCTGACCGCTGCCGACTACGTCTACATCCTCGACCCCTGGTGGAATCCCGCGGTCGAGGCCCAGGCAATCGACCGGGCCCACCGCATCGGCCAGACCCGCCGGGTGTTTGCCTATCGGCTGATCGCCCGCAACACGGTCGAGGAAAAGATTCTCGCGTTGCAGGAGCAGAAGCGGGAACTGGCCGATTCAATCGTCACCGCCGACACCGGCATTCTCTCGGGCCTCACCGCCGAGGATGTCGAGATGCTGCTGTCGTGAAGGGCCCAAAAGCCCTCTGCTGAGACGGTGGTCGCTTATTGAACCCTAATGTTTCTGGGGATGATGGGGGCTGCCGTACACTCCGCCTCAGGCGTGGTGAGCCGATTGGTGGCTGGCAACCGAGACGTGACCTTCGCCAACACCGATTGCCACGATCCTCGGAGCTGCCCACCATGCCACTGACCACCCTCTCACCTGGTGTCACCGTGAAGCCACCCATGACCATGTCACCGGCCGGTAAGGGATCGCAGATCAACCACGCCATTCTGGTGGTCGATGATGAAGAGGATCTGCTCGAGCTGGTTCGCTATACGCTTTCGAAAGAAGGGCATACGATCACCTGCGCCGGAACCGGCGAGGACGCCCTGAAGGCGGCTCGCAAGCAGCCACCCGACCTGATCGTGCTTGACCTGATGCTGCCTGGGATCGATGGCATGGAGGTCTGCCGCCGGCTCAAGGGCGACTCCAAGACCCGCAACATTCCAATCATCATGCTGACCGCCAAGAGTGAAGAAACCGATGTGATCGGTGGGCTCGATCGCGGCGCCGATGACTACATCACCAAGCCCTTCAGCCCGCGGGTGCTGGCGGCCCGGGTGAAGTCGCTGCTGCGTCGCAAAGAGGCCGAGATTCGCAGTCAGCTGGAGACCACGATCGAGGTTCGCGAACTGGTCATTCACCCCGGTCGGCATGAGGTCAAAATCAACGGTGAGCCAGTCGAGCTGACCTACACGGAGTTCGCGCTCCTGCAATTTCTGGCCAAACGGCCCGGTTGGGCCTACACCCGGACCCAGATCGTCGACGCGGTCAAAGGAGAAGATTATCCTGTCACGGAACGGTCGGTCGACGTGCAGGTGGCCGGCCTCCGCAAAAAGCTTGGAGCTTTTGGCAGTAACATTGAAACCGTCCGGGGCGTGGGATATCGGTTCCGGGCGTGACGCATCCCGTTCCTGCCGGCACCCGTCCGCATGCCCAGAACCCGGCTCGCCTGGCATCTCTTCGTGACTTTTTCGGTCGCCGTGGCAGCCGTTATGGTCGGCTGCTACTGGCTGGCCTCCCTGCAACTGGCCCGGCTGGCTGACGAGACGCAGTTTCAGCAGATGACCACCCTGGCCACCGGACTAGCCAGTGGCCAACCGGAACTTCGTGATGCCGATGACCGGCAGGCATTCGCGCGGCTGGCCCGCCTTCTCAGCCAGCCCGCCGGCATGACCTTTGAGCTCCTCGACCGCAATGGTGAACGACTCGCCGGGTCGGTCCGCTCGGCTGCGGAGGGCGTTGACCTGGTTGATCGCTGGCCCGACCCCGAGCGGCTGCTGGCCGAGGCCCGTGCCGGACGGGTCGCCCGTGGCAGCCGGTATGACGCCGCCAGCGGCAGTCGGGTGCTGGCGGTGGCCGTTCCGGTTGAGCCGGAGGGGGGTGGCGTGGGCATTGTGCGGGTGTCGGCCGACACCCGTGCCGCCGACCGGGATCTCAGCCGGGCCCTGCGGCGGCTGCTGTTTGGCTTCCTCGCTGGTGGTCTCGTCGCCGTTGTCGTTGGCTGGATGATCGCCGCCCGGGTCACCCGACCGGCCCGGGAGTTGGCCCGGGCCGCCCGGCAGGTGGCCGACGGTGAGGCGGGTGTCCGCATGCCCGGGTCGGACGTGGCGGAGTTTGCGACCGTTGCCGCAGCGGTCGCGGTGCTGCGGGATCAGTTGGTGGAACGAGGGCTGACAATCGGCCGGCAGGACACCCAGCAGGAGGCGGTGCTCGACAGCATGATCGAGGGGGTGCTGGCCGTTGACGTCCGGCAACGGATCGTCGGACTCAATCAGGCAGCCGCCGACCTGCTGCAGCTCGACATCGATGCAGTCGTCCGCCGGCCGCTGCAGGAGGTGATCCGCAACCCCGACCTCCGCCGCTTTGCCCTTCGAGCGATCGACTGCCGCGATGCGGTTGAAGACGACTTTGTGCTGCCCGGTCCCACCGACCATACGATTCGGGTCCGGGGCACCGCCTTGCGGGATCCGTCGGGTGAGGGCGGGGCGGTGATCGTACTCAACGATGTCACCGAGCTTGTGCGGCTGGAGCGGGTGCGGAGGGATTTTGTGGCCAATGTCTCGCACGAACTCAAAACCCCGATCGCCTCGATCAAGGGTTTTGTTGAGACGCTGCTCGACGGGGCCGTTGAGGACACCGAGGATGCCCGCCGGTTTCTCGACATCGTCGCCCGTCAGGCCGACCGGCTGGAGGCGATCATTGAGGATCTGTTGGCGCTGTCGCGGATCGAGCAGAGTGAGGAAGCCGGCTCACTGCCTCTGGCACCGACGCAGATTCTGGATGTGCTGCTGGCAGCTCGGTCCGACTGCCTGCCTCACGCCGCTGAGCGGGGAGTGCCGATCGAGATCGACTGCCCGGAAAGCCTGACCGCTGAGGTCAACGGCCCGCTGCTGGAGCAGGCGGTACTCAACCTGATCGACAATGCCATCAAGTACGGCGGACAGGACACGGCGATTCGCGTCTGGGCCAGTCTCGGGCCCGATGCCGCCGCGAGCGGGTCGGTGCTTTCCATTGGTGTCCGCGACGAGGGCTGTGGGATCGATGCCGAGCATCTGCCGCGGCTCTTCGAGCGGTTCTACCGGGTCGACAAGGGCCGCAGCCGGCAGGCCGGCGGCACGGGGCTTGGGCTTTCGATCGTCAAGCACATCGTGCAGGCCCACGGCGGCACCATTGCCGTCGAAAGTGAGCCCGATCGCGGCAGCACCTTCACCCTGCGGCTGCCGGGCGGAGCCGCACCGGCTGAATGACCAGCCTCACGCCTGTGACTGCCCGGCATGGAAGGCGAGAATCTGGTCCCAGGCCTCCTGCGGTGTTTCGGCATAGCTGAACAGCTTCAGATGATCATCGGCGATCACCCCCGAATCGGCCAGGAACTCAAAATCGACCACCCGTGACCAGTAGTCGCGGCCGAAAAGGATGATCGGGATCGGCTGCATCCGGTGCGTCTGTCGCAGCGTGAGCGTCTCAAACATCTCGTCGAGCGTGCCGAAGCCGCCGGGAAAAAGCACCGCCCCGACCGCCCGCATGACGAAGTGAAACTTCCGCAGGGCGAAGTACTTGAATTGAAAACAGAGCTCGGGCGTGATGAACGGGTTGGGCTGTTGCTCGGCGGGCAGCTTGATGTTCAGGCCGATCGATTTGCAGCCGACATCGAAGGCCCCGCGGTTGGCCGCCTCCATGATGCCGGGGCCACCGCCGGTGACAACGACGTAGGCCCGCTCCTCTTCACACTGGTTGTCGATCGAGACCAGTCGGGCAAACTCCCGGGCCTCGTCGTAATAGTGTGAGAACCCGAGCAGCTGCTCACTGCGGCGGACCTCGCGGGCCAGGGCGGTATCATCCGGATTGGCAGCCAGATTTCGGCGGGCCTCGGCCAGCCGCCGCTCGGCTGCTGTTTTTTCCACGATCTGCGTGCCACCAAAAACGATAATGGTGGACGTGATGTTGTCGGCCTGGAAGGCGAGTTCTGCCTTGCCCAATTCCAGCAGCATCCGCACGCCCCGCATCTCCTCCCGCTCCAGCAATGCCCGGTCGTCCTGGGCGAGGCTGTAGCTGGGCGAGCGGAGAATCTCCTCAATGTTTTCGGCGACGTAGGGAACGTCGTTGCCGAGGATGGTGTTGGGCAGGGCCGGGCAGCTCTCGCCGTGGGTTTCACTCCACGGCGGGCCTCCCTGATTGCTGCTGCCAGAATTGCGGGATGGTGGCTGTTTGCTCATGGTGGTCACTCCAGGACGATCCGCGTGCCGATTGTGGGGCAATGCGTCTTCCATTGAAACATCTCAGCAAGCTGGTCGGCCATGCCCCGGGCGGCGGCCGGCTCGCCATGCACCAGAAAGGCCTGCTTGGGCGGTGGCAGGGGGCTGAGCCAGCGGGCAATCTCGCGGCGGTCGGCATGTCCCGAGAAGGCGTCGATCTGGCGGACGGCGGCTGCGACCGGAATCTCGCGGCCGTGGATCTTGAGGAAGCGGCCCCCCTCCTGCAGGCTGCGGCCACGGGTGCCCTTGGCCTGAAAGCCGGCCAGCAGCACCGTCGTTTCCGGCAGCGGCAGCCGCCGCTTGAGGTGATGGAGGATCCGGCCGCCGTTCATCATGCCGCTGGCGGCGATGATGACACCGGGGCCGTCGTGGGCGTTGATCGCCTTCGACTCAGCCGGCGAGCGGGCGAGCTGGACATCGCGAGGTGAGAGGTTGCCGACGACACCCGCCTCGATTGCTTCGGCAAAGTCGTGTTCACTGGCATGCTGGCGGAAAACCTCGGTGGCCGCCACCGCCATCGGCGAGTCGAGCCAGATCGGGAGCTGTGGAATCTGCCCGCTGCCCATCAGGGTCCGCAGCAGATAAACCAGTTGCTGGGCTCGACCGACCGCAAATGAGGCGACCAGCAGCATGCCGCCCCGGTCGACTGCCTCGTTGACGACGGCGGCTAGTTCCTCCAGTGGATTGTCCTGGGCATGATCCCGATCGCCGTAGGTGCTTTCACAGACGAGATAGTCGCAGGGCGGAGGTGGGGCGGGGTCGTGGTAGAGCGGTGCGTCGAACCGGCCGACATCACCCGAGAAGATCAGCCGCACCGGTGGGTCACCCAGCTCGATCTCGTAGAAGCAGCTGCCCAGCATGTGTCCGGCGTCATGGCCGCGGCAGCGGATGCCGGTCACGGGCTCGAACCAGGCCATCCGCTCGATTGGTTCAAGCTGCCGCAGCGTCCGGCCGACATCGCGCTCGTCATAGAGCGGCAGCGCGGGCCGGTGACGTGAATAGCCTTTCTTGTTGGCATAGGCGGCATCCTCCGCCTGACACTTCGCCGAGTCGTAGAGCAACAGATCGAGCAGGTCGGCGGTGGGGGCCGTGGCGAAGATCTTCCCCTTGAAGCCGCCCCGAACCAGCCGGGGTAGATAGCCCGAGTGATCGAGGTGGGCATGGGTGAGCACCACGGCGTCGATCGATGCCGGCGGTACGGGAAAGTCGTGCCAGTTCTTCAGCCGCAGCCGCTTTTCGCCCTGGAACAGACCGCAGTCGACCAGCAGCCGCTGTCGACCCACTTCCAGCAGGTGCCGCGAGCCCGAAACGGTGCCGGCGGCACCGAGAAAACTGAGGAGCGGCTGTGCAGTGCCGGTCATGGGGCAGCCCTGTCGGCGGCCTGGCGGCGATCGGCGGGGCGGCTGCTGCCGGCCAGGGTGAGCGAGCCGCGATCGAGCCGCAACGATTCAATCTGCCAGCGTCGGCCAGGCTGTCGGGAGCCCTGTGCCGGCCCCGTGGGTCGCTCGGCCAGCTTTTCGGGGACGGTGACCAGCAGCAGGCTGCGATCGCGGAATCGCTGCATCTCGGTTTCAAGGCCGGCTGCGGCCAGCCGCCTGCCACATTCCCGCAGAACTGCGTCGCGGGGCAGTGGCAGACCGCCCAATCCAGCCCGACGGACGGTCACTGCAAACTGGTTGGCGGCCCGCAGGCTCACCTCGACTTCGGCCCAGGCAACGGCCGTCACGCCCCAGGCGGTCACCTCGATGCCGATCCGGGCCAGCTTCGGGGCGAACTCAACCCGCGGCTGTGAGAGCCGCCCCCAAGCCGCTTGGTCCAGCAGTTCGGGATGGTTCCGCGGCAGGTCCCGGCCCAGCCAGGCATTGATTGCGTGTTGGCTCATCTCCACCCCCCATGGTCCCTCACGGTCTGCCGCAGCAATCACCGCTGCGGCCTCAGTCACGAACCGTCCTGCCAGGGCTGCGGCATCAGGGCCGAGCCCCACCACCTGCCGGTAAAAGGCGGGCGGTGTCGCCACCACCAGCCAGCCAGTCAGTAGCAGGGCCAGCAGCAGGCCGATGACGACCGGGGGCAGCCAACGGCTGCCCCCATTCCAGCCGGCGGCCGGTCGGACGGGCTCTTCCGAGCCGTCCGACCGTTCGGCGGTTGCCGCCATTGTCATCATGTCGTTCTCCGATACCCGCCGGGCAGCGCCGCAAAGGCTCAGCCGGCGAGGCTGCAGAATCGCGAGATTGGCAGCTCCCCCGCATCCTCCAGGTGGACATCACCGCCCGCATCGACCTCCAACTCATCCCGCAGCACCTTCATGTCGGATGGGGCCTCAATCCCGATCCGCACCTTGTCACCATTGACCCGCACCACTGTCACCACCACCGAATTTCCCACCCGAATCCGTTCGTTCTGCTTCCGGGACAATACCAGCATGCCAGCCTCCGTTCGTGTAGATGGATGTGTGAAATGAATAGAGCCGCGAGCTGTACAGGTGTCAAGTTCTGCTGGCGGGTGGACGTCACCACGACCGGGGGCACTTGACGGCCTGGGCAAGATAGGCGCCAAGGGTGATATCGACCGGGCAGCCAAGCTTTCTTGGACGTGACGATTCCGCACGCAATGATGCGGGTCGTGCCGGCTGGATGGAGGAGCAACAGGTGCGTCGCTGCACTGTCCGGGCACGGCCTGAAGGCTCACCCAGGAAGCCGTCAGCAAGTGCTCGTGGACTGGCAGCCACTGGTGGGCAGGCTCAGTCGGCTTCGGCCTGAGTGTAGGCTGCCAGATCGACCTCTTCGGCCGCCGCCATGCAGACTTCGGCATCAGCGATCCGCTTGAGATCGTCCGACCGCAAGGCGGGATGCATCCGGTGCACTGATCGCAACCGTCGCTGCATCACCCCGGCCAGTGGGGTTCCCGAGAGGCCGCCTCGGGGATCGGTGTCGAGGGTGACCTCCGCCGGCAGGCTGTCTGCCGCCGCCACCTCGCGATTGATCGCCAGCCGTGGAAATGGTGGCACGCCCCCCGGATGCAGCAGGGCCCGCAGCAGCACGGCGGTATCGGCGAACCGTCGGTAGCGGTCGGCGAGGTCCGGGGTCGGCGCGGCGACGGTTTTGACGTGGTAGCGAACCCGGGGGCCGACCAGTTCCAGCTGGCCATCCTCCTCCTGGACCCCTTCACCAAAGCCCGGCCCGCCGGCCCAGCAGATCAGCTTGTCATCCGACTGCCGGGCCCAGGTGGCCAACGACACGCTCAGCCGTTCCAACTGAATGGCATCGACCGTGGTGCGGATGTTGCGACGGGGGTCGATCAGCACCACCCGTTCCCGGGCCGGATCGTGGAGGATGATCTCACCGCCAAAGCCATCGTCGTCTTGTTCAACAGGTGGGTTCCCGTCGGTCGCGGAAACCGCCAGAAAGTCCCAGGCAACCTCGCGGGCAAACAGGGTCAGGCTGCGGGCCAGCGGGGTATCCGCGTCACCATCGAAGACCTCGGTCTCGACGCGGAGTGTTTCGGCATCGTCGGCTGCCCGTCCAGCGGCTCCCGGCAGCAGCAGCCACGGCAGAACCCAGACGGCAGCGAAACGGCCCGCCCGGCGAATGGAGAGCATGGGTTGGCCCAGGGAATGGGGGCAGAAAATCCAGAACGCCGGCGGAGGTGTAGCAGATGCCTCCGTCAGCCCCCAGAGCGGTTCCCGGCCGTGGGCCGGCTGCGATGATTTTTCTCCCGCGACCGGGTATCACTTGGTTGCCCACCCTGCCCCACTCACCACGGCCGCCATGTTCCTCGCCGACCTGCTCGTCGTCTTCGCCGTCACGGCCGTGGTCGTCTTCGTCTTTGGCCGGGCTCAGATTCCCAGTGTCATTGGCCTGCTGGTCTCCGGCGTGCTGGTCGGACCCTACGGCCTCTCGCTGGTCGACGATGTCGAGAGTGTTGAGCTGCTGGCCGAAATTGGCGTCGTGGTGCTGCTGTTCACGGTGGGGCTGGAGATCTCACTGTCCCGGCTGCTGGTGATGCTGCCGTTGATGGCCCAGGTGGGGCTGCCACAGATTGCGGGCACGACGCTGCTGGTGGCGGCGACTACCTGGTGGCATCTCGGCTCACTGCCCCAGGCGATCTTTGCCGGTCTGCTGGTGGCCATGTCGAGCACGGCGATCGTGCTGAAGCTGCTGGCCGACCGTGGGCAGACTGCCGCCCCGCCCGGCCGCATCGCCGTCGCCGTGCTGCTGCTACAGGACCTGCTGGTGGTGGTGGCCATGCTGGCGGTGCCCCTGCTGGCAGCAGCAGCCGGGGTACAGCCGCCGGCTACCGGCGAGGCTGCCGCGCACGGCAGTCATACCGAGCCGCTGGTGGCCAATCCGCTGCTGGCCGTGCTGCTCGGCTTCGCCGTGGTGGTCGCCGTGCTCGTGGCGGGCCGGAAGCTGATTCCCTGGGTGCTGCACGAGGTGGTGCGGCTGCGAAACCGCGAACTGTTCCTGATCGTGCTGGTGCTGATCTGCCTGGGTACTGCGGCGATCACGGCCCGCGTTGGCCTGTCGCTGGCCCTGGGGGCGTTTCTGGCGGGGCTGGCGTTGTCGGAGAGTGAGTACGGCCATCAGGCCTTCGCGGAGGTGCTGCCCTTTCGCGACACGCTGGCCAGCCTCTTCTTCGTCTCAGTCGGCATGTTGCTCGACATCTCATTTGTGGCCAGCCACCTGGGGCTGGTCTGCCTCGTGGTCGTCGGCATCATGTTGACCAAGCTGCTGGTGACGGCGCTACCCGCAGTCATCATCGGCTTTCCCCTGCGAACCGGTCTGGTCGCCGGCGGCACCATCGCGCAGGTGGGAGAGTTCTCGTTTGTGCTCGGCTCCCGCGGCCAAGAGGTGGGGCTGCTGGCGCCGGCTGACTATCAGACCTTTCTGGCCGCCGCCGTGATGACCATGGCGGCCACACCGGTGGTCACCAGCCTGCTGCCGCGGCTCTGCGACCGGCTGGCCCGCAGCCGCCGCTTCGGCCGGCTGTTTCATGAGCCACCGCCACCAGCGGGACGGGAGCTGTCCGACCATGTGGTGATCGCCGGCTTCGGCGTCAACGGCCGCAATCTGGCCGCGGCACTCACCGAGTTCGGTGTGCCCCATGTGATCCTCGAACTCAATCCCGAAACTGTCCGCCGCGAGCGGGCCGCCGGGATCGACATCCGTTACGGCGACTGCACCCGGGTGGCGATTCTCGAGCATGCCGGCATCGCGCGGGCCCGGGCCTATGTGGTGGCCATCTCCGATCCGGCCAGTGCCCGCCGCAGCGTGCGGGTGGCCCGCGATCTCGCCCCCGACGCCCAGATTCTGATCCGCACCGAATACCTGGCTGAGGTCGATGAGCTGCGACTGCTCGGAGCCGACGTGGTGGTGCCAGCTGAGTTTGAGACCGCACTGTCGATCTTTGAACGGGTGCTGGGCCTCTACGACGTACCGGAGGAAACCATCGATGACCTAGTTGATGATCTTCGCTTGGAGAACTATGGCTTTCTCCGCGGTGGCGGCCGGCGGCTCGCCCTGCAGCCCGACGGCACACCCGACCTGTTCGACCAGCTCGGCACTTGTCGCATTCCGCCGGGCAGCGTGGTGGAAGGACACTCGATCGGTGACCTGGGCATTCGCGCGGCAACCGGGGTGACGATCATCGCCGTCCGCCGGGCCGGCCAGCTGATCCGCAACCCCGGGGCCGACTTCCAACTGCAGGCCGGTGACGAGGTGTCGTTTGTCGGCAGCCGGGAGGAGCGGGCCGCCGCCAGCCAGCTGCTGGCGCTGACATTGAGTGAGTAAGTGCCCGACGCCTCCGGCAGCCCGCCTGCGGCAACCTGCCGTTCAGTCGGCGGGTTGCAGTTGATGCTGTATATTCCGGGTGACACGCGCATCAGAAGGGATTGGCCGTATGACTGTTGAGCACACGAGGCGATCCGCCGCCGCCCCCCATGCCAGCCTCGCGAGTTGGCAGAACACCTCAGAGCTGTGGGCTCAGTTCTCGGGGCCAACAGCGTCTGCCTGGTTTGGACATGTCCCCTTTGCGATGGCACTGGTGGAGATAGCGCGGCCCAATACGATCGTTGAACTCGGCACCTACAACGGAACCTCCTACTGCGCTTTTTGCGAGGCGGTAAAAAAAGTTGGCTTGCCGACAAAATGCTGGGCCATCGATACGTGGCAGGGCGACCCGCACGCCGGGTATTATCCAGCGGCAGTTCTGGCGCGTTTGAGGGCGTATCACGACCCTCGCTACGGCTCGTTTTCCACCCTTCTGCAGTCAACTTTTGACAGCGCTGTTCAACATTTTGAAGACGGCACGATCGACATACTTCATATCGACGGATATCACACATACGACGCTGTCCACCATGACTTCGCAACTTGGGTTCGCAAACTAAGTGACCGCGGTGTCGTGCTCTTTCATGACACGGAGGTCCGTGACAATGAATCGTTCGGTGTCTGGCGGTTGTGGGATGAGCTGAGCCGGACGCGCCCCCACTTCTCTTTTTATCATGCATTTGGCTTGGGAGTGCTGGCCGTTGGCGACAGGCTGCCGCCCGAACTGACGGGTCTTTTCTGTGCCTCTGCCGCTGAGACTGACAGGATTCGAAATTACTTTGTCAGGCATGCCGATGAACTTGCGGCATCACGGGCTGAGCCAATACCTGAACAAGTGAATGACGGTCCGCAAATGAAATCGAAATCCTGTCGTCTGCTCTCTCCGCTCATGCGGGCGGTCAGAGCCCCGGGAGCCCGACTCAAGAAACTACTTGGCAGTCTGGTTGGGCGAATTGCGAATGACAGCTGAAAGCCGCGGCCGTCGGTGAGGGCAGAGCCAGCTTACGGCTGAAAAGCCGGCGGCCACTGGAAGGGCACCAAGTGCCCCCTCACCCGGAGTGGACCTCTTCGCGGCGATCCTGTGGCCACGGGCCCGACGGTTGTCCCGGCCGCTCCTCGTCAGATCCGGTAGATGACGGGTCGATGGGGCCGACCTGGCTGTGAACGGGGGGGTAGATCGGGCCTTTCTCGAGGACGGTGATCGAATCGTGGACATGAACGCCAGAAACAGCATCGCCGATGCCAGGCCAGGTCAGATCGTACGGGTGATACCAGCGATGCATGTCCTCGATGATCTCACCGACCGTGTGAAAGAAGTTGGCCGGCTCTCGATAGCCGCCATCAAACTCTTCCCAGTAAGCAGTGTGCAAGTCCTCGATCAAATAACACCCGCCAGGCTCGAGCCGGGGAAAAAGAACGCTCAGGCTTTGACGTAAATGTCGCATCTGGTGGCTGCCGTCATCCAAGACCACATCAAGACCGCCCATCTCGTCCACCACCGCATTGAGGAAGGCTGGGTCAGCCTGTGAGCCGATGCGGACCTGCCCGCTCTGCCCGTTGAACCGCGCACAATCTGGGTCGATATCAACGCCGTAAATAACGGCATCGGCGCCAAAGTAGTCCCGCCACATCTGCAGGGACCCGCCCTGGGAAACGCCGATTTCGAGAAAACGGAACCCGGTTCCACGAAATCGGCCGAAATACCGCTCGTACAGCGGGATGTAGTGGTGCCACTTGTGCACCATCACGTCCTTCATGCCAGCAAAAATCTGAAGGAGATCGCCGGCCTCGGGATATTTCGCCCGAATGTCGCCCGCCACATCGTTTCCTTGGAAGGAGAACCTGCTGATGTCCAGCGGCGTGTCCATCGACCTGTGACGGGAGAAAGTCACCTCCCGCAACCCCCTGAGCCAGCGCCGAAGACCCTGGAGAAGGCCGTCTCGGTGGCATCGTACAGTGGCAGGAAGGTCACCGTGTTGGGAGGTGCTTTGGTTGATATGACTCATGCTGCGGTACGGCTTACCGTGTCGGCTTGACACCCAAGTTCTGTGGCGATGCGTGCAAGCAGGCTGTCGAGTGAGAAGTTTTTCAAATTGACCCGGGAGCGGGGCTTCCGGTTTGACGCCGGTGACCCAGTGATGCCTTGGACAGCGGCGAGAAAATCCTCTGGTGTGCAGGCAACCTGGTAGTCGACGCCCGGTTTCAAGAGCGTGCCGGACAACGGTTCGCTGACGACCGGTCGGCCGCAGCGAAGTGCCTGGATCACACGGGTCTCAAAGTTCCGGTATGACTCACAATGCAGATTGAGCACAACCCGCGACCGATTCATCAAGTCACGAGCCTGCTCATCGACAAGCCCGTGCGCTACATGGACGATCGCTGTTCGGCATTTCAAGAGACCGAGGAGACGTTCACGGTGCGGCGTGCTTCTGCCGAGAAAGCAGGCCTCGAATTCTAGTGGCACATCCTCCGGATAGAAGAGGGCACTGCTCACCGGGAGGGGATGGCAGATGAGGCGCCGGAAGCCGCGGCTCGACAAAAACTTGTGTGAATCTGGGTCATAGTGAATGAGAAGGTCCAGCGGCAGCGGCAATGCCCGCAGCAACGAATCGAGCCTTACGGCTTGATCGGGATGCCACTTTCCAGACGCATCCACCGGGATCGGCTCAGTCGAGTAGCCAATCACCCGCACCCCTTCCGATTGCAGCTCTTCGACGAGTCCCGGAACGGACGACAGCCATTCGGGACGAAAAACAATGCAGGTCCGAATGCCGTTGGTCCTGACAAACTCAGCCAGCTTTTGGAGTTGTTCGGCGGGATCTGCAGAGGAGACCGGAAACTCAAGGTGGCCGTCATCACGCACCCCATCGAAATAGACTGCACGAAAATATTCGGGCTGCCCGACGAAAGCAATCCGGCCGAGCGGAGCCCCCGCGACCCATCGGGCATGCACACAAGGAGGTGTCTGTGCCGCCGGACCTTCTGCTGACACCATTGGCTGCGAGGTCGCCAATAGACGGCGTAGGCTCCGGATAAGCCTGGGAACCAATGATAGCCGGCCGGCTGGCCGCCGGAACCAGTTTCCCAAAAGTCGACCGCTTCCTGCTGACGAAAGCGGCGTTCGAGATTCAACTCGGTCCACCCGCGCCCGAAGTTCCGTGAGCGCAAGTCGGGCGGCCCGGTCGCCCCGTCGCCACACTGGAATCCGGTCGACCAATTCCAGAACAGCAGCCTCGAACTTCGGGCTCTGCCGATTCCAGCCGAACTCTTGGGCGGTCACAGTGCCGTTCAGGGAGAGCGTCCGGCGGAGGTCCGCGTCACTCACCAGCCGACGCACTGCAGCCACTGCTGCGGCTTCGTCGTCGAGCGGCACGGTCAATGCGTTGTGTTCATTGACGACATATTCCTCGTGGCCATTCACGCGGCTGACGACGGCTGTCCCGCCGCAGGCCATCATTTCCAAAGGTGGCCCAAAGAATCCCTCAACCACCGACAACTTCAAAAGGATGTCGCAGGACTTGTAGATCGCGGGCATTTGACCGAAAGGCACCCGCGCAAAGCATCGCTGGGCTCGCCACTCCGCTTTCTTGAAGCCATCGCTGGCGACGTACCAAACGTCTGCTTCGGGGATTTGCCGCGCTACTCTGAAAGCGAGGTCAATTCGCTTGAAGGCCAAGCTTCCCGCCCCCTCGATAAGAATCCGCGGTCTTTTGCCGGGGGGCTCCAACGCCTTCACTGCCGGATGAAACCGCGCACGGTCAATTCCGTTCGGAGCGTAGGCAACCGCCACATCTGCTTCACCCTCAAGCCGTGCCTTCAGCCACTGTGCGACCGTCACATAGCCGACCCGTGAATCACTGAAGGCAAGGTCGATGAACGGCTCATCGGCGAACGGTCCGCCGTATTGCGAGCGAGCGTTTTCGCGATCATCGCCTTGAACGAAATGAAAGTACCGATCACCCCGGATTCGAAACATCTCAAAATAGCATTGCCACCAGCCTGAGATAACGATGTCAAATCGCTCATCGGCTGTGACGAGCTCCGTGAGACTCTTGACCGGAAGTCTGAAATCCGGAAAGACATCCACATCATAATCGGACGCCAGTGTGACAAATGCCATGGTGACATCATGGCCACGGGCAGCGAGAAAATGGGCCTGTTGATAACAGACGAATAGACCACCCGAGATGCTGGGGGCTGGCAGCAGAAAAGCGATCTTCATGAGTCTTTCGAAAGTGGATTGATCATTGACCAGGCCGACTCACGCACCACCGCAAGACCTACTGCTACCGGAGCCGGCGATCCGTGCCCGGCAAGCCCTCACTGTCGGGCCTGTCATCCGTGAAGAATCTGCAGTTGCTGTTTTTCTTAAACAGCCAGCGGTCGACCCGGGTCCAGCCGCCGGCCAGGCAATTCGAGGGTGCGGAAATTAGGACCTTCTTGCCTGAGATACAACCCCGTTTTCGGCGACTGCCAGACCGCACTGCGCTGGCTCTCGGAAAGTCCAACCCTGACGTCGGTTACGCCTTGTCTCCAGCCGTCTGTCAGCGGCATAATCCGGTCCATCCGGGTTTTCTATGGGTCGGGTAGGCTCCTTCGTCAAGGAGGATCCGGATGCACGAAACAGAACTCTACGATCATCTTCTTGGCCCTTCGGCGCCTTGGTTCGTTGCTGACGTGAAGCTGAACACCGCGGTGCAGCAGGTCGATGTGTTTGTCGAACACGCCCAAGGCGCGTCGTTTTCCTGTCCTGAGTGCGGCAAGGCCTGCCCGGTCTACGACCACACGGCCGAGCGGCAGTGGCGGCGGCTCGACACGATGCAGTTCAAGACGATGCTGCACGCCAGGCCGCCTCGCGTCAGGTGCCAGGAGCACGGGATCACGCAGGCGTCGCTTCCTTGGGCGGAGAAGAACAGCCGCTTCACACTGCTGTTTGAGCGGTTCGCGATCGATGTCTTGCAGGCCACGCAGACGGTCAAGGGAGCTCAGGGCATTCTCGGCACGACGTGGGACGAGACGTGGCACATCCTGCGGCGGTCTTGAACTCTACCCAGACTGAACCCGGATGGACCCCAAAAGATCACCCGAAATGCCCGTGACAGGTATACCCCCGATGCAATCCTTTCAGCGCTGGTTGCAGTCATTGAGGCCGAGGATGACATGTGCGAGCTGATGTGATTTTGCCTGAGGGTTTCGTGTCGGCGGCGGATGCCGCCACGTTGGGAATCTCAGGGACTGGTGCACCTGTTCACGACTAAGCTGGCAGAGTGCTGAAACGCCTGCCGCCGCCCGCACGAGGAGGCGTTTTGTTTTCCACGTTACTGCGAAGAAGTACTGCTGGAGCATTGTGATGACACGGTATTTTAATTTTTGGCGGACCGACCCGGCAGGCTCGTTGCCTCATCCAGCAGGATGCCGGAAACCACCGCCCGTAATCGGTTTCATGCACATCCCGAAGACGGCTGGGACGTCACTGCGAACGGCTCTGCGACAGGCACTCCAGCCCAAGCTTGTGGTGGGGGGGTTCGATCAGATGCTCTTCGGGAGTTTTGCAGATTTTGAGAGTTGCAGTTCGGAATTTCGTGCCCAGCTTTACCTTGACGGCCTCCCGGCAGCAGATTGCTACCTCGGGCATTTCAGCCTTGCGTCACTCCGTGCAGCGCCAAGGAAGCCCGAGATCATGACGGTCCTCCGTGAACCGCGGTCCCGCCTCCTCTCCTTTTGGACGTATTGGCGGTGCCTGACCGATCAAGAACTGGAAGGCCTGGGCAGCTGGAAAAGGATGGCCCGCCTGGCGCAACTACCGTTGCGGGAATTCCTTACACGACCCGAGATTATGTGCCAGCTGGACAACCTCGCTGTGCGAATGTTGCTCTGGCCTGAGGCCAGCATTCGAAGCCATGAGGCAATTGAGCCTTCCCGCGAAAGTCAGTATCTCGCGGATGCCATGGCAAGGATTTCCGAATTAGACTTTGTTGACGTGATCGAAAATCCCTCGCTCCAAAGGAACTTGTCGGAGTGGCTGGAGCGGGAGGTGATCATCCCCCGTTCAAATGAATTCAGGGGTGCGGCAATCGATGGAGCGATAAGGTATTCGCAAGAGCTCGATTTGGAAGCGGTTGCCTGTCTTGAGGAGCACTCACGGCTCGACAAAGAGCTTTGGAAGGCCGTCGTTCGGAAAGCAATGCCGGGCGTCGATCCTCAGCGACTGGCCGACCAAGCACTGTTGTGCGCAGTTGCGAGACAGAGTGAGACAGTGACCGCTGGTCGGTTGAGGAACCCCACAAACTGATTCGCGGTGGGACTCCCTGCGGGATCCGGCCGCTCAGTCGGCGGCTGTGAAGAACCCCCGGTCTCGCAGCCAGTCACGGAGGCGGTCGGGCCAGTTGGAGACTGACGGCAGGTTTGCCGCCAGGCCGATGCCGTGCCGGCCCGGCTGGTAGATGTGCAGCTCAGCCGGGACGCCGGCCCGCCGACAGGCCAGGTAGAAGCCGACCGCATTCTCGGCCGGAACGCCGGTATCTGCGTCGGTTTGAAAGAGAAAGGTTGGCGGTGTCTCAGCCGTCACGCGGTGGTCGGTACTGAGCTGCTCTGCCAACTCATCACTGTCGGCCGGCCCAAGCAGATTTTTTCGCGAGCCCCGGTGGGTGTGTGGTGCGTTGAGGGCGATGACCGGATAGCAGAGTACCGCCAGGTCGGGCCGGGCACTGAGTGCATCGACTGCATCTGGTTCCGGGCCCGGCAGCTTCGGCTGCTCCTTGAACAGCGTCGCCGCCATCGAGGCGAGGTGGCCACCGGCCGAAAAGCCCATAATGCCGAGTCGGTGCGGGTCGATGCCGAACTGGTCGGCGTTTGCCCGGACCAGCCTGATCGCCCGCTGCACGTCGATCAGTTGGGTCGGGTAGTGATGCCCCTGCCGGCCGAGCCGGTAGTGCAGCACAAAGGCGGCAGTACCATTGGCGTTGCACCACTCGGCCACCTCTTGTCCCTCGTGGCCGAGGGCCAGACCGCCGTAGCCACCGCCAGGGCAGACCACCAGGCCTGACCCGTTGGCTTGACCCTCAGCCGGCAGGTAGACGTCAAGAAAAGGCTGCGGCTCAGCCGGTGCAGCAGCTGCCTTCGGAGCAGGGCCATTCCAGAGTGGCAGCGGCTCGGCAGCCTGGCTGCTGACGGCCAGCCAGACGGCCAAGCCGCTGACAAGCAGGGCGCTCCAGGGCTTGTGGGTGAAGCGGCAGGTCGGCTGGGAGTATTTCATTGTTTGGGCTTTCTTCGGGCAAAGCGGGTCAAGGCAAGCGTTGGGGATGGCTAGACAAGCCTCGCAATTCCCCTGAACGAACGCAGTATGGGGACCTTGCGGGCAACACGGAAACCTTGGGCGGCAAAATCCTGAGAAAACTCATAAGGCATTCAACCGCGCTTGCTCGCGCGACCGATGCAACCCGCAGCCTTTGCCGGGGCTTCCTCGCCCTGCGGCAGTGGCTACAAGTCCGCGTATTCTCGGCCTTCCCTCACAAGAAAGGAGCGTTTCGCATCGTGCGTCACCCGTCGCTTCATGTCGGGTTCGCTCCTTCGCTGTCTGTCTGCTCGGTTTGCCGCTTTCGCTGGCAGCTGCAGCCGAACCGATCGAGGGCCCCGTGCTGCCAGCGGGCGGCCCTCAGCCCGTCTCGGTGCTGGCTGAGGAAGAGCTGGCTGGCCAGCTCGATGAACGGTCCGGCAGTCTCTCCGAGGTGGGAGCCAGCAACACTGACACCGTGCCGACCGGCCGCGAGCCGACGATGCAGGAACTGCTCTCCCGGATCAAGCAACTGGAAAGCGAGCATGACACGCTGGAGGCAGAGCACGACACCTTCAGCGGCCGCTTCACCGCGACCGGTGACCTCGGCCGGATGATCCGTCGGTCGGCCTCGGCACCGGTGCTCGATGAACGCAGTGGCAGCTTGTCGGCCGTCGGACCGAGCAACACCGACGTGCTGTCAACTGGTGAAGATGCCTACGGCCTCGGCTACGACGGTGGCTTTTATTTCCGGCCGGACGATCCCAAGAAGGATCCCTACTCGATGACCATGAACGGCCGGATGCAGTTTCGCTACGTCGGCTTCTCCCGCCAGCGTGACTTCTGGGTCAACTCGGCTGGCGACACGATCCCAATCTACAATCGCAGCGACTTCGAGATTGAACGCGGCCGACTGAGCTTCTCAGGGTTCATTCTCGATCCGAGCATCGAGTACTTCATCAACTTCGACTTCGACACCGACGATGGCGACCGGGTGATCATCCATGACTTCTGGGTGAACCGAAAGTTCTCCGACACCCTCAATGTCTTTGTCGGCAAGGCGTTCGTGCCGGGCAGCCGGGAGTGGATCAACGGCTCAACCACCACCCGGCTGGCCGACCGCTCGCTGGCCTGCACCTTCTTCCGGCCTGACCGAACGGTCGGCGTCTGGGCCGAAGGCGAATATCTGGAAAACCGCTACTACCGGGCAATGGTCGGCAACGGCTTCAACACCACCGGGCTGCAGCCCAAGCCGGGCCAGATCGACAACAACTTTGTCTATTCCGCAACCACCTGGTGGGATGTCAGCGGCAACCACGGCCGCGGCTATTCCGATCTGGAGGACCATGACACCTTCGCCCTCGAGATTGGCACCAGCTTTACCTATGGCGAGCAGGATGGCCCCGGGCCGATCGACCAGGCCCGGATCGAACAGAACTTCATCCGGCTGGCCGACGGCACCCGGGTGACCACACCCGATGCGATTTTTCCCGGCATCACAGTCGACCAGTACGACGTGGCCCTCTGGGCGGTCGATGCGGCCTGGAAGTGGCGGGGCTGGAGCTTCGACACGGAGTATTACTTCCGGCAGCTCAATAACTTTGCCGGTGAGTACAACAGTGGCCCCGATGCCGGCCAGCAGGCGATCGTTCCCTCTGAGGTGATCTATAACCACGGGTTCGGTATGGAGGCCGGCTGGTTTCTGATTCCGGAGCGGTTCGAGGTCAACTTCCGCACCTCGCAGATCTACGGGGACTATGGGCCCAGCCGCGAGTATGCCGGCGGCGTCAACTGGTTTCGCAACGGCACCCACAACTACAAGTGGACCTTTGATGCGACGCAGATCTACGGCTCAGCCGCCGAGAACAGCGGCCCCAACTACGTCGCCGGCGTCACCGGCGTGCTCTTCCGCCTGCAGCTGCAGGCGGCATTTTGACCGGTCAATCGCCTGCTGAGGCCGGAGCAATCGAGCAGGTGATCGACGCCTGTTTCGGAACGTCGATCGACACGATGACCTGGCAATGGTCGGCATCGGCCTGCACCGCCTCAAACGCCGCCGCCTGCCCGTTGACGGTCACGGTGGCTGCCCCTCGCACACGGGCGACAAGGGGCAGACCCGTGATTGCCTGTTCATTGCCGTTACTGATGGCAAAATCGGTGCCGCCATCGGGCCGCTCGTGACGGCTGATAGCCAGCGAGGGCGGCAGGACAGCCTGCCAGCTGAGCCGGCCGTCACGGACAAGCAGATAGCGATAGCCACGGGTCTTTGTCTTCCCAAGGGGAAACGCGCAGGTGGTGGTCGTTGTCAGCACCATGGTCTTGTCAGTCAGTTGTGTCCAGCTTCCTGATGGAAATGGCGTCGGCTGCGGCCAGGGCGGGGCAGTGATTCCGTTTGGCACAACCCGATCGTCGGTGAAATGGGTGTGGCCACACAGCATGAGATCGATTCGCTGGCCGAGCAGCTGTGCGAGAAAACGGACCCGGTCAGAGCCTTGTGTCCATTCGCCGAAGGGTGAGATGTGCCCAGCCACCACGGTCAACGCAGCTGGCTGCTTAGTCAGCCACGTCTCCAGCCAGTCTGCCTGCTGGCGGTCACAGAAACTGCCCCCGTGCTCGCGGGCGGCCATGCCCGGGGAGGAGAGATCAAGCCCTGCAACCCGGACTTCACCAACCTTGAAGGACCAGAATCGGGGAAACCCCAGCTCCTTTTCCTGATACCACCGGGTGCCGGCACCCTCGTAGCCGCGGTCGATTTCATGATTACCAGCCACAGGAAAAACCGGTGGCTCAAGCCGCCCAAGCTGTTCCCGGACGGCCTGGCAGATGAGTTTCTTTTCTTCGTCCCGCTTCCCATTGTGGGCCTCTATCTGATCACCGAGGGAAAGCACGAAGAGCGGATCAAGGGCATTGATCGTGCTGGCCACCTTGCCAAACAGATCATTCCTTTCGTTAGGGCCCGGCCGATAAAAATGCATGTCGGTAACGGCGGCGAAAGTAAACACCTGTTGGTCGCCGGGCTCAAGCACACGAAAGAACGACCGGTGGAAGAGCCGCAGCGGCTGGCCACCGACAGGAACAGCGGTGAGGTCGAGATCGGCCGACCGGGTGGCGATGACGACGAGCGTCCACGTCGCGGTTGCGGCATCCAGACTTGCATCAATGATCGTGAGTCCGCTGTCGATTCTCCACTGCACGGCGTCGGCCGTGAGGCCGACAAGCTCCGGGGCCCAGAGCTTGAGCGTGACCGGTTCGCCAGCTGGGCAGAACGTCGGGCAACGGGGCGTCAGCAGCTGCAGCCCGGGCCGCTCCAGAAAGACGTCATCAAACTGACAGGCCTTCCGTCCACTGATTGCCAGGCAGAGCTGTGCCCAGGCCGGATAGCCGGGAGCAACAAACACGGCCTCATGCCGCCGCCAGTCAGTGGCATCGTCTGGCTTGGCAACAACGGTGCGAAAACTGCGTGCCGTATCGACCGAGAGCCTCCCTGCGGCAGTCCACTCGGTCTGGTTCCCCGTCAAATACACCTGGCCACCCTGGCCCCGATACCAGAAGGAGATGCGGTACCGGCCGCCCGGTGCCAGCGGAATGCGATAGGGCGTAAACCAGCGGCCCAGGGCAAGACCGCCTCGACCTTCCAGGGCGATGCCTGCCGAACCATTCCTGCCGAGATCGCCCGCGTGTCGGCCGATCACCTCCTCATGTTCCCGAGAAAAACACCAGTCGACGGGGTCGCCATCATCACCAGCCTCAAATGAGGGGTTTGAAATCCAGTTCGTCACCCCATCAATCGCCACTTCATCGGCTCTAACCGGGGTCGATAACGCCAGCAGGCACGCCAGCAGGGCGATGCCCCCGTCACGGCGGTCACGAACGACGCGATACCCCGCCAGACACAAACGCCTGCCCTTCCAGGCTCGCTGAATGCTCATCATTTGGTCCTCGGCTGGGGGCACGATACACTCTCAGATAAGTCTTGGGATTCGCAGGAAAACTGTAGTAACCATTCAAGGAACCTACGATGCAATGCAGATGCGAGCCAGTCCCAGCCGATCGTCCAGGGCCGCCACCGCGGCGGCGGCCCGAACAATTGGCTACCGGTCGCGGCCCTCATGGTTCAAACGCAGCTTTCACACTCATCGAGTTGCTGGTGGTCATCGCCATCATCGGCGTTCTGGTGGGGCTGCTGCTGCCGGCCGTCCAGCAGGCACGGGCAGCAGCCCGCCGTACGAGCTCCCGCAACAACCTCCGGCAGATCGCCCTCGGGGTGGCGAACCTGATCGAGACCAACCGCGGGTATTTTCCACCGGCGTACATCGATGACACGGCCACGAACTATGGCGGCCCCTACAAGAAGTTCCTGGAGGCCTCGCCCTTCTACATCGTGCTGCCGTACATCGAGGAGCTGACGATCTTTGAGTCTGGCCGCATCACCACTGACGGCGCAGGCATTCTGGCCGCTGACTGGAACTACAGCCCTTACGCCCGTAATGGGCTCGCCAAGCAGTGGGGGCAGGTGTCGCCGATGCACCAGCAGATCAGCACCTACATCAATCCGTCTGATCCGACGTCGGCAACGCGATTCTGGAACACCTACGCGGCCTCCGGGTATGCCGGAAATTTCCAGGTCTTCGGCTATCCGGAGCTGAATGCCGCTGGCTGGGCGCCGCTTTATGGTGAGCGCCAACTGAAACAGCTTCAGGATGGCGTTTCAAAAACCATTCTGCTGGCAGAAAAACGGGGGAAGGTTAACGCGGCAGGGACAAACGCTGCTGACGATGAGGGGGGCACCGGCTGGAACATGGATCTCAGCTCGTCCCACTACAAAGCCCACCCGATGATCGGCTTTACCGGAGTCCGACTGACCTATTACGGCGGCTGGAATGACAACGGCTGCACCGCCCTCCTGCCCCCACTCGATGACCCCGCTGATGGCCTCGGCGTGCCGGAGCGGGCCACGGCCTTTGGTGGCGTTTGTGGCGTGGCACTGGCCGATGCCAGCGTTCGCTCAATCAGCTCAGCCATCTCACCCGATGTCTGGCGAAATTTGTTGCTGATCAGCGACGGCAACGTCGTCAGTGTTGACTAGCACCTGTGGAGCCGATCGCCATGCCATGCCAACAGCGGTGCCTTATTCAGGGTCGATGGTTGCTGGTAATCGCGGCCATCACAGCCAGTCTGCCGGGCTGCGGCCCGCCAGCCACAAAAGCCGTCGTACGGGGCACGGTCTCAATTGCCGGAAAGGCTCTGCCCGGTGGCTTGATCGCCTTTTACTCAACGTCTGACCCGACCCGCCGGTCGGCGGGTCGGATTGATGGTGACGGCAGCTATCTCGTGCCGGATGCACCGGTTGGCCCCGGCCCAACGCCGGGCGGCCTACAGGGGGGATCGGGATTGCCTCCGGTGACCACCAAGTTTGTGGCGATCGACAGCAGCTTCTCTGACTTAGCAACGACGCCGCTCACTGCAGAGGTGGCCCCTTGGGAAAACAGCTTTGACTTCGCTGTTGAGTGACGCTGGACCCGTTCGCCAGATGGCAACTGCTCTGGCGTTCATCGTCTTGCACTGGCCACTGCAGGCAGCCGAACGAACCGGCTTACTGCCGCACTCGTTTGAGGAGACCGTG
>CBFIHA010000051.1:0-27708 GCA_965662195.1 uncultured Pirellulales bacterium
GGCGGGCCCCGGAGCCGGCGTATCTCGACCGGCTCGTGATGATCTTCGAGGAGCATCGCGCTGCAGGCAAGCCCTTCCGCGATGCGGTGGCCGAACCGCTCGCGATCGTGCTCTCGTCGCCACACTTCCTCTATCTCTCGGAACCGCTCGACGAACAGGCCCGCCGGCAGCTCGATGACCTCGAACTGGCTACGCGGCTCTCCTACTTCTTGTGGAGCGGCGGCCCGCCCGATGATGCCCTGCTGGAAGCGGCGAAGGCCGGGGATTTACAGGGCCCCGAGGGCCGTACTGCCCAGGTCGAGCGGATGCTCGCCGACCCGCGGTCGCGCAGGTTCGTCGAGGCCTTCACCCATCAGTGGCTCGGTCTTGACCGGCTCGACTTCTTTCAGTTCAACGACAAGCTCTATCCACGCTACGACCTCGCCACAAAGGCCCTCTCCCGGCAGGAGATCTTCGAAACGACCAATCTCCTCATTCGGGAAGACCTCAGCCTGCAGAACCTGCTCGCAAGCGATTTCGTCGTCGTGAACGGCGTGCTGGCCAACTACTACGGCCTCGACGGTGTGGAGGGTGATGAGTTCCGCAGGGTGCCGCTCCCGGCCGGCTCGCCCCGCGGCGGCCTCCTCGGGATGGCGGCCGTTTCTGCGATGGGCAGCAACGGCGAACATACGAGCCCCGTGGAGCGGGGTGCCTGGGTGCTCCGCAAACTCCTGCACGATCCGCCTCCGCCCGCGCCGCCGAACGTGCCGCAGCTCACCCGCCTCGAGGGCGAACTGCTCACCACCCGTGAGCGGCTGAGGCTGCATCAGGAGGAGCCCCAGTGCGCCTCCTGCCACCGCCGGATCGACCCGATCGGCTTCGGTCTCGAAAACTTCGATGCCGTCGGCATCTGGCGCACGAAAGATTCCTACGAGAAGAAGGGCGTCGGCACGAAAGAGTGGGAGATCGATCCGGCGGGAGCGTTTCATAACGGCCCCGCGTTCAAGGATTTTTTCGAGCTTCGCGGGATCATCGCCGCCCAGCCCGAAGCCTTCGCCACGGGCTTCACCGAGGCTCTCCTCGAATACGCCCTCGGCCGGCCCTGTGGCTTTTCCGACGACGTGCTCGTGAAGGCGATCATCGCGCAGGCCGCCGCCACGGACTATTCCGTTCGTGAATTCGTCCATGCCGTGGTGCAAAGCAAAGCCTTCCGCACGAAGTGACCCCTCGGAGCCTCCACCATGTTTTCACATTCACGCCGCCAGTTCCTGCGGTCGGCCTCGACGCTGCTGGCGCTGCCCGCGCTCGAGTCGATCGGCTTCCGCCGGTTTGCCCGGGCGGCCACAACGGTCGCGTCGCCCAAGCGGATGGTCTGTCTCGGCATCGGCTATGGAGTGACCGAGGAGACCTGGTTTCCGAAAAAGGACGATGTCGGCCCCGGCTACGCACTTCCTGAGGGCCTTGCCCCGCTGGCCAGCCATAAGGCCGACTTCACGGTCATCCAGGGCTGCTCCCACAGGTTTGCCAACAACCCGCACGGCGGCAGCACGTTTTGGCTCACCGGCGCCAATCCCTATGGCACCGCCGGCGCGAGTTTTCACAACACAATCTCGATGGATCAGGTGGCGGCCGCCGCCTTCGGCGCCGACACGCGGTTTGCCTCGATCCAGCTCAATGCCAGTGAGCCGGGGCTCGACGGGCCCGGCCACGGCACCGGCCTGTCGCTCGCCTGGGACCGTCGCGGCAAGCCGATGGCGGGGTTCAATAGCCCCGTGATCGCCTTCCACAAGCTCTTCTCTCCCGACGACGCCCCACTCGAAGAACGGCAAAAAATGCTCGCCGAAAAGCGGAGCGTGCTCGACGCGATCCGCGAGGATGCCAAGAGTGTCGAGCGTGGACTCAACGCCACCGACGCCGACAAGCTCGACGAGTATTTCCAGGGCATCCGCGACATCGAGACGCGGCTGGCCAAGGAGGAGCGGTGGCTCGGTGAACCCAAACCAAAAGCTCCGCTGTCCGCGCCCGGCGAGGGCCTCGTGGGCCGCGACGAGGTGCTGCTCATGTACGACCTGATTGTGGCCGCGCTCCAGACCGACAGCACCCGGGTGGCCACTTTTCGCCAGCCGATCCAGCACCTGCTCACGAGCCTGGGGGTCACGGTCGCGGCCCACGACATGAGCCACTACGCCCCCGGGGATCGCATGGCGGCCTCGCAGACCCGGGATCGCGTGCAGAGCGAGATGCTTGCAACGTTTTTCGACAAGCTCAAGGCCGTCAAGGAGCCCGACGGGTCGAGCCTCTTCGACCACACCACCGTGGTCTTCGGCTCGAACCTGCGGTCGATCCACTACCTCGACAACTGCCCCACGCTCATCGCCGGCGGCGGTTCTGGAATCAGGCTCGGTCAGCACGTTGCGATGCCCAAGGGCACACCGCTATGCAACGTCTGGCTCACGCTGCTCCAGGGCTCCGGCATCGCCACTGATAGCTTTGGCGATGCGACCGGTTCCCTCCGCGAACTCAGGCAAGCCTGACGCCGGCGGCCTTCAGAGCACCCCGAGGGTTTCGACCCAGCGGCAGAGGGCAGCGGCGCGGGCGGCGTCGCTGTCAGTGGCCGGCAGATCGCCGACGGTGATGCCGGCCTTGCTGAGTCGTTCGCGGTCGGCGGCCTGACGGCGGGCAGTGGCCGGCTCTGGCTCGGCCGCTGACGCTGAGCCAAACAGCACCCAGCGGAAGCGGTCGGGGGCGGCATCGTCAATCGTGGCCCGCCGCGGCAAGGCCGCGTCGATCAGGGCCACGCCGCGGACCGCGGGACTGAACCGGTCGGCCGCCAGCCAGGCAAAGGTCCCCCCTGCCCCGCGGCCAACGAAGGCGATGCGGGTCGGGTCGAGTCGCCGCCTCGTCCGCAGCACTTCAAGGCTGCGGCCGACCTGATCAAGGTCGGCCCGGCTCCAGCGGGCGGTGTCCGCTGAGCCGATCAGGACCACCGCCACGCGATAGCGGACAACGGCATCCCGCCAGGCCGCCACTCGGCCGGTGATCGCCGCAGCTTCCAGCGGCCCCGCCGGTTCGTCAAAGCTCACCAGTACACCCAGGGGTGGTCCGTCCTCATCAGCCGGGACGACCGCCCAGGCCGGTTCCGCCAGTTCCGGCGCCTCGAGTTTGAGCACCGTCGGGGGCGGCTGCTCATCCACCATTCCAATCGCCGGCACCTCCGCCGGTGGATTCACCGGCAGCGGCACGGTTGCGACCTGCAGCTGGCGATCGGCATCCTTGCTTTCGACCGATAGCAGCAGCTCGCTCTCGGTCGCCAGCCCGCCAAGCAGGCCCGCCAGATCGGCTGCCGAGGCAACTGGTCGCAGATCCGGTTCGGTTTCGCCAGATGCAGCTGCCGCCGCGGTGATGGTATCGCCCGGCTTCAGGCCAGCCCTCGCTGCCGGGCTATCCGGCCAGACCCAGCCGACCACCGCCGGCTCGGGCTTGGCCTCACGGTCACGGCCACGGAACTCGCGGCGGGCCGGCACCAGCCCCAGCATGGTTCGTTTCCAAGGGGGCAGCCGATCGACGAGGGTGGCGGTCACGGTCACCTCCTCGGCAGCGGCCTCCGGCCCCCGGCGGACGACCAGCGTAATCGCATCGCCGGCCAGCCGGGGTGTGAGAGCATGCCGAACATCGGCGATCCGGGTGACTGGCCGGCCGTCGATCACGATGATGCGGTCACCACTCTGCAGCCCGGCGGCAGCGGCAGGTGAGTCGGCCCGCACCGTCTTGATCTCCGGCGAGCCATTGATGGCATCGGTCGAGTCATAGCCGATGCCGAGCAGGCCGGCTGCCAGTTGCTCGCCCTGCTTGAGCCGGGGCAGCAGCGGCAGCAGATCACTCATCGGGACGGCGAAGCCGATCCCCGAGTCATAGAGTTCGGTCCCCAGATTCATGCCGGCGGTGTCGGCCGGCAGCGGGGTGATGATGCCGATGACACGGCCGCGGATGTCGAGCAGCGGACCGCCGTAGTTGGCCGGCGAGATTGCCGCATCGGTCTGAATGGCCCGGCCCCAGGCGCGGTCAACTGCTGAGAGCACCCCGACTGCCAGGCTCGGCCGGGCGGCTGACCAAACCCGGCCGGCAGCAATCGCCCACTGCCCCGGGGCCAGCTCATCGCGGTCGGCCCAGGCGGGCACCGGCAGCGGCGCGGGGGGATCGCACTTCAGTAGCACCAGCCCGCGGTTGGTGTCCCGGCCCACAACTCGGCCGACCAGCCGCAGCAGCGGTCCGGCGGGGGGCCCTCTGTCGGCTGCCGGCGGCAGGATGATCACCGCCTCACTCGTATCGGCCGGAACGGCAAAGGCTGTGGTCAGCACCCAGCCCTCCGCAGCAACGATCAGGCCGGTCGACGGTCCGGTGGCCGGTGTCACCTCTCTCGTTCGTTTGAGTCGCGCCTCCGAGATGCCGGTCGGCTCGATCCTGACAATGCTCGGTGCCACCCGGTCGACGGCCGCCTGAAAGGCAGCCTGTTCAGCAACTGCCAGCGGGGCGGGGTCGGGGGCGGCAGTGGTGATGGTCGCCTGCAGCACGAGGCAGATCACCATCAGGCACCAGCCGCAGGTTCGGCAGACTCGATTGGCAGCGGTTGCTTCGATCATTGCGGCTCCTCCGCGGTGGCCGGTTCGGGGGGGGCAGGGAGCGGCCCAAGCTCGACGGCGACGATCGCCCCGGCACGGATCAGGCTGAGACGAACGCTGTCGCCGGGCAACAGCCGGGCCAGCTCCTGCCGTAGTGCCCGCTGCGAATGAATCGTGCGGTCGCCGACCGCTACCAACAGGTCATCGGGCTCGAGACCCGCGGTGGCGGCCGCCGACCCGGGCAGCACCGTTTCGACATAGGCCGGCGTCTGATCGAGCAGGTCGGGCACCAGCTGCAGGCCCAGCAGCCGGGGCTCGTAGTCAGCAGCGGTGGCGGCGCTGGGGTCGGCGGGAGGCTTGCCCGAAAGCACCTGCTCGTAGCCGCGGGCCAGCTCGTCGGCCGGCAGGGCATAGCTCAGCCAGATACCGCTCGGCTCGGCCCGCAGTTCCTTGCCGAGCATGCCGACCAGCCGGCCCTGCCAGTCGGTCAGGCAGCCACCGGGTGAGCCGGGATTGTTGGTCGTACAGTCGAGGATGTAAACGTCACCGCGGAAGGCCGCCTCATGGGCACCGCGGCGGGCCCGCAGCGGCACGCAGGCCGCGATCACACCATGCTGCAGGCTCACCCGCTCATCCCCGACGGCCACCCCGAACAGGTTCGACAGGGCGAGCACGCGGCTGCCAACAGCTGCCCGCGGCATGGTCGTTGACAGGCTGAAGCAGGGCAGGTTTTCACCGTCGATCTCCAGCACTGCCAGTTCCCGGGTGAGGTCGACGCCGAGCAGGCGAGCGGGATAACGGCGGCCGTCATCGAGCACGCAGTCGATCGCCTCGGAATCGAGCGCGGTGCTCAGGGCGGTCACGATGTGGCCGGTGGGGGAGACCAGGATGCCGGTCTGATAGGCCTCCAGCCCGCGGATTCCGCCGGCACCATAAAGCTTGACGACCCGCCGGGCGGCGTAGACGCCGGGCTCGGTCGCCTCACCGGCGGCTGCCGGCGGCTGCTGGGCGAGCGGCAGAATCAGCATGATCACAAGCGGCAGTCTCGCGAAGGCGCGGCTCATGGGGTCGCCTCCTCAATCAGAAAGGTGGCGAAGCGTCGGCCCGCATGATTGACGACGAAGGCCGTCGGCCGCTGATCGGCAGCGAACCGGAACTGCAGTTCGCAGGGCTCGGCGGTCGGCGACAGCAGAAAGTTGACCGCCACCACCGCCCCCGACGCGGTCACCTGAAACCGGGTCCGGCCAGCCCCGCTGGTCAGTTCGAGCACATCGACCAGTTCGCCGGTCGACCCCGTGAGGGGCTGCTGGCCCCAATAGATCATCCGGCCGCTGCCGGCCACGCCGTCGAGCACCAGCTGCCGCCAGAGGGTGAGGGCAGCAAGCATGCCACCGGAGCCGGGTGGGCTGGCGTCGAATCCGGCTTCGGCCGCCAGCCCCGCCTCGGCTGCCACTGGCTCCCAGCGGGAGATACCGGTCGGCAGGCTGACGCTGGCTGCCTGATCGTCCAGTTCGATCTCGAAGCTGCCCCCCTGCTCCAGCCGGCCGCGGAAGGTCCAGGCTGGTCGCCCGGCGTCGGGCGGCTCGGCAGCCTGCTCATCGGGTGCCCGACCCGCCCCGGCCGCAATCAGCCCGGCCACCCGCTCCAGCTCGACTCGGTTGAAATGAAAGTTGGTAAAGCCCAGCCGCGGTTCATAGAGCGGCCGGATCGCTGCGGGCAGATCCTCGGGCTTCGGTGCCAGGGGGTTGGCCGGCGGCTCAGGCTGCTCGCCGGGCCTGCCCGGCGGGGCCGGCTTGCCCCGTCCGCCCGCGATGATGTCGGCCAGCATCGCGGTCGTATGCACGCCGGCAAGTTCGACGACGATCTCGGTCGGCCGGCCCTCCCGCCGATAGACCAGCGGCACCCGCCAGCCGGCTGGCAGGGTGCCGAGAACGTTTTTAAAGGCATTGACGCTGCGGACGGTTCGGCCGGCGAGCGACACCACCTCGTCATCGATTCGCAGGCCCCGCCGCCAGGCGTCGGATGATTCGAGGATGTCCGCGACCACCACCCGACCGTCAAAGCTGGTCGCGACGGTCGCGCCAAGGGTGGCGTGGTCAGCCAGTCGTCCCCCCTTGAGCAGCCCGAGAAAGTTACGGACCTGATTGGATGAAATGGCATAGCCGACGCCGACGTTGATCCGGCCCCGCTTTTCAAAGGAAGCGCGGCCATTGATGCCGATCAGCCGGCCATTGGCATCGAACAGGCCCCCGCCGGAGTTACCGGGATTGATGGCGGCATCGACCTGCAGACAGTCGGCATACTCCAGAATCGTGCCGGCAGGAAACTGATAGCGGTGGATGCCCGAGACAATGCCAGCACTGACCGAGGGCTGCAGGTCGGTGGCCAGCAGGAATGGGTTGCCGATCACAAAGCATTCATCACCGATCGACACTTTGTCGCTATCGGCCAGCTTGGCCGCTGGAAAGTCATCGCGGCCCAGCAGCTTGATCACCGCCAGATCACCGGTCGGGTCGAGGCCGACGAGCACCGCGTCGTAGAGCCGGCCGTCGTTCAGGCCACACTGCATGGCGATGCCGGCCGGCTGGACAACGTGAAAGTTGGTCAGGGCATAGCCGTCAGGGCTGACCAGCACCCCCGACCCACCCCCGGCGGCCCCGGCGAAGATTGCCACGGCCGTCTCGGCGGCAGCTGCGATCGTTTCGCAGCGTTGTCGCTCGGCCGTGAGCACCAGATCGAAGCTGACCGTGGCAGCCGGTTCCGGTGCAACAGCGGCCCCGCCTTCGGGAGCGGCCGCGGCGGTTGCAGCACAGAGCTGGCCGATGACGATCGCCGCCGCGAGGTGGAACCAGGAGCGGCGATCTGCGGGAGCGGTCATCGGGCTACCTTTCGATCAGCGGTTCGGTGAGCAGGATCGGGCCGCCGAGCAGCGGCGTGCTGGCGGCCTGGGGGGTGGTGTCGAGAGGCCGCCTGACAAAGTCGACCAGCAGTCGCAGCTGCCGTCCACCCGTCAGGTCGATATCAATCGGTTGTGCCGCGGCCGCCTCTTCGGGACCGCCGAGTTCTGCCCGAAACCGTTCCACGCCGTCGACCTCAATCACCACTGCGGTCGGAGTGATTGCCGCCTGACTTGCCGGCTGCAGGGTGCCGCGGAAGCGGCGGCTGTCGGGCGGAATGGTCCAGATCATTTCGGTGCGGGGCCTGATCAGTAATCCCTGCGCGGCGGCCTCGGCGGCGGCGGTAGCCGCCACCGGGACCACGCGGGCCGCAAAGAAGGACCGCAACTGGTCATCGTCGACAAGCGACCCGAAGTATGGCTCGACCTTCATCTCCGCCGGCTGGCGGCGAGTCAGGTCGATCCGCCTGCCGAAGGCATAGTCGATTCCGCCGAGCGAGCCGGCCGGCAGCACCGTCTTGCCGTCGGCCCGCGTTGAGAGTCGAACCTGCCAGCTGCCGTCGGCAGCCGACCAGCTGACTCCACGGCATCGCAGGGATCCCCCGGCGAGCGCAAGCAGAATCTCCCCAGCGGCCGGCTCGGGCTCGGCGGCCGGCGTGGCTGTCCCCCGCAGCCAGCAGAGGCCGGCCAGCTTGGTGCGGTTGACGGGAATCCGCTCTTCCTCGAGCAGCACCACCACCTCGTCGGCGGTCACGGAGATGATCGCGCAGGCGATGAACTGCCAGCCGTCGTCGCGGCGGATCACGACGATATCTCCGGCCGGTTCCGCCGGCAGGTCGGCCAGCCAGGCTGGTACCGGTGGCCCCTCGGCGGCGGGCTCGGCAGCCACTGGCCAGGCCACCCAGTGCAGGCAGCTGGGTGGAAGGACCAACGGGCCGGTGGGCAGCAGCGCGGTGGCTGTCTCGGCGGTCGTCGTGATGTCATTGACCGCCAGTCGCGAGCCGTCAGTGAGGCCCACCAGCGTGCCGCCGGGCACTGCTGGCTGAGCAGAAATGGCAATCTGCCGCACCGTCCGCAGATCAATCGTTCGTTCGGTCCCGTCGGCCGACAGCCTCACCTCCGTTTCGTCGAGGCCGATCAGCTGCCCCCGCAGCGGCGCCCCACTGGCCGGCGTCACGACCATCTCAGGGGGCTGGGCCCGGGCCGGCTGGGCGGCTCCGGCGAGTGCCACCGGCAGCAACAGGCCCAGCAGCCCCGTCCAGCATTCGGTGAAGCGACTCACCCGCGTCACGTGCTATCGCCTCCGGTCGCCGGCGGCGAGCCGCTTGAAGTACTGTTCGATCGCCTCACGGTAGTGGGCGGGATAGTCGCGGCCAATCTGCTGCAGTGCCTCTTCCCGTTCCCGGGGAGGCAGGTCGCCCCATTCGCCGGCGTTGTCGAGGTCGCGGCTGGTCACCTCGCCGCGTCCCTTCCCACCGGCCAGCTGGCTGTCGTCCATCGGCCGGCCCTGCCCGCCACCGCCAGAGGCTCCGGCGCCACCCGCCTGCTGCTGTTGCTGCTGATCCTCAATCTTCTTGATCAGCTTGTCGAGCGAGTCGATCACCCCATCCTGGACAGCGCGGATCTTTTTGCCGGCGTGGCCGAGCTCGAGCCGGCGGGTGATGTCCCGCATCCGCCGCGAGATGTGATCGAGCGAATCCTGTTCGAGGCTTGCCACATCGGCTTCCAGCAGCCGGGCAAGCTGGGCGTAGCGAACCGGAATCTCGGCCTCCCGCTCCAGCAGCCGGGCGATCGTCTCGCTGGCGGCATCGGCTTGCAGCATCCAGAACTCGCAGGCGGCGCGGCAGAACAACAGCGTGGCCGGATCGGGGCTCGCCTCGACCGACCGCTTGACCAGCAGCGGGGCCGCCTCGTCGTAGCGTTCGAGTCGGACCAACTGGCGGGCTGTCCAGAGGGCCACCACATCACTGCCGAAGTCAGCCTGCGGCTGGCTGTCGAACTGGTCGGCCAGCCGGCTGACGGCGGCCGGCGGCAGCTGGTCGATTTCGGTGAGCAGCGTCGCCCCGCGGTCATCGACGGCGGCGACCGCGGACATCAGCCGGTCGAGCCGGTCGCCGGCGGCCTCGTTCCAGGCGGCGGTTGCCGAGGCAACCGGCTCTGGAGTGGTACCGGGGCGGCCGGCCAGCCACTGCTGCAGCTGTTCACCGACCCTGGCGTCAGTCGGTTGCGACCAGCTCGCCGTACGGGCGAGTTCGGCCGCCTCCGCTGGATCGACAACGGCCGCGGGTTCCGCCGCTCCGGTGCCGGGAGCGGCAGCAATCAGCCCCACCGGCGCCAGCAGGGTAACGAGCAGGCTACGGAGTGAAACTGCGGTGTCCATTTTCACCTGCCTTCCCGGTTGTCCGCCAATGGCTCTCGCCGACGGCTCGCCGGCAGTCCGATTATACCCTGCCGCCCGCCGGGCTATTCGGTGCGGCCGGTGACAATGTCGTGGGCCGCCCGCTCAACGCGTTCCTGACGGTCTGCCAGCCGGCCGAGGGCCTCGATCAGTTCCGGTTCCCCCGCCTTTTCAGTGTCGTCGGTCAGCAGCTGGGAGAACCGGGAGGTCCGCCGGTTCACCCGCAGCTGCAGTGTCCGAATCATCTTGAGTTCGGCCAGCTTGTCGACGAGCGGCTGCTCGCCCGGCTCGGCCGGCCGGCCACCGGCCGGACCCTGCTGCTGCCGCTCCTGCTGTTCCCGCTCGGCCCGCTCCAGCGCCGCGAGCAGTTCCTCGAGGCTCAGCACCAGATCCTCGACGATCCCGCGGGTGAGGCCCCGGGTATCGCCCTGCTTCAGCCGGCTGGCCGCCTGCAGCGAGTCTTCCCGGATCTGCTCAAGCGCTTCGGGGATGGCCACGGCCGACCCGTCATCCCGCACCAGCGTGAGGGCCCGCGTGGCATCGGCCGTGATCGCCTGCTGCTCGCGGCCCAGCCGGGCTGACTCGAGCTCTCGTTCCCGTGGTTTCAGGCCCCGCGTTTCGTCAGCAAGCTGGTCGAGGCCCCGCAGCACCGCCCGTTCGGCCCGCAGCATCGTGCGGACCCGCGCCTCCAGCCGCACCAGCAGCCGCTCAATTTCTTCTTCCCGGAGCTGCCGAAGAATCTCCTCCAGCTCAGCCCGGGCCGCTTCCAGTTCGGCCAGGGCCCGCTCCTGTTCCTCGCGGGCCTCATCCCGGCGGGCCTGGTCGAGCCGCTCCTGGGCCTGCTCCATCCGTTCCTCGGCTTCGGCCAGCCGGCGGCTGGTGCGGGCAGCCCGCGAGGCCTCGTCATCCCCCTGCGGCTCCTGCTCACTCCCCTGCTCCGACGACTGCTGGCCCGACTGTCCAGGCTCACCCGCGTCGCCCTTACCTTCCCCGTTGGCCGGTTTGCCGCCGGGCTCGCCCGGCTGGGACTCGGTGTCGGACGGCTTGCCCTTGCCGTCCTCTGAAGGCTTGCCAGCTTCACCGGCTGCCGGCTTGTCGCCGGACGGGGCTTCGCCAGCCCCGTCCTTCTGCTGGTCCTCCGTGGCCGGCTCCCCCGCAGCCTCGGCGTTTTCATCCGGACCCGACTTTTCCTCGGCAAGGCCGGCCGCCTCTGCCGCCTCGTGCCGGAAGGTCTCGACGTCGTCGGCCAGCTTCCGGGTGTCGGTGGCGACCTTTTCCTGCTCGCCGGCGAGGGCTTCGGTGTCGCCGCCGGCTTCGGTGGTGCCCTCCAGGCCTTTCTGCCGGGCGATCAGCTGGTTGATGCGGCCCAGGAATTCCTTGACCTGTTTCTTTGAATCGGCCACGGTCCGGCTGCTGTCGCCGGCCTCCAGTAACGCCAGGAGCCGCCGCAGTCGGTCGAGCGCCGTCTCCTGACCGGCCGAAGCCTTGAGCAGCTGGCCCTGCTCGAGCAGTTCAACGACTGCATCGAGGCGAGTGGTCAATTCAGTTTCGCGGGCCTGCTCGAAGGCCGAGCGGAGGGTGGCCGCCCGGCGGGGGTCGCTCGCCGCCAGCAGGTCGGCCAGCCGCAGGAAGGTCGCCTCGAGTTCCCGCATCTGCCGGCTGACCAGCCGCTCGCGGTCGGCCAGTTCAGTTACCGGCTCGGCGGCCCGCCCCGGTGGGGTTCCGGCCACCAGCAGAGCGAGTGTCAGTGCGAAGACCGGATTGCGTCGCGTCAGCATCGTCTCCTCCTCACCGGGCCGAGCCGGCTTGCGGTCATCTGGTCAGAGCCCCTTGAGGGCATCCCGGGCCCGCTGCTTCCGCTGCTGGTCGGTCTCGCGGCGGATCGCTTCCTGTTGATCGATCAGCTTTCGCAGCGAATCGACCACCTCGTTGAAGGTCTCCAGCTCGATCATTTTATCGAGAACCGCCCGCATCCGTGTCAGGCAGTCATCCGCCAGATTGATCAGCGTCTCCGGGGAGGGCGGGTCGCCACCGGCCGTGACCGGCCGGCAGGCCACCGCCAGCCGGTCGATCGGGCCGGCCACAATCTGTTCCAGCGGCCCGGCAATCTGGCCCAGCAGCCGCCCCTCCAGTTCGGCGGTCAGCAGGGCGTTGTTGCCCAGCTCGCGGGCAATCTGCCGAAATGTCGTGGCGATTTCGCCCGTCTCACCTCCAGCCCGGGCGGCCGCCTCTCCCAGCCGCGCGGCTGCCAGCGTGCCGGCGGTCGGCTCCGGCTCCTCCGCCGCGACCCGATCGCGGGTCTGCTGCATGTCGGCCAGCAGGCTTTCAAATCGCCGGCGCAGAATCACCTCGCGGGCCTCGAGCATTGCCAGCAGGGCCTCGGGGGTGACGACCCGAAGCGACCAGGGTTCAGTGACACTCTGCTGGGGGCCGCCGGCCAGCCCGCAGTCGTCGCGGGCCGACACGGCCAGTTCCAGCCGGTCGCCGACAGCGGCCCCGACTGTGGCCGCCGCGACCGCCGGCGAGGTACCGTCCTCCAGGCTCAGCCGCGTGATGCCCCGCTCGGGTAGTGCGATTGGCTGGCGGTGGGTCGCGGGAGCCACCGGTGCCTGATCAGCCCGATCGCCTGTGGCGGGCTCTCGCGTCGTTGCCAGGCGTAGCTGGACTGCCACTTCAGCCAGCCCGTGATCGTCCTCGATCAGGCCCACAACCGGCATGACCGCGGCGGTGGTGACCGCCGTCGAAATACCATCGAGAGAAACCTCCAGCCGGGGCGGCTCGTCGGGCTTGGCCAGCAGTTGAAAGCGGATCGGCTGCTGATTGCTGATGCCGTCAGTGTCGGTGAAACGGATTTCGATCATGGCGTCGGTCATCACGGGACCGACCACGCCGTTGAGCCGCTGCCGGCCCACCGGTTCCCTGCTCCGCCGGGCCGCGACGGGGTCGCCGTCAATGCCAGCATCGAGACGGGCGATGATTCGGGGGGCGGGTCGGCCGTCGGCGACCGTTTCGCTCTCCGCTTCGCCGGCCGTGAGCAGTTCAAGCATCTCCGCCTCCGACAACGGCTTTGAGGCCGTTGCCGTCAGCATCACCGTCGCGCCGGAAGGCACCTCAACCAGGCGGGAGGCAGGCAGCGACCGGGGGCCGCCACCGATGTAGTCCGGCGGCGTCATCGTCAGCTCAAGCTGCTTCAGCCGTGGCGGCTCGATCGCCTCGATCCGCAGGCCCCGCAGCCGGCCGTCACCGCCGCGAATTTCCAGGATCAGATCCTCGGTCACCGCCGGCAGCGTATGACCGAATCGCTGGCCGTCGGCCGTCGGGCCGCCCCGCGTGCCCATCCGCTGGGTTGACCAGCTGCCGCTTCCCCTGGTCCGCAGCTCGACCACTTGGGGAGGATCGCCGGCGGCGCGGGCGGTCACGACAATTTCGACATCGCTGCCCCGGGCGACGCGGCGGATACCCCCGGGAAACCCGTCGACTGCAAGGGTGACCCGGCGGGGCCAGGGAGCTTCCGAAAAAAGCACCATTCGTCGGAGCCAGTTCTCGCGGACCACCGGCACCAGCACCAGCACCGCCAGCACCGTGCCCAGCGCGAGGCCGCTGGCACCAGCCAGCCGCAGCAGCCGGGGGCGGCGGAACAGCCGGCTGAATTTGACCCGGCTGATCGCGGTTGCGGCCAGGGCCGTGGTCTGGGCGAGGAGTTCCGGATCGAGTGTGTCGGCCAGCGTCGATTCGCGGGGGTCAAGTTCGATCGCCGTAGTGAGACTGTCGTTGAGTTCGGGATGGGTGCGCTCGACAAGCAATGCCAGCGGTCCGTCGCCCAGCCGCATCTGTAGCCGGCCAATCAGCTGCCGCGACACGATCACTGCCAGCCAGATCGCCAGTCCTCCCACCGCCAGCATCCGGACGCCGGCCGGCGGCTCGATCAACCAGTCGAGCAGGAGGGTGGCCCAAAACCAGGCGGCCACCGCCAGCGCGATCAGCGAGACCGCTTCGAACCAGATCCAGCGCCGGGCCCGCCGCCGGACCCGTGCAAGGAACCGCCGCAGCTTGGCGATGTCGGCCGACCGGGGGCCGCTGGCTGACGGGCTGGCGGGTGGTGCTGGGGTGGCGATCATTGCGGGCACGGCGCGGGACAGCGGCGCTGGGGTTAGGCAAGTTTGGCGAGGCGGCGGAGGACCCACTCCAGGCAGAGCAGGCCGATGCCGGTTGCCAGCAGCAGGGAGTTGAGCAGCCGCTTGAAATCGGTATCGCCCGCACCCCGTTCATACTCCTTCCGGGAGCGATCGGGCAGCAAGTCGTTCAGCCGCGTCGGATCATCGCCGGTCCAGGCGGCATCGGTGAGGAAGCGGGTTGAGCCTCCGGTCGCGGTGGCCAGTTGCTCAAGCACCGCCCGCTGCAGCCGCGGCCGCACCAGTTCCCGATCGGGTAGGGTGGCCTGGATCCGCCGGACGCTACGGTCATCCTGGTTGCCATCGATGGTGAGCACGAGTCGCCAGCTGCCTTCACTGGAGAGTACGAAGCTGCCCCGGCGATCCTCGGGGCGAACCGGATCGTCCTGGAGAGGAACCCGCAGCCGCTGCCCCTCGGGCCCGATCACCTCAAGGTCGGTACGGCGGTCGACACTGCCGGGGAGCACCCGCACCACGACGGTCTCACCGACCGGGTAACGATCTCGCTCCAGCAGCAGCCGGCCCCGGCTGGAACCCCGCAGCAGCCGGCCCTGGGCGACATGCCGCACCAGCTGCGTCGCCAGCCGCTCATGGGCGGCTGGTTCGACGCCCCGCAGCCGCCAGAGTTCGCTGCTGCCGCAGTAAAAGATGGTGCCCGATCCATAGAGCTGGCCGGCCAGATAGATCGGCCCGTCGCTGCTGCGGCTGAGGCCGTCAGGATCACCGAGCCGGGCGTAGACAGTGGCCCCCGGCTTCGCCGTCGCGGTATCGAAACAGGCATAGACCCCAGGAAATTCACTCCAGACCGTCTGGCTGGCAATCCGATTGGCGGCCAGCCAGAGAAACTCGGCATCCTCGCCGTCGGGGCTGAACCTGAGCGGACGGGCTGCTTCCGACACCGCCCGCGGCGTCAGCAGCAGCCGTTCCCCGCGGCGGAGTTCGACCGGATGGAGGTTGCGGATTGCGTCAAACTGCGGATCGGCCAGCCAGCTTTCCATGAAGACACCGCCGGCGAGCAGAAAGAGTCCGCCGGAATCCCGGGCCACCCACCGCTCCAGCCGGGCGATGGCAGCCGGGTCGAGCTGCCGCCAGTCATAGTCGATGGCCACAATCACGTCGTAGGCGTCGAGTGCTTCAGCCGACTCAGGAAAACCCTCAAGGATCGAGCGGGCATCCTGGGAGACACCAGGCTGGGCCGAGCCGAGCAGCACATCGACGGCAATGCTGCGGTCGCGTTTGAGCACGTTCCGCAGGAACTGATATTCGCGGCCGGGGCCGCCGGCCAGCAGTAGCACCTGGGTCGCAGTCTCAACCACCTCGATGTCGGTCGCCTCGAGGTTGTCACCGGCCCGGCTGTCATTGGTTGGTGGCACCACCCGGATCGCCAGCACCCGGCTGCCCGGGTCATCGAGGCCATCGAGATCGAACCGCACTGCCAGCAGTTCACCGTCGGCGGCCAGCCGCACCTCGGTGGTGTCGATCACCCTCCCGGACGGGCCGCCGGCTCCGACAGTAGCGGTGGCGTCAGCTTCAAGTAATTCTACGCGGGCGGTCCGGCCCTCCATTCCCTGAGCCTGGAGATAGCCGGTGATGCTGAAGCGGTCACCGGGAAAGACCCGCGCCGGGGCGAGCAGGTCGGCTACCCGCACATTGGCCGGCAACCGGTCGGAGCCGAGGCCGATGCTGTGGACTGCCACGGCCGACTCGGCCAGCCGGGCCGCCGCCCGCAGCGGATCGCTGCCGGCGTTGCTGCCGCCATCGGACAACAGGATGACGCCGGCGAGTGATTCAGCCGGCTCGCCGCGGAGGGTCTCGAGCAGGGCATCGCCGAGCCGGGTCTCTGCCCCCTGCGCGGCCAGCCCGGTCTGCCAGTCCGGATGGACCGGCTTGTCAGTTGGGCCATCGGTCGCCCCGGCTGCGGCTTCGGTTTCAGCAGCCGCCGTCGGCAGGATGGCCAGCGGTTCGGCCCGGTCGGCGAATGTCCAGATCGCCACCTCATGCCGCTGCCGCAGCGTGTCGAGCAGGCCGTCCGCATCAAGCACTGCGATGGCGGCATCGGCCCGGCTCGACACCGCATCGGCCCCGGCCGGTTCGTCGGCGGTGGCCGCCAGGGTCATGCTGGCACTGGTGTCGACCAGTACCGCGACGCGGGACGGGAAGCTGATCTCGTGTTCGGCTGTCCGCCGCAGGTCGAGCAGGGCCAGCAGGAGAATGCTCCAGGCGGTCACCCGCAGCGCCGCCAGCGGCACGCCTTGCCACCGCGGCAGCCCGGCGGCGTCGTGATGGTAGGCCCAGAGCACAACCGCCAGGACCAGACCGACACCGACCACCAGGGCCGGTATCTGCCACCACTCGGTGAAGCCGTCGATCAGCCCGCTCGAAATCCGGTAAGCAATCCGTTCGGCAGCGGCAAACGGCAGCGTCAGGATGGCCTCGGGCGACATGTTCATCAGCACTGGTGTTACGGAACGGTGGATGACGGGACGGAGAGTCTCAGCTGCGGCGACGAACTGGATGGTAGCTGACCAGATAACCCAACAGTTGTTCAGCCAAGAGGATGACCAGCAGCAGGATCAACAGCGGCCGCACCAGCGAACTGCCACCCCGACTGGTGCCGTTGGGCTCGAGCTGATCAGCCCGCTCGTAGCGGTACGGCACGCCGGCCATCACCCGGGCCAGCTGCGGTTGGGCGATTCGCTGCAAGGCCGATTCGGCCGGATTGACATTGATGGCGGCGACCCGTTCCCGCGGTTCACCGGCAACCGTCTGCCAGCGGGCGGCGTAGCCGCCCGGAATGGCGGTGTCGGTCAGCCGGGCCTCCAGGCTGCCGGTGGGCGTGGTCGTAGCGGTCTGCCGGACCAGCAGGCCATCGGGTGGCAGCAGAAACTCGGCATCGATCCGATCGACCCCTGGGGTCAGCGAGACTGCCAGCGGCTCGCCGACCAGCAGGTTCTCTCGTCGCCGCCGCAGCCGGGCGAGCTGGCTTTCCAGTTCGAGCATGACGACAACCCAACTAGGATTGTTCCGCGCCCAGCTGTTCCAGATCGGCGCGGCGGTGGTCAGGATCGCCACGGCGAGCCCCTCGCCAAAGGGTTTTTCGATCGCCAGCGGGGCCTGGTTCCGCAGTGACAACAGCCGCCGCAGGCCACTGTCGGGGGGCGGCTGGTAGCTCCGCTGGATGGCCAGGTAGCGGTCAATCCGCACCGCATCCAGAAACGGATTGCGGCGGCCCCTCAGGATGGCCACCACTGGATGGTCCTCAGCAACAACGTCGGGGGCTTCGGGGTTGCGGGGATCGGTCAGCAGATCGATGGCGGCTGCCAGCGGTGCCGGGAAGATCCCGGCCCCTTCGCGGAAGAGCGTCTGGTTGACCAGTTCGGGCTGGGTGGCCGGACCGGTAAAGAAAACCACACCACCACCGCGGCGGGCGTAGTCCTCCAGCGGTTCGATCTCGGTGGCGTCGAGCCGCGGCACGTCGACCAGCCAGATCGAATCGAACTGGTCAAGTTCCAGGGTGGCCAGGGCCCGGGAGGGCTCGATTCGCGGCCGCAGCCCAGTTGCGGCCGCCGCTCCCGGGTCGAGCGCGGTGGCCAGATAGAAGGCATCCCCCGGGGCCTCATCCGGAGCTGCCGCCCCGGCGATGATCAGCACATCGGCCTCGTTGACCACCTCGACTGCGGCGGTCCGCCGATTGTCGGCCGCTAGCCGGTCGGCCGGCAGTTCGACCTCAACAAAGTGGCCACCTGCGGTGGGAAACCGCGACTCGAAGCGGGCCGTCGCGGAGTCGCCGGGTAGGATCTGTTCGAGCTGGACGCCGGGCCGTTCGACCTCATCCTCGCGGATCACCAGAGGCACATCCCGCACCGGCTCCGCCCCCAGGTTGCGAACGGTCACCTCCCAGGGCAGCAGCACGCCACTGGCCGGCACCCCGCCGACCATCTCGATTCGCTCGACCACCAGGTTGGGGCGGGGCAGCGGGTCGGTCGTTGCCGCCTGCTCGTCCCCGGCGGCTGCCGCATCGACCAGGTGGATTTCGATGCCGGCGGCCGCCAGCGGTTCCAGGGCCGCCACGGTGTCCTCCGCCGCCAGCCAGTCCCGGCTCCGCAGGTCGGTCACCAGCCAGATCGCCCCGCCGCCCTCGTGGCCGGCAAAAACCGCCGCGGCGGCTCGGACAGCAGCCGTCGGACCGGTGGCGAAGGCCGACAGGCGGCAGTCTCCCACTGCCTGTCGCAGCCGGGCCAGATTCTGCGGAGTGACAGGTTCGCTGCGGAGGTCGAACAGGCTGGAGGATTCTCCAGTGGCCTCCGATTCGGGTGGCCGACTCGTGGGCGCGGCTGGGACTGAGGCCGGCGGGCTGCCGGGCTGGTCACCGGCGGCCGCCGCGGCCAGCCGCGAAAACCGCCCCACGGACAGTTCGTGCCGTCCCGGCGTCGCGGCCAGTTCTTCGAGCAGTCGCTCGACCATGCGGCGGCCCCGGCCGAAGGCGGTGGCCGCGCCATCCGCGTCAGCGGCAGCGAAGGTCTCGCCCATCGAAAAGCTGTCGTCGAGCAGCACCACGTGGGCCGTGCGGCGGCCTCCCAGCAGGCTGGTCAGGGCACTGGTCCACCGCGGCTGAGCCAGCATGGCGACCAGGCCGGCGATCGCCAGGATTCGCAGCAGGAGCAGCAGCAGTTGCTTGAGCAGGATCCGGGTCCGGTACTTCCGCTGGCTGGCCAGCAGGAACTCCATCGCTGCCCAGTCGACCACCCGGTGCCGCAGCAGGTTGATCAGGTGGATCACCACTGGCACTGCGGCCAGCGGCAGCCCCCACCAGAGTAGCGATGTGAAGTCGAAGGTCGGCATAGAAAAGTGGCTGGTTCCGGAACAGGCCGCCCGGCTCGGCGGCAGGTCGCTTTGGTCAGCTCCTGACCCGGGAGCGACGGGCGAGGAAGTTCACCAGGGCCGCATCGACCGGCTGGCCGGTCCGCACCAGCTGATAGTCGCAGCGGGCGGCTGCTGCCCGGCTGCGAATGTCGGCCAGGAACGCCTCGACCGCCTCCAGATAGCCGGCCCGCAGGGCCCGTGGATTGCAGCTGAGTTCCTCAGGGACTTCCAGCCCCTCAAAGCGGGTCGGGCCGTCAAAGGGAAAGTCGAGTTCATCGTCATCGAGCAGATGGAAGATGGCGATGTCGTGCCCCCGCTGCCGGAGCAGCTGCAGCCCCTTGGCCGTCTCGGCCCGGTCGCCGAAAAGGTCGGAAAAGATCACCACCAGGCCCCGCCGGGGCAGGGTCTCGGCAAGGCTGCGGAAGACACCGCGAAATTCGGAGGGATGCCGCTGCCGGGGCTGTTCGAGGCCGGCGACGATACTGGCCAGATGGCTGCGGCTGGTGCGGGCCGGCACGGTCGTTCGTACCCGGTCATCAAAGACAGCACAGCCGACGGCGTCTCCCTGTGACAGCCCCAGCCAGCCGAGGCTGGCCGCCAGGGTGGCCGCGTAGTCGAACTTGGTCAGCCCGGGCGTCTGGCCGAACCGCGGCGGACGGTAGTCCATGCTGGCCGAGCCATCGACCAGCAGAAAAAGCCGTAGGCTGGTCTCGTCCTCAAACTCCTTGATATAGAGCCGGTCCTGCCGGCCCCAGACCTTCCAGTCGACCCGACGGAGGTCATCGCCGCGGGTGTACTCACGGTGCTGGAGGAACTCGACGGAGTTCCCCTTGTAGGGGCTTTTGTGCATCCCGGCGAGCACGCCATCGACAACGGTTCGGGCCCGCAGTTCAAGCCGGCCGATCCGGGCGAGCGCTTCAGGAGGCAAATATCGTTTGGAAGCGGGGATCACGCGTCAGTTCGTCCTCGCGGGCGGGGGTCGACTCAATCAGGCGGTTGATGATGGAGTCAGGCGTGACCCCTTCACTTTCGGCGGCAAAGCCGACCACGATTCGATGCCGTAGCACCGGGGCGGCAAGGGCCTGCACATCCTCGACGGTGACATGCGAGCGGCCCTCGAGGAGGGCCCGGGCCTTGCAGCCAAGGATCAGGAATTGGACCGCCCGCGGCCCCGCGCCCCAGGCCAGCTGGTCGGAAACGAACTCCGGCACCCCCTGCTCGCCCACCCGGGTCTGCCTGACCAACGCCAATGCATAGCGGGCGATGTGGTCGCTCAGTGGCACCTCGCGGACCCGCCGCTGGAGCCCGATGATCTCGGCGGCCGATAGCACCGGCTCGATTTCGGCCACGCTGGTGCCGGTGGTCCGCCGGGCAATCTCAAACTCTTCTTCGAACGACGGGTAACGGACATAGACCTTGAACATGAACCGGTCCTGTTGCGCCTCGGGCAGCGGATAGGTGCCCTCCTGCTCGATCGGGTTCTGGGTGGCCAGTACGAAGAACGGATCGGCCAGTTGGTGCCGGTTGTTGCCCACGCTGATCTGCCGCTCCTGCATCGCCTCGAGCAGGGCCGACTGGGTCTTTGGTGGTGTCCGGTTGATTTCGTCGGCCAGCACCACGTTGGCGAACAGCGGGCCCTGGAGGAACCGCAGCTGCCGGCCGCCGCTGCTGCGGTCTTCCTCGAGCACCTCGGTACCGACAATGTCGGCCGGCATCAGGTCAGGGGTGAACTGGATGCGGCTGAACGAGAGGTCGAGGCTGCGGGCCAGCGTGCTGATCAGCAGGGTCTTGGCCAGGCCGGGCACACCCTCCAGCAGGCAGTGCCCGCGGGAGAACAGCGAGATCAACAGCTCATCGATCACCTGCTGCTGCCCGACGATCACCCGGGAGAGTTGGGCGACGATCTTTTCGTGAGCTTCATGCAGCCGGTCGATCGTGGCGGAGGATGGGGCAGCGGACGACATGCAGGGCTCCGGTCACGGGACAGAGAACGGGAGCGACAGACGGCCGGTTCCCGAGGGGATGAGCATACTGCCGGCAACCGCTTCCAGCCAGCAGGCATGATTACCGCTGATAGATCGGCAGCATCCCGCCGTCGAGTTGCAGAATGGTCAGGTTGGTGGCCGTCGTGTAGACCGGACCGATGTAGCCCTGCGGCCAGAACACGCCGGCCGGCTCCTTGCTGGCCTCGGCGACCAGCCGTTTCTCGATCTGCCGGCGGTAGTTCGACCACTTCTCGCCCCCTTCGCGATACATCACCTGAGCGTAGTAGTAGTGGGCGTAGTGCCAGTGGCCAAAGCCGGTGTTGGCGATGTTGCCGAGGTGCTTTTCAGCATAGTCGAGCATCCGCGGCACGTGGGTGTCGTCATACTCACCGGCGTTGAACAGGCAGGCGATCGCGGCGGCCGAGATTGCCGGGCGACCGCCGCCACCCTTGGAGCTGTACTGCACCCCGCCGTCGGGCATGGTGCACTTGTGGATGTAGGCAATGGCCCTGTCGATGATCTCCCGGGGCACGGGAATGCCGGCGTTGCGACAGCCCCGCAGGCCCTGCACCTGCGTGATGGTAGTCGAGCCCTCATCGAAGTTGTTGCCGTCCTTGGCGCTGACATAGCCCCAGCCGCCGTCGGTGGTCTGGGCCCGGCCCGAGAACTCGACCGCCTTTTCCAGCACGCGGATCAGCTCCTGCCGGCGGCGGGCGTCCTCCTCTTCACCGAGCACCTGGGAAAGAAAGAGCATCGAGAAGCCGTGCCCGTAGGTGTAGCGGTCGTCGGTCTTGGGATCACCAATCAGGCCGTTGGGCCGCGACCGGCTGATGAGATAGTCGACCCCCCGGCTGATCGCGTCGGCATAGCGGCCCTGGGTTGGCGTGGAGCCCTCCAGCAGCAGTGCGGTGCCAGCCAATGCCGTCATGGCGGTTGGATAGCGGCCCTCGTTGGCTGCCCAGCTGCCCCGCCGCGACTGGGTTGCCACCAGCCAGTCGAGGCCGCCTGCGATGGCCTCATCGACCTCCACCGCCGCCCCCCAGCTGCTGGCTGCCGGCAGGCTTGTGGCCCCCGCCACGAGCAGCATCATCATGGCCAACCGGGGCAGGAGGCCCCGGCAGCACGGCACGGTTGGTCGGCCGGGATTTCGGCACCGCATGGTCGATCCTCAGTTGGGGAACAGCAGGGCCCGCTCGATCCAGTATTTCAACTCACTCAGAATATCAGTGTAGACCAGCGGCTCATTCTCCGCGCGGAACGGCTGCTGCCCATCCTCCGGCAGGCCAGTGAACCGGAGGACGATCTCACGAGTGCCAGCGCCGCCGCGTTGGCGAGATTCAATGTTCAGCCTGACCGCGCCGGTAGCCGGCTCACCCACCACCCGCAACTCCGCGGTGGCGGCGGCGTGCCGGGGCTCGATCAGGATGCGGTCGTCCAGATGGAGCAGCCCCCCGGTTCGCTTGTCGAGACAGAGCAGGCTGTGGCGGGGCTGGTCGGGTACCTGGCGGGATTTCCGTTCCATGTGCAGCTGCCGGGCAAAGATGAGCACTGGCAGTCCGGCCGGCTGGGAAACGTGGAGGATGTGCCGCTGGAGGGAAGCCGGCCGTGGCCAGAGCATGTCTCCGGAGACCCGGTCAACGGCGTAGAGCAGACTGGTCTCGACGACGTTGCCGAACCGATTGACCCCGAAACGGCCGATTGAACGGATGCCCTGGAAGCGGGTCTGTTCCTCGGGGGTTTCGTTCCGTCCGATCAGGACCAGGTAGCGGTCCTCCCAGGGCAGCACCCGCAGCTGGGTCAGGCCGGCCGGTGGCTCGGGCAGTTCGTTGGCAAAGATGGTGCGGCCTGAGGCGACGTCGATCGCCGTCAGGCGGCCGTCGGCGGCGACCGTGAAGAACACCCCGGCGGGGTCGGCGAAGCCACGGGCGCCAGCCCCACAGCTGCCCGCTCCGGTGCGGCTGAGGTCGAGGACATCGAGCGAGGTCAGGCCGACCTCCCCAGGCTCGAGGCTGTCGTCGCCGGCGTCGACGATCAACAGCCGCCGGCCGGCGACGGCCAGCCGCTCGTCTCGCGGTGGCAGATCATGCCGGGCCAACAGGTGCCCGTCTGCCATCGACACCAGCAGCGAATCCTCTCCGTCCGGGCCGGCCACGCAGAGCACTGTGTCATCACCGAAGGCTTCGGCCCGGGCCGGAATCTGCCGCCGTTGCCAGAGCAGCTGGCCGGTTCGCAGGTCGCGGAGTTCGAGCGTGCGATCATAGATCACCGGGACGCCGGTGAGCCGGGGCTGGCCCGTTCGGAAGAACGGCGTCCGCTGCACCTGGCGGTGGTGCGGTTGGCCCTGCTGCATTCCGAGGGGACGCAGCCCCAGTTGTCGCAGCAGCCGGTCCTGCAGCGGTTCCCCCGGCAGCATCCGCTCAGGTTGCACCGCGTCGGCGTAGGGATTACTCGCAATCCACAGCAGCCGGTGTTCACCGGCGTCGGAATCGCTCACCTCGAAGACCGCCAGTTCGTCAGCGGTCGTCAGCAGCAGGATCCGGCCGATCATCATCGCCTGACTCAGCTGTGACCGTGTGATCCGTGAAACCTGCTGTCGCCAGATGGCGCTACTGGCCTTGTCCGCCAGGGGAATGCCGCCACCGATCGACCGTCCAAACCGGTCCTTCAGCAGCAGGCTGGTGCCGTCGGTTTCCAGCGATGCGTCCGGGAAGGCGGAGGCGGCGGTGTGGATCAACGGGACGGGGATGCGGTTCCGGAGCAGCTCGCCGGCATCATCGGGTTGCAGGCCGTCGGTCACGGCGACCTCACCAACCGGCCAGGCGGCGGCCACCGCTGCGGCATCTCCGGGTGGAGCGGCCTGGTCGCCTGGCTGGTCCGACCCGAGTTCCAGCAGATCGAGTTCGAGCCGCAGATTTTGACGGGCTGTTCCCAGGGCCAATCCAGCCTGCTGCCGCACCGCCTCGGCCAGCCGATCCCGGGCCCCGCTGACGGCTGGATGATCACCGAACCGCTCCAGCACCAGTCCCAGCGCTGTGATTCGCTCCGGCAAGGCCTCGATCGCAGCTGCAGCCGTCACAGCTGCATCGGCTGTGACGACGAGCTGGCCGGCGACCGAGCCGGCAGCATCCTTCTGCGGCTGCCCGGTCGTTCCGGACTGACCGAGCCGGTGCAGCTGCCGTTGGAGCCAGCGGTTTTCCGACAGCATGAGCTGCCCGTCCTGGGGATCGGCAATCAGCGGTGGTGGGGCGTCGGTACCGGGCTTTTCCGCGGGCAGATCGAGGAAACGCTGACAGACCTGCCAGGCATTGGCAGCGTCGTTGGCAGCGAGGAACCCGGCGACGGCCTGCCGAAGGATGTCGCTGGCCACCTCGGGTGAATCGGCCGCGGCCGCTCCCTCCCGCCAGCATGAGGAGGCCGCGTCAAAGTCATGCTTGATGGCGTATCTGATTGCCCGGCTGACGATCGCCGGAGTGGGCCGGAGGCCGGCCGCCCCGTACGCCCGCCGGATGTCATCGAGGCCTGCCGCCGTCTGACCGGCCGCCAGTTGCAGCTCGCCCCGCCAGCCGATGGCCCAGGGATCGTTTGGGTCATCGGCGGTGGCCGTTTCGATTGCTCGCTCCAGGGGCACGGTCTGATGGAAGACGTCGAGTGAGTCGACGCCCTGCGAGATGATTTCACCCCGATGGGCAACCAGATTGCCCGGCAGGCTCTCACCCCGGCCGGGTGAACTGCCGACGAGCCGTCCACTGGCAAGGTCGATCTCGGCCACCGCCGGCGTGGTCAGCGGCACGAACAGTCGGCTGCCGGTGATCAGGGGTCGGCCGCAGACCTGCTGATCTTCGAACCGCGTTGGACTCTCCCAGCGTGGCTGGCCGTCATCGAGCGAGACCGCCGTGACCTGCTGCTGCCTCACGAGGATGACGCTGCGATCGACGACCCCGGCAACCATCAGGTATTCGTCCCGGGGGGTTTTCCAGAGGCTTTCGCCCGTCCGCAGGTCGACGCAGTGCAGGTCGTCCGATCCGAAAGGTGTCAGCAGCACCCGGTCGCCCACCACCGTCGGGACCGCGTCGAGCCAGCGACTCAGCGGCTGGCCGTCATCGGCATCGGCTTGGTTCCGCACACCGGCGAGTCCACCGGCAAGGACCCGCAGCCTCAGCTGAATGCCGTTGGCCAGCCGCCGGACGTCGGCCGGCTTCGGCACGGCAAAGCGATAGGCCCACCGCAGCGTTCGGGCGGCGAGATCGACCGCGATCACGGCCCCGGCCCCGGTCGGGCAGACCAGGATGCCACCGGCGAAGGACGGCGAGAGGCCACCCTGGCGGCGGTCTGCCCGGTTCTCAATATCGTGATCAAGATCGACGTCCGCCAGCGGCTGTGACCAGAGGGTCCTCCCGCTGTCGGCCGCCAGCACATCGAGCCTGATCTGCTGGCGTTCTTCCACCAGCACGAACAGTTCATCACCGAGCGGCAGTGGGCTACCGAGATACCAGCGGCCGGTCGCCTCCTCGTCTTCGCGAGGCAGCTGCCACCGCTGCTGGCCGCTGGCGATTTCGTAGGCGACCAGATGGTTGTTGATCGTTTGCCCGGGGGTCGGACGTCCCAGCCGCCGGAGACGGTTGCGGGAGGACTCCGGCCGGCCGACGGTGGGGGGTGATTCGACGGCGAAGACCAGCCTTCCGTCACTGGCGAGGGTGGCGGTGGTGGCGTCGGTGAACAGCATGTCCAGCGGGTGCGGCATCTCGTCTGGAGCCTGGCGGTCGTCGGTGTCGACCAGGGCCGACTCGGCCAGCCGGCCCTGCATCCAGACTCGTTTGCCCGAGCGGAAGTCGACCGCGACGAGGCCCGCCCGCGATTGAGCCAAGAGAACGCCGTCGACCGCCAGTGGGGCCCCCGCCGGCAGAATCGGTAGGCCCTGATCGCGGAGCAGTTGCCGCCGCGCCGCCACCAGCCGCGACTCCTCCGGGTGCAGGGTCAGGGGGACACGGTAGCGGGGCACCAGCAGCGGCCGGTCGCAGCTACAGATTGGATTGCGGCCGGGGCTGCCCCGGTCCATCTGCCAGTTCCGGAAGTCCGCCGGTGGCAGGCCGGCCGTCCCCCGCACCGCCTGCGTCAGCTGCTGCTCCAGCAGCCGGCGGTCGAGTCCACCGCCGAGCCGCAGCCGCTCGCCTCCAAGCCGTACCTCCGCAGGCAGGGCGGGCTTGTCCTGTGCGGTCGCCGTCGGGCTGCCGGTGGCCGCGAGGCTGGTCACCGTTTCCATCAGTCGCACCGCCGTTCGCACCGACTCTGGCAGCGTCACCGAGCGATCCGTGGAAAGCCGATCGAGCCAGGCTGCCGCGGCCAGCGGCTGGCCGGCTTCCAACAGTGTGGTGGCGACGACAATCGCCGCCCGGCTGCCGGCCGGCGTATGAAACCAGCGGCGGGCAACGGCCACGATCTGCCCGCCGTCGTTGGCCGCGATGCCGGCGGCCAAGGCTCGTTCGGCCCGGCTGCGAAACTGCAGCAGGTAGGCATCGCGACCGGCGGGGGGCAGGCTACCGATCTGTTCGGTCACCCGGGTCTTCATGCTGCGGCTGGTCTGCCCGCCGGCGAGGCCTTCATCGAGGAAGACGTCTTCGTCGGCTGCGAGCATTTCGTCGAGCAGCGTGGCGGCATCGGCGAAGCGTTTGGCGTCAATCAGCCGTCGGGCCTGATCGAACTGCCGCTCACGCAGCCGATCGGTCGGCAGGGAGACACCGCCGCCGATGCCCACCTCATCAGTAGTCTCATCCGCGTCCTCTGCGTCCTGAGCGGCCGCCGGGCGGGCCGGCAAACCGAGCAGGAGGCCAGGCAGCATCAGGCCAGCACCGAGGCCGCCGGCCAGCAGCAGGCAGACCGGCAGAGCGGTCCATCCCCGCTTCCCTGAAATCGTCCCTGGGGCAGGTTTGCGGCAGGAAAATGCCCACCAGCCGAAGGGGCTGCCGCCCGGTTCGATTTCCGCCGGCGTCGCTTTGCCTTCGGTCATGGGCAGGCCCTTCGCAGCTGAGAGCAGATCGTCCGCGGCCGTTCGAGAACCGCTCGCTTCCTTCCTTATTTCTACCGTCTGGGCGAGAAATTGTCTCTTTCAGGCGTCTTTCGCCTCGGGTTTGGCCGGGAAAGTGTGGCAGTGCTGCTCCGATGGTTGCGGCGGGCATTGCCTGCTGCGGGGCCGAGTGCCCCCTCCTGGTGACCGGTTTTGGGGGTTCCAACCGCCGGCCTGCCGGGGGCCTGCCGCTGGGGCTGGCGTGGGTTCAAGCCAGAAAAAAAGCGGTTTTTCTCTTGCAATTCTCAAATCACGGCATCTAATCAGCGACGCAAACGACCTATTTGGGGTCGGGCTCCGAAATGCGGTCGGGGTAAATGCCGCACACTTTTCTGTACTGCTGTTGGGAGGCAAGAACGATATGGCGAAGAAGACCGGAAGTAAGCCGTTGACGAAGACCGAGATCATGCGGGCGATCTCTGAGACGACCGGCCTGGCCAAGAAGGACGTCGTAGCAGTGGTCGAGTCGCTGACCGACGAGATCGCCAAGGCGCTGAAGTCGAGTGGGATTGGCGTCTTTTCGATTCCCGGCCTGGTGAAGATTGAGCGGCGGAAGGTGCCGGCTCGTCCGGCCCAGAAGAACGTCAAGAATCCGTTCACCGGTGAGCTGCAGGACCGCCCAGCCAAGCCGGCCAGCGTGAAGGTCCGCGTGCGGGCCCTGAAGAACCTCAAGGCGATGGCTGAAAGCTGAGCCCTGCGGGCGACAAGACGCTAGCAATGAAACGGGCGGCATCC
>CBFIHA010000052.1:0-27347 GCA_965662195.1 uncultured Pirellulales bacterium
GTGTGATCCCCGAACCGCATTCCCTCTGCTCGCGCCTCGGGCTTCTGGGCATTCGGTTCCGCTAAGCGCAAACATCAAAACTCGCGCCTCGGGCTTCTCGGAGTTCGGTGTCGCTCAGCCCGCTGTCAAAACCTGCGAACGGGGCTTCCACGGAACTTCAACCGCCAACACACTCAATTGCGGGTCGTGCCGAACACCATTGCCATCGATGGCCTGGTTCCACGGACAGCCAGCCGCGAAGCCGGACTGCGTGCGTCTGGGAAACGACGGTGATTCTCAGCCAGCAATGACCTCAGCCGGGCGGCCAGCCCAGCGGTCGGCCCCCGAGCAGGTGCACATGCAGATGATCGACGGTCTGGCCGCCGTCGGGCCCGCAGTTGATCACCAGCCGGTAGCCATTTGCCAGTTCCAGTCGCTCGGCCAGCCGGGTCGCTACCCGCACCAGATGCCCAAGCAGCGGACTGTCTGCGTCGGTGACCACCGCCAGACTGGGAATCGGCTGCCTGGGAATCACCAGCAGATGCGTCGGTGCCTGTGGCGACACGTCATGGAACGCCAAGCAGAGATCATCTTCATACTCAATCGTCGCCGGAACTTCACGGCGGATGATTTTTACGAAGATCGTCTCAGCCATCGCTCGCCTCGGTTGGGGCGGTGGCCTTCTTGCGGCTGCGTCGTCGCTTGGGCTGGGGCAGGGCCCACTCCTTGGTGAGCTGCTCAAACACCTCGGGGGTCTCGTATCTGATGACGTTGTCGCCCTCGGGCATGGGGCCAATCAGTGTGCGGAACACCGGTGCCCCGCGCAGCCCGAGATCGGTGCTGCAGTCATCGATACCGATCTGCAGGTGGGACCTTAAGATGTCCTCAGCCGTGTCAAAGTCGTGCACGATCAGTTCGCCATCGCGGCCCTGCGTCACAATCCGCCAGGTATCCTTCGCCATTGTCTTCTCCCCGGGAGAGTGGGATGGGCCGGCCACGGCATCCTCGGTCATCTCTCCGCACAAAAGACAGGATCGGCCAGCCAGCTGAGTAATACTGACCGGACGGCCGGCGGGGTGTCGTGACCGTCACAGGCTGGCCGCCGGCCGCATGGTTCACCCAGGTGGCAGGAGCGGCGCAACCGATCCGGCTGTTACCTCGCTGGGGGGGAACTCGACCGGCTGCCGGCCGAACTCATGGGCGATTGCGAACTTCGCCATCCGCAGCATGGTGTCGCGGTCAAGTTCCGGGACGGGCAGGTGCTCGGCCAGCCGCTCCGTGGCGGTTCGGTCGAAGACCGGGTCGTTCCGGAAATAGTGCTGGTAGATCTGCAGCTGACTCTTGAGGTTCTCAGCAAACCAGGCTTCATCACAGCAGTCGGGGTCATCCGGCGCCGCGGCATCTGAATAAGCTTCGGTCGCCTCCTGCACAGTCTCAGCCATTTCCTGCATCGACATCGGGTCAGGGTGCGTCAGATGAAATGTCCGGCCGGCGGCATCCGGCTGGCCGACCGCATGACTGATGACCGCCGAGACCCAGTCGACCGGAACAAAGTTTTTGCAGTCAGTGGCTGCGATCCCCAGCAGGCGGAGCAGGGCGGGCCCACTGGTCGAGCCGATCGGCACCCGGGTCAGCAGGGTATGGCCCAGTCGCAGGACGGCGAAGAAGCCGTGGTAGGTCGAGGTGTACCCGGTCTGCGAGTCGCCGACGATGATCGAGGGACGGTAGACGGTGACGGCATCGAGATGACCAGCCGCCCGAATCGTCGCTTCCGCCTCGGCCTTGCTCTGCTCGTAGTCGTTCCCGAATTTTTGGTCGACCACCAAATCCTCTTCAGCAATGCCATCGGTCCGCAGGCCGCAGACGTAGGCGGTGGAGACATGCTGGAAGTCACGGATGCCGGTGGTTTCGGCCAGATCGAGCAGATTGTGGGTGCCGATTACGTTGGTCCGCCAGGGCTCGCCCTCCCGGTCGGCATTAAAAAAGCTCAGACTCGCCGCATTGTTGAGCAGGCGGTCGCAGTGACTGGCCACCCAGGCACGGTCCTTGGCGGCAAGGCCGCAGCCTGGCTGCGAAAGGTCGCCCTCCAGCACCACGGGCCGGGGCAGCGGACGACCGATGGCCCGCTCCCAGTCCTTCAGCAGGAGATCAATCCGCTCGGCGGCCGACGCCCGGCGGTTCCGCCGAGCCAAGACCACCAGCGGCGTTTCCGCGACGAGCAGGTCCCGCAGGAGATAGGAGCCCAGTAGCCCCGTGGCCCCGGTCAAAAGAAGGTGCCCGGTGTGCATCACTGCTCGTGGGTATCCATTGGTCAGCAGAAGAGGAACGGCGACAAGGCCTGTCGAGCCGCGGCATGTCGGCAGTCCTCACACTCGGCCGTCGGGGCCATCGGTGCGAATCCGCGTCATACGGGCTTGAGACTGTCGGACGATAGCGTTTCCAAAATCATCCTTCAACCGGCCGGCCGCCACCGCTAGGACCGGCAAGGATTGCCGTGTCGATAGGATCCGAAGCAGTTTTTTCGTGGGCAACGGCCGGTATCGGTGGTATCGCGAGGCAGGCTGCCTGGGGAGACGGGCCTGGAGGCAATCTTGAGCAGCCGCCCCGGACGCTCTATCATTCCCTCCAGATCCGGAGGGTATGCGAATTGGCCAGCGGTCTGACTCGAAATCAGATGCCCCGAAAGGGGTTGAGGGTTCGAATCCCTTGCCCTCCGCCTTGATGGAAGCTTTGTGAAAGCACGCTGGGGCCCACCGCTGGGAACAGCGGCAGGGCGGGGGGGGCGGGCGTACGCGCAGCCAATCGGCCGGGGTTCCCTGATGGCTGAGGAAATGACCCATCCAGCCACGGCCTGCGTATTGTGAGGGAACCGTGAGGATCGGCCTTCTCAGGGTCGGCTGCTTTTGAAACACTCGCCCCGGCGGGAATTCAAACGGAGGGATCTGCCATGTCGCGAACAAGCTGGCTGTCTCCGGCTGCTTTTGTGTGCTGCCTTCCCGGCATGCTGACGCTGGCGGGGTGCTTGCACAGTGATGAAAATCACCTTGGCGTCACTGCCGCAGCGGGTGCCGGTCAGGTAACGACCATGCAGCCGGTCACGCACTGGCGGCGGAAGCCGCTTTCGCTCAGGCTGCTTGGCCTGGTCCTCGACCAGCCTATCGATCCACAAACCGGGGAATCGCGACGGCTTTCGCCGGCAGTCGTGAACTGGGCTGCTCGGGGGATGGATTTGGATGGCGTTGCTGAGCCCACCGACCTCGTCCGGCTTGAAGCCATGCTTCTGGGCCACCTCAGCCCAACTGCTCGATCACCAGCGGGTCCCGCGACTTCAGGTCACTGATCCGCAGCGACGCCCGGCCAGCCAGGAGGTCGTCGATCAGGCTACCGACGACCTCGGCCCGCCAGCCCTGCATCAGGGCCGGTGGGGGGTCATCCTTGCCGTGGTTGAGTTTCCAGGCGAGCAGTTCCCGCATGTCACCAGCGGTGCCGACAAGTGACGGAGCGATCTCAAGGTTCCGGCAGAGGCCGCCGATTGCCGTCGCCAGAAACTGCGCGAGGACGTTGACCTGAGGCGGCGGGGCGAGATGCTTCTCACCGCCGGGCAGTTCGGCGTCAGGCAGATTCAGCCCCCGGTCGATGGCATCGGCGATCGCCGGCAGGATGTGTCGCAGATCAGACCGCTGCATCCCGCGGATCGCAGCAATCTGCTGCGGGTCGGCACTCTTGCGTTTTGCGAGTTCCACCAGCAGGTCGTCCCTCAGCACCCGCTTGGGCGGCATGTCGCGGTCCTCTGCCACGCTGTCCCGCCAGTGCCAGAGTTCCCGGGCCACCGCCAGTTCGCGGCGGGAGAGGCCGTTGAGGCCCGAGACCCGCCGCCAACGCTTGCGGGTGAAGGAGGCCTCGACCTCGTCCAGCCAGCTCGCCATCTCCTCGGTCATCCAATTACTGCGGCCGCGGTCGGCGAGCTTCTGCTCGAGCGTCTTCCAGAGATCATCAAGATGGCGGACGTCGTCGAGGGCGTAATCGATCTGGGCTGGGCTAAGGGGCCGCTTTCGCCAATCGGTGCGAGTCTCACCCTTACTGGTTGGCTGGCTGAGCATCCGCCGGACAATCGCGGCGTAGCCGGCCGGGTAGTCGTGGTCGACCAGCCCGGCCGCCACCTGCACGTCGAACAGCTTCGCGGGCCGCTCGCCGATGGCGTGCAGGATGAATCCCAGCTCCTCCCGGCCGGCGTGCACCACCGTGGTGCGGTCCGGGTTGGTCAAGAGCCGCCAGAAGGGTTCAAGCTCCCGAACCTTGAGCGTGTCGATTACCGCCAGCACGTCACCCGCCGCCACCTGGATCAGGCAGAGCTGACTGCGGTACGTGTGCTCGGAGACAAACTCAGTGTCAAAGCCCAATGAGTCATGGTCCGCCAGTCGCCGCACCAAAGCATCCAGCTGCGACTCACTGGTGATGAAGTCATGGGCAGCGGCAGCCGAGGCAGAGCGTTTCAACGAGTGAGTCCTGGGAGCGAGATGACAGAATCAAAGGAAAAGCCAGGCAGTGAGAGCAAAAACCGGCAGTAAAATCGCCCCACTGTAGAGAATATAGCCGAAAAAACTTGGCATCCGCACGCCGGCCCCTTCCGCGATCGCCTTGACCATAAAGTTCGGCCCGTTGCCGATGTAGGTCATTGCCCCGAGGAAGACCGCACCCAGGCTGATGCCGGCCAGCCGGCCCGCCTCGACCCCGGCAACCAACTCACCGTCAACCGGCAGCGACTGGGCCGTCTTGAAGAAGACCAGATAGGTCGGCGCGTTGTCGAGCACACTGGAGAGCAGACCAGTCGTCCAGAAGAACGCCCCCGGGGAGCGGATGCCGAGGCTGGCCCCGTGCTCGTTGAGCAGGGCGAGCGCCGGCTGCATGCAGACGAAGATGCCGACGAACAGCGCGGCCACTTCGAGGATGGCGAAGTAGCTGAAGCCATTCTTGACCCGGATAGCGGTCGAGCCAAACCAGAGCGAGCAGCCAACCAGGCCCAACAGCACCGCCTCACGCAGGAAGATCCAGGGGTGCCAGCCGGTTCCCGGGAGCGGCTTGGATGGATCGAGCAGGGCGACGGCCAGGATCACCCCGGCCATCAGCGGCAGGTTGAGGGCGAGCCCACTGACCTGAAGCGACTTGGCAGTGGCCCGATCGATCTCGCGGTCGGCCAGCCGCTCGCGCGGATAGGCGAAGAAACTGTCCCAAACCCAATAGATCGCCAGAAGAAGAACGTTGACGACCAGCCACTCTTTCCAGAGCGAGAACGTCCAGAGGAACGGCACCCCTTGCAGGTAGCCGAGAAACAGCGGCGGATCACCAATCGGGAGCAGGCAGCCGCCACAGTTGCAGACCAGAAAGATGAAGAAGACCAGCGTGTGAACCACCCGCTTCCGTTCGTGGTTGGTCTCCAGCAGCGGCCGGATCAGCAGCATGGCCGCCCCGGTGGTGCCGATGAAGCTGGCCATGGCCGCGCCGAGGGCCAGCAGGGTGGTGTTGGTCGTTGGGGTCGCCTGCATGTCCCCCTCGATACGAACCCCACCGGTGACACAGTAGAGGGCAAACAGCAGCGTGATGAAGGGGACGTACTCCGCCAGCAGGGCGTTGGCCAGCACGGTGCCGGCGACTCCCCAGGAAAGCCCCGATGCGGCCGGATCGACGACACTGTGAGCCGGGAAATGCCGTTCGATCGCTGCGCCGTGCAGCAGCAGGTAATAGGCGAGCGTCACCAGCCCGAGCGAGCCGGCCACCAGCAGTTTGCTGGAATTGAACTCCCACCAGTGGGCCAGGGCCGGAATGAGCGGCAGTGCCGCGATCGCCCCGAGCAGCAGCACGAAGGGGATGACAGCCCAAACCGGCGGCGGCGGGCCGGCGGCATGGTGGTCGCCGTGGTCGCCGTCGGCATGGGCCACGGCCTGTTCGTCGGCACGATGATCGTCCTGAACCGCCCCGTGTGCGGGTGGATCGGCCGCGTGTTCGGCGTGATTTCCGTGGTCGGCCCCACCCGCGGCGTGGTTGGCATCATCGCCGTGTTCCTGGTGGGCCGCTTGTGCCTGGACCAGCAAATCACGACCATGCTGAGGCCCGCCGAGGACGACCGCCGCCAGATAGATGCCCAGGGCCGCGGCAATGCCGGCCAGCGTGGTGTTCGAACTTCGCCTGATAGCGGTGCTTGACGGTGCTGTGTCGTGCATGGTGTCCTTCCAATGTCGGTTACGGCGGTCGCCGTCCACCACAAATCATCTCGTATTCTATCAAATCTCACTCTTCTGGCTGACTGTGGAAACCGCAGACGACGCTCCATCGAATCGAGCCGCCGGAACCCCGGCCGGGGACTGGCTCGCAGCCAACCGGCGGCTGGTCTGGCTACTGGCCGCGGTGGCTGGTGGCCTGCTTGCTGGTGGCCTGGGGGCCGCCGTGGCGGCCGGGCGAACCGCCGGCGGCGGGCGGCTGTTCCTGGGCATTCTTGCTGCCGGTATCGGGCTGCTGGCGGCGGCGGTGGCCGTCGTGGCAAGCCGCGCCGCGGTGGCCCGGCTGAGCTGCCGCGGCGAAACGCTGCTCGTCCGGACTGGTCCGATCGGCGTTGAGCGGCTGCCGCTCGACGCGGTCGAGTGCTTTTTTTTGGGCAGCCAGCCGCTCGATCGCGGCGGCAGTCCGACCTGCGCCGACGAGCCTGCCTTTCGGGTCGGGACGCTCGTGGTACGAGTGTCAGAGCGGGCTGCCGCTGGCCATGCGGGCCAGTGGACGGCCCGCGGACCCTGGGCAGCCTGGGAAGATGGCTACCTCATCATTGACGGTCGCTGGACCGAGCCCCTCACCGTGGAGACCGTGCGGCGGGTGAACGGCCGGCTAACGCAGGCCAAGCGGGCACCAGTGGTTGCGGGCTGCCGGTCGGCGGCATCGCCGGGGGGCTGTGGGTCATGAGTGGCCCGGCTCTGCTGGTCAGCGTTCGAGATCGGGACGAGGTGACGGCCGCGGCTGGTGGCGGAGCGGCGATCATCGACATCAAAGACCCTGCCGCCGGCTCCTTGGGAAGGCCCGCCGCTGAAACGCTCGCCGCCTGCGCTGCGGCGGTTCCTCGGCAGTTGCCCTGGACGCTCGCCGCCGGCGAATTGCTGGAGCTGCCAGCGGCCACTGTCGGCCTGCTCGCCCGACAGCTGATGGGGCTCGAGCGGCAGCCGGCCGCTGTCAAGTTCGGGCTGTCCGGATCTGCCGGAACCGACTGGCTTCCGGCCCTTGTCCGAATGGCCGCGCAGCTGCCGGGGACTGTCGTCCCGGTGGCTTACGCCGATGCCCGGCGGGCCGCTGCGGTCCCGGTGGAGGAAGTGATCGACCAGGCGGCCGGCGGCGGCTTCCCGTTGGTGCTGGTCGATACCTTCGACAAGCAGGCCGATGGTGGGCTGCTGGAACTGGCATCGGTTGCGGAAATCAGAGGCTGGTTGGCCCGGGCGCGGGCGGCCGGGCTGGGGCTGCTGCTCGCCGGTCGCCTCGAGCTGGGGCAGATTCCGATCGTTGCGGGCTGTCAGCCCGACGCCGTCGCGGTACGATCAGCGGTTTGCCGTGGCGGCCGACTCGGGCGGGTCGACCGGGAGCGGGTCGCGATCGCGGCTGAGCACTGTCGCCGGGCAACCAGTACTGCGGCGACGTTGGCGGGGCAGTCCCTGCTGAGGTCGGTGCTTCAGAAAGGAGTCGGTGGATGAAGGCGTTGGAGGTGCGGGTGCCGCACGGTTTGGGCGCTGAGGCTGCCCGGCAGAAGCTCGACGCGGCCCTGGTGAAGGCTCGGGCCCACTATGAACAGCAGGTCGGCCCGATCGAGGCCGACTGGGAGTCGGACGACCGGCTCAAGATTGGCGTTTCGGTGATGGGTATGCGTTTCGACGGCCAGATCGACGTCCTGCCCGACGCACTGCTGGTGAAGCTCAACCTGCCGATGATGGCTTCGATGTTTGCCGGCAAGATTCGCGAAGGCATCGAACAGCAGTTGGCGGCGGTGATTAAGGCGTAACTCGCGGGGCGACGGTCACTGTTAGGGTCCGGCCCGCGATGGCCCACGTGAGCCCGAGCGGTGCGACGATGGCGTCGAGCAGCCCGTCACGATCGACGTCGGCGACTTCCAGCCGGACGATCTCACGGGAATCAACGCCCCGGCGGCGGAGGGTGGCCCGGTCGATTCGCGGCTCGAGGTCGAGCTGTTTGGCTACGGCGGTAAGCAGCTCCTCAAACGGCGCCGCCACCCGCAGCGTATAGCGGCTGCTCGCCCCATCGGCCGGCCGCTTGCCAGGTGTGCCCGGCTGTCGCGGGCGGGCCGAGGCCGTGGTCGTGGTCGTGGTCGTGGGCCGGGCCGGGCGGCCGGCGTCTCCCGCCGGCAGCGGCACCAGCCTTCCTTCGAGACGGGCCCGGTTCCTTTCGGCCATCTGCCAGTCGACCCGGAGCCCGTACTGCATGGCGACGAGGTCGAATCGCTCAGCCAGCATCAAGGGCAGCAGGCTGCTGGCGGCGAGGTGATCGTGGGGAATCGCCTCGGTGAGACCGGCGGCTGGCAGCGGGAGGCCGCTGGTGGCTGCCCCCTCGCAAAGCTCCCCCAGCAGGCCGGCAGGCGTCGCTCCGGCCGGCCAGGACCAGGGGGCGGCCCGTTCCAGCCGCCGGCGGACGGTTGGCGGCAGCTGCCTGAGTCGCTCCTGCAGAAGCTCGTCGGCGGCGGTGATGTGGCCGGCTTCTCCCGTCGGGACCAGCCAGGCCGAGCCCCGCAGCACCGCCACCTCGGTACCAGTCTCGGCTGCCAGCCGGCCGAGAATGGCGTCAAGCCGCTCGCCCCGGCAGTCAAGGGAGACCCGTCGCGTCGGATCGAGCCGGCGGTCCAGAATCAGTGGAACACCGGTGGCGGCTTGAAGGCGTTCCAGCAGCGTCCGCAGCGGGAGCTGCTGGAAGGTCGCCCGCACCGGCTGATCGACAGGGGCTGCGCCGGCCGCTGCGCTGGTGACGGCAAGCAACACCGCAATGGCCAGCCCGGTGCACCAGTCGCCAACAGTCCTCCGCGCGGCGCTGGTATCTTCACGGCAGCTGCCGCAGGGAGAGGTCGGCGGGAGGCCAGGTGCGGGGGCCCCGCTAGGAACGACACCTGCGGCTGCACCCTCACCTCGACCCGCTCCCCGAGGGAGCGGGTGAAAAATCACCGCTATGATGCCTGAATCTGCTTCCATCGTCACCCGGCCGACTGTCGTTGTTCTCGGCGGTGGCATCAATGGCGCCGCCCTCGCCCGGCAGTTGATCCTCGCCAACGTCGACGTGGTGATTGCCGACACCGACGACCTTGCCAGCGGCACCACTGCCTGGTCAACCCGGCTGATCCACGGCGGCCTCCGCTACCTTGAATATGGCGAGTTCGATCTGGTTCGGGAAAGTCTGGCTGAGCGCAATCGGCTGGTGCGGCTGGCTCCCCATCTCGTCCGGCCGCTGCGGTTCGCCATTCCACTGGCCCGGCGGGGTGGTGGCCTGCTGGCTGCTGCGGCCCGGTTTATCGGCTGGGAGTCATTGGCCCGGCGGCTTGGCGGTGGTGGCCGGGGCAGCCTGGCCGTCGGGATCGGCCTCTGGCTCTACGACCGCTTTGCCAGTGACCCCGCCTGGCCGCCGCATCGAATGCACCGCTCGAACGCAGCTGGGCTGCCCCGGATCGATCGCCGCCGGTTCCCGCTGGTGGCGACCTACTCCGACGCCCAGTGCCTGGCCCCTGAACGCCTGACGGTTGAGTGGCTGCTCGATGCCCGGCGGCTGGCCGCTGAGCGGGCGGTCAGCCTGCACGTCCTCCCGCACCACACCTGGCGGTTTCTTGATGATGGGGCAATGGCTTTCATGCCAACGCTGTCAGCGGCCACCGAGCCGGCGACCGTTCTGCCGGTTCACCCCACCGCCATCGTCAACGCGACCGGTGCCTGGGTAGACCGCACCGCTTCGGCACTGGCGACTGTGGACGGTCCGCTGCCACCGGCAGCCTCGCCGCCGCAGTTCATCCGCGGCACCAAGGGAAGCCATCTCGTGGTCGCCAACAGCCGGCTTCGTGAGGCGCTGGGCGGTGCGGCTGTCTATGCCGAGGCGGGTGATGGCCGGCCGATTTTCGTGCTGCCGTTCACGAACGGCCAGGTGCTCATCGGCACCACCGATATTCCCTTCGCGGGAGATCCGGGGGCGGCCCGCACTGAGCCGGCCGAGGTTGACTATCTGCTGGCGGCGGTGACGGCCATCTTTCCCGACTGCCTCCTCGGTGCCGGTGATGTCGTCCAGCACTACTGTGGCGTGCGTCCGCTGCCGGGGCCCGATGTGACTGGCAGGCAGGCCGGTTCGCCGGGGGCGGTGACCCGCCGGCACCTTTTGGTGCGGCATCCGGGGGCGAGGCTGCCGACCTGGTCGATCGTGGGGGGCAAGCTGACAACCTGCCGGAGCCTTGCCGAAGAATCAGCCACCGAAATCCTGCGGACCCTCAGGCTACCTGCCGCCGATCCGCAGCGGGAACGGCCCCTGCCGGGTTGGCTGGCCGCGGACGGTCAGGCGGCCTGTCGGGTGGCCGTGACCAGGGCGGCTGAGGCTGTGGGCATCCCGGTGCCCGCCCTGGCCACTGCGGTCGAGTGGACGCTGCAGCTGTTTGGTGGCCGGGCGCCGGAGGTGTTCACGGTGGCGGGTCCATCCTCGGCCTGCTGCGGGCTGCCGCCACTGCTGGGTGACAGCGGCCTGCCGACGGCGGCGGCCGTGTTTGCCGTTGATCAGGAATGGGCCACCACCCTCGCCGACCTGGTCGAGCGGCGGCTGATGCTGCTGTTCTCCCCCCGGCTGTCGCGGGCGACGCTGACGGCGCTGGCCGAGGTGCTGGTGGCGACGGGCCGGCTGGAGCCCGACGCCATCGCCGACGCGGTAGCCGCTGAAGTCGCCCATCTGCAAGACTGCTGCGGGAAGCGAGTCGAGCAGTGAGCGGATCGGCAGAGACGCGATTAATCGCTGAGCAATTTTCAGATCATCATGCAGGCACGAAGAGCACGAAGAACCGGAGCCTGCGGCGTGTCCGCTTGACGACACTCCGCGTTCGTCGAGTCTTCGTGGTGAATGCTCTGCCCTGATCAAGAAAGGAAAGCCGGCGTGATGGGGCCAGAAAAACGTTGCGTACTCGCCCTCGACCAGGGGACGACGTCGAGCCGGGCAATTCTGTTCGATGCTTCCGGCCTGCCGCTGGCGATGGCTCAGGAAGCCTTTCCCCAGCACACCAAACCGCTGGCCGACGGCGGCTCCGGCGGGGATCTCGACCAGGCCATCGTCGAGCACGACCCGGAGGACCTCTGGCGGACCCAGCTGGGCTGTGCCACTAGATGCCTGGCTGAGGCGGGCGTGCGGCCGGACGAGGTGGCGGCTGTCGGCATCACCAACCAGCGGGAGACGACGATCCTCTGGGATCGGGCAACCGGTCGGGCCGTGGCCCCGGCGGTGGTCTGGCAGAGCCGGGTGTCGGCGGCGATCTGTGAGCGGCTGAAGGCGGCGGGGCATGAGCCCGAGATTCGCCGTCGGACCGGCCTGCTGCTCGACCCCTATTTTTCCGCGACCAAGATCGTCCACCTGTTCGAGGCTTACCCTGGCCTGCGGGAACGCTGCGTGGCCGGCGAGGTGCTCTTTGGGACGGTCGACAGCTTTCTGATCTGGCGGCTGACCGGCGGTCGGGTGCATGCCACCGATGTCACCAACGCCAGCCGCACCCTGCTGTATGACATCACCGCCGGCGGCTGGTCGGATGAACTGCTCCGGTTGTTCGATCTGCCCAGGCAGATGCTGCCCGAGGTGCGTCCCTCGGCAGCCTGCTTTGGCGACGTCGATGACCGCTGGTTTGGGAAGCCGATTCCGATTGCCGGCTGTGCCGGAGATCAGCAGGCCTCAGCCTTTGCCCACGGCTGCCACCAGCCCGGCGATGCGAAGACGACCTATGGCACCGGCGCGTTCCTGCTGGAGTCCACCGGCACGAACTTGGTGCTTGAGGCTCCGGGCCTGCTGGCGACACCGGCCTGCACCACGGCCGATCGATCGGCCGCCCACACCTATTGCCTGGAAGGCTCGGTCTTTGTCGCCGGGGCGATTGTCGGCTGGCTGCGGGATGGCCTCGGCCTGATTGAACGCTCCGGCGATATCGAGCCCCTCGCCCGCAGCGTGCCCGACGCCGGCGGGGTGATGCTGGTGCCGGCCCTCGCCGGTCTGGGCACTCCGCACTGGGATCCCTTCGCCCGCGGCCTGATCATTGGGCTGACCCGCGGGACGGGCCGGGGGCAGATCGCCCGGGCCGCCCTCGACGCCATTGCCCTGTCGGTGGCCGACGTGATCGGCGGTCTCGAACAGGCGAGCGGCTGCCGGCTGGCCCGCATGCGGGTCGATGGCGGTGCCTGCGTCAACGACCTGCTCATGCAGATTCAGGCCGATGTGCTCGGCATCCCGGTCGATCGCCCCGCCGTCTTGGAAACGACCGCACTTGGGGCGGCGATGCTCGCAGGGCTCACCACAGGGTTCTATTCCGCACCTTCTGCAGTGGCCGCAGCCCTGGCGATTGAACGGAGCTTTGAGCCGCAGCTTGAATCGGCTGCCCGTGACCGCCTGCTCGACCGCTGGCGGAACGCCGTCGACCGCAGCCGGGGCTGGGCCCGGCCAACCACCGGCTGAGCCTGCGGCTTGGCGGCTATCGCAGGATCGTGCCGCCGGTGCCGATATCGGTCGGCTGTTCGGCAAGCTGCACCCGGCTGGTGTACCGCTGCGGGTTGGCGGCAAAGGTCGCCCGGCTCTCCGGTGAGGCGAACAGGTAGATTCGTTGCTGGTAGGTCACGCCGTAGCGCCGCTGACCCGGCAGCGAGGTTGCGGAATCGAAGGCCGCGACCGGATCGTCGCCTGAGAGGGCCGGAGCGTACCGGTCAGGGTCGGCGAGGAAGGCCTGCTGCTGCTCAAGTCCGCGGAACAGGTAGGTGCGACCGCGATGACGGGCTCCCCAACCAGCCTGTCCCTCGACCCAGCCGCCCGACTCAACCAGCGTGACCGGGCAGTAGCCCTCCAGCCCCAGCGGCATCGGCTCCGATTCGGTCGGCTGACCTGCAGGGGCTGGCTGCTGGGCATAACTGGCCTGCGGTGTCCGCCGCGGCTCCGGGATCGATTCCTGCTGTGGCGTTGGCTTCGGCTCCTGCTTGAACAGGCCGAACGGATTGGTGATGGCCGCCAGAATGGCGTTGGGCTGTTTTTCGGCCGGTTGGGTCGGTTCCTGCTGCGGCGCCGCGGTAGCGGTGGCTGCCGGCGCGGACGGCTGGGCCGGGGCGGCTGCCAGCTGCCCGCCGGCATTGGCTGCTTGGTCGGCGGTTTTCGCCGCAGGACCGTTAGCCGAAGCCGCGATCTCCGGGGTCGGCTGTGGGGCCGGTTGGAGCCACGGGCCAGACGCTGCGGGGGGCGGGGCGGTGCTGCCCTCGGGCTCGATCAGGCCACCGGTGACTGGCGGGATGGCAGTGGCCAGCGTGGCGGTGGGCATTGCGGCTGGCAGCGTGGTGGTGGGCTCTGTCTGCCAGGGGTGAGTTGTCGGCCGCTCCGGTGTTCCGGCCGCGAACTCTCCCGGCTCTCTGGCCCAGGGGGCGGTGGTCGAGGTCAGGCCGGCCGACTCCCGTTGGCTGTCAACGGATGAGGTCGGCGCGGGCTGTGCGGCAAACGCAGGGACGGTGGGCCGCTGCTGCGATGTGGCCAACGGCTGGGCTGGCAGCGGCGTTGGCGTCCAGGCCGGCTTTCCGGCCAGCTGCGGTTGCGGCGGAGTCGCTGCTGCCGGGGTAGCCGGCGAATACCCAATTCCGGCACTGACCGCCGCGGCCGGGATTCCCGCCGCCGGCTGCGGCTGTTGGAGCCGCATGGCTGGTTGAGAAACCGGTGACACGGGAGCTGGCAGGCCCACGCCAGCTGGTGTGGCAGGTCCGGCAGTTACCAGTTGTTCCTGAACCAGTTGTTCCTGAATGGGCATTTCCGAAGTGGCAAAGTGCGACAACCCCCGCACCTTGGCGGCGATCTGACTGATAGCTCCGGATTCCGTGGTGGGACCGGTGGCGGCGGCATCGGCCAGCAGCGATCCGGCGGTCGAGAAGTCGTTGGCCAGCTCCGGTCGTTCGGCCACCACCGTGACCGTGCCGGCGACAGCTGTCGGCTGGGGGAAGGGGGTGTCGCCGGCGGGCACCTGTTGGAGTTGGCGGGCGACGGTGGCAATGAACAGCCCGGTCGAACTCGGGCATTCGAATCGGCTGATCACCGTTCCGTCGGCAGCCATAATACAGCCCCCGGGGACGTGGCGAATCCGCAGGCTGTTTGTTGTTTCCGGATCGTCATCGACGTCGATCAGCACCGGTTCGAAGCAGGCGTTGAGCAATGCGACGGTGTCGGGATCGGTGAGCACGTGCTTCCGCAACTGGGTCGAGGCGGGACTCCACGCCGCCGTGAACAGCACCAGCACCTGCCGGTTTCGCTGAGCCGCGGTAGCGGTTGCCTGCTCGAGAGAGCGGTGCCAGGAGACCGTTCCCGATTCACCGCCGCGGGCCGGCCCACTGGCCAGCGTCAGGCCGGAAAGCACCGCGAACAACAGCAGTCTGGCTGTCACTCCGGTGGGCGGCCGGCTCTGCACCGGTCGATCGGGGGCTTGGCACGGCACCTGCCGGGCGGCCAAAGCCGAGGGAGAAGCCTGTTGCGGGCGGTCTGCCTTCAAGCGAATTCCGAGCATCGTCGCAGCCTCTGCATGGTCGTTCCATTGCCACCCGGGGGCGGCTGATGCAGGTTGTATCGGTCGAATCCATCAGAGAAATCAGGCTGGAATGGGTAGAAAATCGGTTTTTGCTGGCTTTGCCTGGCTCTGGTGTGCGCAATTTCCCCAGTCTGCCAGCATCTTTTCGCCACCGCGGGGGGAGTAGCTACTTGACTAGAATCGGGCCGGCGGAGATACTTCCACTCAAGTGATGCCGCCGGCTGCGTTTCAGTAGCAGGAGGGCGTTGCCCGGGCCCGGAGTGGCCCGCGGCGGTCTGCCGACGTGACTCGTATGCCAAAAATCTGGCACCTGGGCCTCGCCGGTGACAAATCACCCCGCTTGGTTTGGTCGATTCCGCCGAGTGCGGCGGATGCAGCAGGGGCGGGTCGGAACGTTGGACAGCGGTTTATCGTTTGTCCGTGCCTTTTGGGTAACTCGTTTCCGGCACACTGTTCCCTGAGGCGGTCGGCCACGTGTACTTCAACCTTGGGAAACCGGAAAAGGTTTATCCCTATCAAAATTCTCCTCCGGCACCGGAATTGGTGCGCCAGCATGGTGCTGGTCGCAGCCGGGGAGTTGGCCGATTGTCGCAGAGCATCAGCTCCCCCGGTGAGTGAAGCCGCAGCAGTGGCAACCGGGGGACGTTGGGGCCCTCGACGGATGAGGTGACCGCGGCTGGGTCGCGGCCTTGAGACAAGCTGATACCACGTTGGAACTCCCGACGAGGTTCCGGTCCGGTTGGTGTGGACCGGTTTGTTTTCCTGAAGAGTGAATGAGGAATATGGCAAAGCGGAGACGTTCCCGATCGGGCGGACGGCCCGGCTACGGTGGTGGCGGGCAGCAGGGGGGCCAGGGCGGCCAAGGCGGCCAGGGCGGCCGTCGGCGGCGGTTCCGTCGCGGTGGTGGTGGACCGGTGGCGGCTGGTGCCGGCGCTGTCGACATGGAAGGCGAAGGCATGCGTCCACCGGACCTCGAGCCTGAGGTTTCGGAAAATGGCGAACCGGTGCCTCTGGAACCCGGCGAAGGCATTCTTGAGATGCATCCCAACGGCTACGGATTCCTCCGAAGCCCGGCAAACAACTATTCCCGTGAGCGGACCGATCCGTTCGTGCCGGCCCAAATGATCGACCGATTCCGGCTCCGTGAGGGCGTGCTCGTCAAGGGCAAGGTCCAGCAGGGACGGCGGCAGCAGGGACCCCGCGTGCGGGAGATCGACGAGGTCGAGGGGCTACCGCCGGAGCAGTATTCTGAGACCAAGACCTTCGACCAACTCACGCCGATCAACCCTGAGCACTGGTTGCGGCTGGAGACCGAGCAGCAGCCCCTGACGACGCGGATCATGGATCTGTTGACGCCCCTGGGCAAAGGGCAGCGGGCGCTCATCGTGGCCCCGCCCCGAACCGGCAAGACGGTGCTGCTGCAGCAGGTCTCGCAGGCGGTTTCACAGAATCACCCCGAACTGTCACTGGTGATGCTGCTGGTGGACGAGCGTCCCGAAGAGGTGACCGACATGCGACGGTCGGTCCAGGGTGAGGTGGTTGCCAGCAGTCTCGACTGTGATGTCGAGAGCCATGTGCGGCTGTCGCAACTGGTGATCGAACGCTGCAAGCGGATGGCCGAGGCGGGCAAGGACGTCTTCCTGCTGATGGACTCGATCACCCGTATGGCCCGGGCCTTCAATAAATGGGTTGGCAACACCGGCCGGACGATGTCCGGGGGTGTCGACATCAAGGCGCTCGACATTCCCAAGAAGCTCTTCGCCACCGCTCGGGTATTTGAGGAGGGGGGGTCACTGACGATTGTGGCCACCGCTCTCATCGATACCGGCAGTCGGATGGACGAACTGATCTTCCAGGAGTTCAAGGGCACCGGCAACATGGAACTGGTGCTCGACCGCAAACTGGCTGACCGCCGGGTCTGGCCGGCGATCGACATCTCGCAGTCGGGTACCCGCCGCGAGGAGAAGCTGCTCAATCCCGACACGCTGCATGCGGTCAACATGCTGCGGCGGACGCTCTCGAGCATGCATCATGTCGATGCGATGGAGCAACTGACAAAGCAACTGGCCAAGTTCAAGAGCAACCGGGAGTTCATTGCACTCATCGCCAGTTCGCGGGCCAATGATTGATTTGCGGGCAGGTGAAACTAGGTGGGACTGCCGTGGGGCTGGGCTGTGTGCAGCTTTGTCGCAGCGTGTCTTTGACACTCGCTTGAGGGGCTTCATATACTCAGGCTTCAATGGGGTGGCAGCACTGCAGCCGACCCGATGTGGCAGTGCTGCAACCATTCTTCTCCGGGAGATTCATCGATGACGCCCTACGCTTCGCTGGCCGACGACATGTATGTCAATGTCAACCTCGCCACGGAGATGGAGCTGCCGGGACAGCGTGAGACAATCCTGCATTTCTTTGAGTGCATCCAGAAAAAATACCCCACGATGCGGAAGTTCCATGCCCGGGATCGGCGGGACTTCGTGTTGGAGGAGGACAAGGAGCAGGGGCGCTACCGCTGGGTGGCGGTGGAGTCACGGCGGCTTTGTTCCGGACAGGTCAACCCCGGCACCATCGATGAGGCCCTTGACCAGCATCGGCTGCTGCTCGATCTGGCGCCGGCCCTGCTGTCTGTCAGCCCGCTTGACTGCGAGGCTCTCGACGTGCTGTTCGGCTTCGACTTCGCTTTTCGCGGCAACCACAATGAGTTGCTGGCTGAGGCGCTCGGCCCGGGACCGGCCTTCGAGGGTGTGGCCGATATTCCGGGAAGCCGGGTGATCAACTTTGAGCCGTCGCTGACAATCGCCGTTGATGAGGACTGCCGCACCCAGGTGCGAGTCAGCACCGAAACCCGGACCAACGCCTTCCAGGTGCGGACGGGTGAATTCGTCGAGGAGCAGCTCAGTGTGTACGTCACCGCCCGCCAGTACGGCAGTCTCGACGGCGGGGTGAGCTACGTCGATGCGATCGACCGGCTGGCCCAGCTGGCTCAAGACGTTGTCGACAGCTGTGTCGTCGAGCAGATTCTGCGGCCGCTGGCCCGGACGATCTCGCTGAAGTGAGCGGGCTCCGGCCAAAAGCCTGTTGCCAGCTGCCGGCAGCCATGGCTCCTTTCCCGGTGCGCACTGCGGCCGCTTGCCGCCAGGGCTTCGGCAGATTCTATTTTGGGCATGATCCGTCCTGCTGATCCCGCCGGTTCCGAGACCCCGCTGTCGAAACAGGTCTATGAGCTGACCACGCCCGGGCGGCTGCACTTTGGCATGCTCTCGTTCGGGCAGCCCTTTGGGCGGTCGTTTGGTGGTCTCGGGGCGATGATCGCCGGCTGCGGCGTGCGGGTTCGGCTGCGGCGGGCCACCAGATTTTCAGCGGTCAGTCATGTCGGTGAACGGGCGATCGGCGTGGCCCAGCGGTGTGCCGCTGCCTGGGGGCTCGATGAGCACTCCTGCTGCGAAATCGAGGTGATGGAAATTCCCCGGCAGCACATCGGCCTGGGCACTGGCACCCAGCTGGCCCTGGCGATTGCCGCCGGCATGCAGCGGCTGTATGTCGAAGGCTCCGGCCGGCCCGAGCAGACCTACACCGCCAAGGATGCCGCGTCCCTGGCTCAGGCGGCTGGCCGCGGCCTGCGGTCGAGTGTCGGAGTCTACGGCTTCGGGGCTGGCGGCATGATCCTTGAGGCGGGCAAACTGCAGGGGGAGGCGATCGCACCGCTGGTCTCGCGGGCAGCCCTGCCAGAGGCCTGGCGGGTGGTGTTGTTCGTGCAGCGGGAGGCTGAGGGGCTGCACGGTGACGCTGAGCGGACCGCCTTCGCGGGCCTTGAACAGGTGCCCCTGGAGCTCACGGCTGAACTGACCCGCTTGGCCGTAATGGAGATCATGCCAGCGGCGATTGCGGCCCGGTTTGTCGATTTTGCGGCGGCCATGACCGCCTACGGCAAGCTGGCCGGCAAGCCGTTTGAACGGGCCTCTTCGCGACTGCCCTACGCCGGGGCGACTGGCCGGCTGTTTGAGTGGCTCGACCTCCAGGGCGTGCAGGGATATGCCCAGAGTAGCTGGGGGCCGGCGGTGGTGGCGGTCTGTGAATCGGAACTGACAGCCGAGTCATTAGTGGCGGCCGCCGAGGCGGCCAGCCTGGCCGAGCAGTATGAAATCCGCATTGCCCCGTTTGACAATCGCGGGGCGGTGCTGCGGGATGTCAGTGACGAATCGACTGATGCCTGAGGCTCGTCGATAGCTGTCGAGCCGGCAGACGACACCTCACCCGACTGGCAGGCCGTAAGCGGCCAGCAACCGGTGCAGGTGGGCGGCCGGTTCTGCCTCCAGTGGTACCAGCGGCAGGCGGACCTCACCGGTGTCACGGCCGACCATTTTCAGTGCCGCCTTGATTGGGATTGGATTGCTCGCCAGGCCGAGCAGTTCGCGGCCCAGGCTGAAGAGCTGGGCGTGCAGCCGCCGGGCTTCGGACAGATTGCCGGCGTCGAAGGCTTCAACAAGTGCCTTCATATCAGCCGGCACCAGGTTGCCGACAACCGAGACCACCCCCCGGCCACCAACGGCCAGCAGCGGCAGCGTCATGCTGTCATCACCCGAAAGCACGGTCAGGTCGGTCCCGGCCAGCACCTGCGACGCCTGATCGATCGAGCCGGTCGCCTCCTTGACCATCGCGATGCCGGGCAGTTCGGCGAGCTTTAAAATTGTTTCGGGCTCAATGTTGCGGCCGGTTCGACTGGGAATGTTGTAAATGCAGATCGGGATTGCCACCGCCTCAGCGAGGGCCCTGAAGTGCTCGTAGAGCCCCTGCTGGGTCGGTCGGTTGTAGTAGGGGCCCACCACCAGAGCTGCATCGGCACCTGCCTGCTCGGCATATTTTGTCAGCCTGATTGCCTCAGCAGTTGAGTTGCTGCCGGTCCCGGGCATCACCAGAATTTTTCCAGCTGCTGCCTGGATGCTTTCGGCAATCACCCGTTCGTGCTCGGCGTGGGAGAGGGTGGGGGACTCGCCGGTGGTGCCGGCCGGGCAGATCGCCGTCACCCCCGCCGCAACCTGAAAGCCGATCTGCTCGTGCAGTCGTGGCACGTCGACGTCACCGTCACGAAACGGCGTCACGATGGCAACGGAAAGACCGGCGAAGCGTTCGGCACGGGTGGGCATGGAGAATCCTTTTGGCAGTGGGCGAGAGGCCAGCACCGGATTCACCCGGTCTGGCTGGGCGGTGGCTGACGCCGCCGTCGGCCGAGAATACGGCTTTCTCGAGAGGCTCGCAAAGGGTGGCGGCAAAGCTGGTCATTTGCTGCACCTGTTTTGCAACGCGGCAGCAGCAGGGTAGGCTCCCGCCCAGCCATGAATGTTCATCGCGACCAGCAAGAGGAACTTCAACCAAACGGGCCTGGAACACCGGTCCCACCTTCTGCCGCTGAGGCGGCCGGCAGGCTGCTTGCCGCCGGCCTGGGCCGTAGTGGGTTTCCGAAAGCCCGACCTCGGCTGGGGGTGATTTTGGGAACCGGCCTGGGGGGGCTGATCGACCGGCTTGAGGGCGAGCAGTCGGTGCCGGCGAATCGGCTCGGCTTTCTGCCGCGGACCACGGCGCTGGGCCATGCGGGGCGGGTTGCCTGGGGGGACTGCGACGGCCGCTGCGTTGTCATGCTGCAGGGCCGGGTTCACGCCTACGAAGGACATCCGGCCGAGGTGCTCACCCGTGGGGTGGAACTGCTGGCGGCAGTCGGGGTCGACCGGTTGCTGGTCACCAATGCCGCTGGGGGGATCGCCAATGGTCTTGTCGTTGGGGAGACCGTCGTATTGGAGGATCATGTCGACCTCGTGAGAGGCCGTTGGGTGGCTCCATCATCGCTGCAGCAGCGGTCGCAGGTCTGCTATGACGGGGACCTTGCCCACGCGGCAGTCATTGCCGCCGGTCGGGCGGGGGCGGTTTGTCGGCGGGGGGTCTACGCCTACATGCTGGGCCCTAGTTACGAGACCCGGGCTGAGTACCGCATGCTTCGCCGCTTTGGAGTCGACGTGGTGGGCATGTCAACGGTGCCTGAGGTGGTGATGGCCCGCCGTTACGGGATGCAGGTGGTGGCAGCATCGGTGGTCACCAATATTGCCCGGCCTGACCGGGCGGTGGATGACGGCGTGACCGACGGTGAGGAAGTCTGCCGGGCCGCCGCCACGGCCGCGGATGGCATCTGGGCGATTATCCGGCAGCTGCTGCGGTAGTGTCTCCCGGTAGTGCTCGGCTTAAGTAATACAAGCCGCTGGCGTTCAAGCTGGAAGCCGGGAGCAGGAGCGACCGGACCGGCCGTACGTTTGACGAACCCTTGGGGGGGCGCAGCTCGGTGGCATTGCTGCTCTCCCTTGGTTGGGACCACACAAGAACTTTCGCTTCTCAGGTGGTCTCGTTTAAGGGGGGCAGGTCAGGACGCCGACCCCACGTGCGGTGGCGAAGGGAGGATGGCGGCCAGACGGACGGCGAAGACCGGTCGCCGACAATGACCGCAGAACGCCCGTTCGTGAGGGGGTGCCTACCGGCTCGGCGGCGGCTGGTGGCGAGCGTGAAGGTCGAGAAGTGGCTTCATGTCGAGGGTGTCAGCAGCGCGAATGCAGGCAATGTATTCCGGGCGAATCGGACTCTCCCCTCCGAGGTCCGGCGGCCATTCAACGATGGGGCAATCGTGAATCCGTAGCCAGATGTTCGAGAGCATCCGCGACCAGCGGCCGTTGCCATTGCGGAAGGGATGGATCTGCACCGCCCGGTGATGGATGAGAACTGCCTGCTCGAGGACGCTCGGCACGTAGGGTTCGCGGCCGCGGATATCATCGCAGAGTTGCGCAAGGTGTTCGCCGATGGAGGCCGGGTCGCTGCCCAGTGACAAAGGCCTGTCGCGGATCTGGCCGGCCCAGGCCCAGACGTCGCCGAACATCTCGCCGTGAAGCCGCAGCATCCAGCCAAAGTCGAATGTCGCCACATTACGAGACGGAACGGCGATGAGGTACCGGATGACGGCCCGTCGAATGTTTTCGGCTTCGGCGACAGCGAGTTGGCTGCGGGTGCGGATGTGGCGTTTTCGCAGGCCGTCGAAATCCGTGAGCGGCGTTTCCCCGTCGGTGGACATGGCTCAGTCGGCCCAGAGGGTCTTGCCGCCGGCCGCCAGCAGCTCCCTGGCGGTGCGGTCGACCATGGCATCGAACTGATGCCTCGACAGACCCTGTGCCTCGAGGGCCGAGGTCGCCTGCACAAGAGCCGCAACCCGCCGGGCCTTGGTGTTGGCGGCTCGGCGAACCAGCGAATCGACTGAGTGCCGGGAGCGCACCCCAACCTGCATTCCCAGGGCATCGGCGACAGCGCACACGCGGCCTATTGCCACGGTTGGATCGCCCCGGAGGACTCGCGCTGCTGTCGCCGTGGAAACACCGCTCCGCTTGGCGAGCTGCGGGATCGTCATCCGCAGTTCTTTCCTGCGTTCATCGAGCTGCGAGGTCGGCGACTGAATAGTGGCTGCCATGACAGGCCTCAGAATAGAGCCGTAAAAGAGTTAGAATCCAACTTAATGATATCGTATGCGATGCGAATAAGATGCAGGAAAAGCTTTTTTAAACGTAAAAATTGCAAAACCCATGCATTTCGACACGGATTGTCCTGCCAGCTAAAGAACGCAGACTGAGGTGCCCTTGGTTTTGGGGGCCACGCGACTGCTTATGTCAGCAGGGGAGAGGCTTGCGTGAGTGCCGTTGACTGTCCTATTCCTGAGCGTCGAGTTGGGCCCATTCCATCTCGCCGGGCGTTCGTTCCTGCCGTCCCGGCCTCCACCCACTCGACGTCCGCTGCTCTCCGCCATCCGGGCTGCGCTTGCTTCCGTAGCTCGCTCGAGGGCCCGGGCGAACCCTCGCTCGCCGCCGATGTTGGCTGCTGGACGTGGGAAGCCGGGAGCGGGAGCGACCGGACTGGTGGCCCAATCAGCTTCGCTCGAGTACTTCGAGATCGGCATCAAAGACCCGGACGCCGGCCCAGGTTTCGGCGTTGGCGGCGATGAATTGCTGGTGCCGGTCGGAGGTCTGGTAGGTGTCGTGGGCCGCGTGCGACTCAAAGACGATCTCGAGGGCGACGTCGAAAGCCCGGTCGTTGACCTGCCGGTCGTAGTCGGCCAGCCGGCCGACCAAGAACGAGACGCAGCCGGGGTGGCCGGTGAGGTGTTCGCGGCAGGAGGCGACCAATTTGGCGACTGCCTCGGCGGAACGATCCTTCAGGGTGAAGTAGACAGCATGGGACAGCATGGAATGATCCTGGTGAGGAGAAACGAAGAGAACACGTGGCCGGGGCTTAGCTGCCCGTTGCTGAGGAGCCCGATTCCGCACTGCGGGGTACCGCCGGGCCGATCACCTGCTCGACCTCGGTGTCATCGAGCATCTCCTGGGCTTCGAGTTCGTTGGAGAGGTCGTCGAGCTTCTCACGGTTCTCCGAAAGCAGGTCCATCGCCCGGTCGGCTGCCGCCCCGAGGATACGGGTGACCTCCTCGTCAACCACCTGGGCGGTGTGTTCGCTGAAGTCGCGCTGTTCATAGACATCGCGGCCGAGGAAGGGGTGTTCGTTGGAGGTCTGGCAGGAGAGCGGCCCGACCCGTTCGCTCATGCCCCAGTTGGAAACCATCTTGCGGGCCAGTCGGGTCGCCTGCATCAGGTCGTTTTCAGCCCCGGCCGAGAATTCGCCAAAGACGAGCTTCTCGGCGGCTCGGCCGGCCAGCATGAAGGCCAGCCGGTTGGCCAGATCCGACTCACCAATGTTCATCCGGTCTTCTTCAGGAACCAGTTGGGTAACACCCAGAGCCCGGCCTCGGGGGATGATCGTCACCTTGTGCAGCTTGTCGACACCCGGCAGCAACCAGGCGGCCAGCGCATGGCCCGCTTCGTGGTAGGCGGTCATTTTCTTCTCCCGACCAGCCAGCACTTCTTCCCGCTTCGGCCCCATCAGGATCTTGTCACGGGCATAGTCGAAGTCTGAGGCATCCACCTTGTCCTTGTTCTGGCGGGTCGCCCAGAGGGCCGCCTCGTTGACGAGATTGCGGATGTCGGCCCCGGTGAGGCCGACGGTGCCGTCTGCCTGCCGCTCCAAGTCGACGTCATCGGCCAGTGGGACGTTCCTGGTGTGCACCTTGAACAGGGCGATGCGGGCCTTCTGATTGGGCCGATCGACGGTGACATGCCGGTCGAACCGCCCCGGCCGCAGCAGGGCGGGGTCAAGTACGTCGGGACGATTGGTGGCCGCCAGCACGATCACCGACTCGGTGGGGCTGAATCCGTCCATCTCACTCAGGATCTGGTTGAGGGTCTGTTCACGCTCATCGTGACCACCCCCAAGACCAGCTCCGCGGACGCGGCCCACGGCATCAATTTCGTCGATGAACAGAATCGCCGGGGCGGCATCCTTGGCTGTCTTGAACAGGTCGCGGACCCGCGAGGCTCCGACGCCGACGAACATCTGAATGAACTCACTGCCCGAGATCGAAAAGAAAGGCACCCCAGCCTCGCCCGCCGTTGCCCGAGCCAACAGGGTCTTGCCCGTACCAGGCGGGCCCATCAGCAGTACGCCCTTGGGCACCCGACCACCGAGCCGCTGAAACTTTTTGGGATCTTTTAGAAACTCGACAATCTCCTTCAGGTCCTCCTTCACGCCTTCCAGACCGGCGACGTCGGCGAAAGTGGCCTGCTTGTCATCAGGCGAGAATCGCTTGGCAGGTGACTTGGTGAAGCTGCCAAGAAAGCCCGAGCCTCCAAGCGGGTCGCGGGCGCGGCGGAGCGATACCCAGAAGGCTGCCATCAGCAGCAGCGGCACCAGCAGGTAGATGCCCAGCAGCAAGCCGGTGCCGTCGGTCGGCTGCCGCACGGTCGTGCGAACATTGTGTTCCAACAGCAACGTGTCGAGGCCGTCCCCCACCAGATAGCGGGAAACTTCGACCGCAAACCCACTCGATTGGTCGGCCCCGGGAATCCGTTCATCTGGCGGAGCCGTCTTGAAGCTGCCCCGGATCGTGTCACCGACGATTTCGACGCTACCAACGTTGTCGGCCTCGACCTCCCGGATGAACTGGTCATAGCTGATTGGTAGTGGCCCGCCCGTCTGCCCCCGCAGAAAGATCGTCACGAATGCGACCCCGAGGAGCACCAGCAGAATGACGGCCGGCCCTCCAAACGGTTTGCCGAACAGCTGTGGGCCGGCGTTGGGGGGGGGAGGGCGTTTGGCCGGTCCCGGCGTCGGCACGGTGTTCATCAGGCAGCGGTCCTCGGAGGAATTTCCAACAGCAACGACGGAAAACGAAATGTCGCGGCCCGCAATCGCTGCTGCCGCGGTCTACCAGTTTAGCAGGCTATAACCAGAGCGTGACGCCCCCTCGGGCCCGGCGGCTCTCCCGATCCAGCGGCCCTTCGATTCCTTTGGCCAGATTGACCGGGTATTGACCATGAATGAAAACGCTGATGCAGTGCCGCAGCCGCCGATCAGAGGCCATGGTGTGGTGGCAATCATCCGGCGGGAGGACCTGTTTCTGGCGATCCGCCGCGGCCCCACACTGCGGGCGGGTGGTCGGGTCTGTTTTCCGGGCGGCCACATTGAGCCGGGAGAAGCCGACCACGAGGCCGTCATCCGGGAATGCCAGGAAGAACTCGCCATTGGGGTGACGCCGCTGGCCCGGGTCTGGCAGAGCGTCACCGCCTGGGGCACCGCGCTGGCATGGTGGACCGTGGCGGTCAGCGAGCCGATTCAGCCGGTGCCGCACCCGGTGGAGGTCGATGAAATCTTCTGGCTGCGGCTCGACGAACTGGCCGCCCATCCCGATCTGCTCGAAGGCAATCGCGAGTTCCTCGGCGGCATCCGAGCCGGCACGATCCGGCTGTGAGGTCGCTGGGGTCACTCGCTCGCAGAATCGGTCGCCGGCGGCAGTGGTGGAAACTGCTCGGGCAGGATCTGGTCAAGCTGCAGCCCCTTGGTGATCCGTGGGGGGGGCAACTGTGGTGGGTTGGTCGCCTGCTCAAGCAGCTGCCGAAAGCGGTTGGGGCGGTCTGTCGTTGGGGTTCCCGCAGCTGGCGGCCTGGGCGCCAGGGCACCGGCAGGCTGGGGCGTGAGGGGTGGCCGGCCGGCTGGCCGATCGAAGCCTGCCGGGGTCAGCCGCTGGGCGACAGCTTTCTTGTCGCTGTCGGTCAGCCTTGAAGCCGATGGCTGTGTGAATGCTGCCAGCCAAGTGGCCAGCAGCTGCCGCTCACGAACCGACAGCAGTCCCGCGGCTGGGCGACCGGGCAGGGTCTCCGGCGGGTGGCCCTGCAGCACCGCCAGCAGAAATTGCTGATCGCCTCCTTTGTGGGCGACTGCGTCACTGAGCTGCTGCAGGTTTGCCAGGGTGGTGGGCCGGTCCATACGGCCCCGGGTTGGCCCCCGGGTCAGTTGGGGGCCGACTGCCTGCGGACCGCCATGGCAGGCGCCGGTGGCACAGCGGTTGAGCAGCAGCGGCTGGATGGCCCGCGTGAAGCTAGCCAGCCCCTGCGGATCTGTCAGCGGGTCGGCTGCGGCGTCGTCGGCTGCCCAGAATGAGTGGGCCGCGAAAAGCGCGATCAGGCAGGCAAGCGTTGCGTTGAAGGCAGGGCGGCGGAGCAGCATGAGGAATCGGCTTTCCGGCAAGGGCAGGGGGAGAAACGGTAGTCCGTCCGCCCGCCCCGCCGCAACCGGAGCCTGGGTGAAACACCGGGGCGATGAGTCCGGATGGTCTGGCGGCCGTCGGCCGGGCAGGGTACAAGTGCCGGGAACCTGGGCGGTTTTGCAGCACGTTTCTGGCGCTTTTCCGGGCCCGGCACCCGAACACAGATGAGGAGTAATCGGATGGAGCGGACATTCGTGATGTTCAAGCCCGACTGCATCGAGCGGGGGCTACTGACCAAGGTAATGAGCCGGTTTGAGGACAAGGGCCTGCGGCTGGTGGCCCTCAAGCTGCTGCGAGTGACGCCGGAACTGGCCAAGCAGCACTACGCCGAGCACGTTGAAAAGCCGTTCTATCCGAGCCTGGAGTCGTTCATCACGGCTGCGCCAGTGGTGGCGGCGATCTACGAGGGCCTTGAGGTTGTCCGCGTCGTGCGCGAGATGCTCGGCGCGACCAGCGGGTTGAAGGCTGCAGCAGGCACGATCCGCGGCGACTTTTCCGCCAGCCGCCAGATGAATTTGGTCCACGCTTCTGACTCAGCCGATTCGGCAGCCCGCGAGATCGGCATCTACTTCAGTGACACCGAGATCGTCGCCTGGCAGCCCCGCGTGGACGACATGCTGCGAGCAGGGGATGAGGCATAGCGAATTCTCTGATCGGCCCGCCGCAGCTTTCCAGCAGCAAACATCGCGAACCAACCCGGTTGCATTTGTCTCCTAGCACGCTTTTGGTGAAGCGAACTGCAAGCGTGCAGAGATTTCAGAAGTCCTTCACTTGCCTGATTCAAGGGTCAGATCGATGGTATTTGATCCCTGCGTGACGGCGACCCTGAGTGGCTTTTTCGCATACTTTTCTGGGATCTCTTCCGCCCGGCTGGCCACGTTTTCAAAACCCTCAGCACCG
>CBFIHA010000053.1:0-26953 GCA_965662195.1 uncultured Pirellulales bacterium
CAGGAAGCCGCCAATGAGCACCAGCACAAGCGTGCGAACCTTGGCTTCGCATGCTTGTGCCCAAGGAAAGCCGGGCAGGATGCCCGGTCTTTCCGTGAAGCCAGCCCCAGCCCCTGCTCTTACAGCGGCAGGGGGCCGATTTCACCGTCGCCGCCGATCACGATCGGATCGGGCAGGCTTGAATCGGCCGCAATCGTGGCGACGTCGTCTTCCAGCACCATTGACCGGAACGCGGCCGAGATCAGGCTGTCGGACGAGCCAGTGGCGTCATTCGACAAATCCCAGAACATCATCCCACCCAGGCCCATGGCGTCGGCCCACTCAGCCTTCAGGGCAATCGAGGTGGTGGTCTCGAACGAGCTGAAGATGTCGAGGTCGGCGTTGTAGATGTAGCTCGCCTGAGCATTGTCGTCCCAGTAGAGCTCCCAGCCGGCACCGGCGTTGATCTGGCTGAGCAGATCTTTGTAGTCGTAGTTGCCAGCCTCAAACGTTCCCGGGGCGGCCCCGCTGGCCTGTTCCCCGTAGCCGCCGTCACCACCGTCGGCCACACCGCTCCAGGCCCGCGTGTAGAGCGGGGCCCCGAGTACGATCTGCTCCGGCGCAACTCCGGCATCAAGGTAGGCATAGACCGCCGTCTCGATGTCGTAGCCGTTCGGGTCAGCCGTGAAGGCGGCCTGGTGCCCGGTCGTGTCCTCCCAGGTGCCGTGGAAGTCATAGGTCATGACGTTGAAGAAGTCGACTGAGGGAGCCAGACCGGCCAGATTGAAATTGGCAATCTTGTCGAGGCCAGCCGGCGAGGCGACCGAAATCTCGTAGGTTCTGCCGAGTTGGCCGCCGAGGTCGTCGAGCTTGGCTCGGACGTCCGCCAGCAGCAGGGCGTAGTTGGCCCCGTCGTCAGGACTGACCGAGTTGCCCGCCTCGCCACCACCACCCGGATACTCCCAGTCGAAGTCGATGCCGTCGAAGACCTGATACGTCGTGAGGAACTCGACGATCGAGTCGGAGAAGGTGTCGCGGCCCGCCTGGGTCGCCGTCACGGTGCTGAAGTGGTCAGAGAGGGTCCAGCCACCGACGGCGATGCTCATCGTGAGATGCGGATACTGCTCCTTCAGCAGGGCAAGCTGATTGAAGTTGCCCCAGACCGTCTGCTCGCTGCGGGCATCCTCCGGCGGGTAGTACCAGAGGTCGGCCTCGCCGGTGACGCTCTCTTCGGCACTGAACCGCTTTTCGGTGGCAGCATACGAGTCGAACAGCGTCATCTCACCAGCCGCGTTGAGGTCGGCGAAGGCGTAGATCAGGTGTGTGAGCTGGTCGGCCGGCACATCGGCCAGCTGATAGTCACGTCCATAGATGCCCCACTCGGGGAAGTAGGCGGCCAGCACCTTGTCGTGGCTGGCGATCGGCAGAGCCGACGGGTCGGACGGGGCGATCGGGTCGGACGGCTCCGGGTCGGTAGGAGCCGGGTCGGTGACTTCAGGGTCTGAGACAACCGGGTCACTCACTCCTGGGTCGGTCGGTGAAGCGGGTGGCTCGGCGGGTCCGGCAACAGACTCCATGTTCAGGCCGACCGGATCACCCAGCACGACCATGCTCTGGTAATACTCCATTACACCCGAGTCGGAAACATCGAGCGCCGGCCACTGCGGCCAGTCGAAGGTGTCGTTCATGAACGGCTGGGTCTGATCCCAACTCAGGACGGTCAGGTGGTTGAGGTCGTGATTGATCGCGACCCCTTCAATCGGCAGAAAGCCGTGGGTTCGCCCGTGCATCCAGCCGCCATAGTGCGGCTCCATCTTCAGGGTGTTGATGAACGTGTCGGTGAAGCCGTTCTGTTCGAGGAAGTCGGCATACCCATCGATACCGAACTGCCGTACCAGCGCCATCACTTCGGCAGGATCACCGAGGCGGGCCGTCCGCTGGATATCGGCCAGAATCTGCGGGTCGTAGACCTCCTGGGCGATCCAGCCGACTTTTGCACCCTGCATCGCATAGTAGAGGCCAACACCCTTGAGGTCATCGCCATAGGCCTCGGCGTTGTTGGTCAACTGCTCGGCAAAGGCCCACTGCCCAACGTCCTCGAGAGTGAGTGCCGAGAGCCCGAGGAAGGCCCGCAGGTTGTTGTAGGCATCCATGGCCTCGGTGGTGATTGCCGTGCGGCCACCCACCAGTTCGTCACTGTGGGAGTTGTCGTTTGAGTCATGGAACATCCCCCAGGTCGTGATGTCGATGAACTCACCGGTTGACGCCGGCGGCGTCATGTCGTCATGGCCGTCATGGCCGTCATGGCCGTCCATCGGCGGCATGACGGGATCGGTCGGTTCGGGTTCTGGTGCCACCGGGTCGGTCGGCATGGGTTCCATCGGCATGTCGCCATGATCGTGGTCATGGCCGTCATGCGGATTGACGCTGCCCGGACTGGTCTGATGGCCATCGGTGATGCTGCCTGCCGGTGCCAGTGGTGTGAGCAGGTCCGACCGGCTGACCATGGTCACCTGCTCGACGGAAAAGCCGAAGGGTACTTCGAGCTGATCCTCCACAATCTGGTCGTGATGGAACTCAATGTTGGCCGGCACGAGGTCGGCCTTGGCGACCCCCGCCAGCAGCACGCTCTGGCCAGTCGGCTCGACCGAGATCCGCACGCCTTCAGCGGTATCCTCGACTGCCAGTCGCTCGCGGGTCCCGAAGTAGAGAAAGCTGAGCTTGTTGACGGCTGGGTCGAAGTTTTCGATCCGTTCCTGCACGCCGTACTCATGCGATCGGACATAGACCGTGCCCACCTCCCGTGGGCCAACGCCCAATTCCCAGGAGATCACACCGCCGAGGTCCTGCCGCAGGTGCTCGTTATTGACGATGCCGTAGTTTTCCAAGCTCAGATCGGCAAAACCGACACCACTGAGTACCTGATACTCGGGCGTCCAAGCCCATGGGTTGATGATGGCCACCTCACCGGCTGCGGTCTTGCCGACGATCAGGTTGTGGACCGATATCTCACCGAAGTCGAGCCGGTCGACAGCGGGATCGAAGCCGACAATGTCGGGACCGGCCGGGTTCACCACGAAGACCCGTCCCTCGCCCTCAACAGGAGCCGGTGCCGGTGCTGGCGCGGGGGTTGGCGCAGGCACGGGCAGTGGGGTCGGCTCGGGTGCCGGTGCTACCGGGGTCGGGCCGTTGTTGACCCCGGACACGACGAAGTTCTCAAGCACGGCAGCAGCACCACCGGGGGTGGCACTGAAGCCGAAGCTCACCGACCCTCCAGCGGCGATCCCCTCGTTCCAGCTGACGCCACGGACGGTGTAAGTCGAGCCGTTGCGGCTGAGGATTTCTCCATTCCAGAGCGAACTGATCTCGCCGGCGAAGTCGAAGGAGACGTTCCAACCTTCAAGTGTGGCATCACTGCGGTTGCTGACGGTGACCTCACCGGTGAAGCCGGAGCCCCAGTCGCTGACCACGCTGAAGCTGGCTGAGAGTGAACCGGTTGGGGTGGAGGGATCGACCGGAGCTGGATCGACCGGAGTTGGATCGACCGGAGTTGGATCGACCGGAGTTGGATCGACCGGAGTTGGATCGACCGGAGTTGGATCGACCGGAGCTGGATCGACCGGATCGGGCTGACTGGGCAGCCCGTCGATCGGTTCGCCGTTGATCAGGAAGTTGGTTGGTGCTGATGTGTCACCGGCACCAACGAAGCCAAACGCAACCGTCTGGCCGACGGCGAGATCTGCATTCCAGCCGGCGTTTTCAATGGTGTAACGGTCGCCATCCCGGGCGACGATGGCGGCATCCCAGATCGACGTGATGTCGGCCGCATAGTCGAAGGAGATCGTCCAGTCGTTGACCACCTGGGTATCGAGGTTCTGCAGTTCGATGCCCGCTTCAAAGCCGCTGCCCCAGTCCTGGGTGACTTCGTACGCTGGCGCGACGACAGCCATCATCGCCCGCTGTTCAAGAGTCTCGGGGGTGAACTGGTCGCGAGCCGCCCTTCGCTGCCGCCACTGGCGATCCCGCCGCTGCTGCAGCCGTCGCGAAACATTCGAGCCTTTGTCACCGCTCATCCCGAACAGGGAACGCAACGTCCAAGTGGTCATGATGACTCCCTTTGTTGTTGCGGTAACACCTCCCGAATCGGAACGTCCAATTGTCTGGGCGTTGGATCCGGAAATCTGTCACCGGCCTTTCGCGCCCTGCCCATCTCCCAGAGAAACAGGCTTCAGCAGCGATTGCAAGATTTCGGTCGATGGCTTGCTGCCGACCGGTCATTCCGTACGCGAATGGGAATCGGGCGGTTCATTTGCTGAAGAAATTGCAAGCCAACCACGCGGGTCGTGCCATCAGCACGAGGAAAGCCGGGCTACGCTTTCCGAAAGCAGCAGACGCCGCTCGCTGGTCAACCGTGTTGTGCCGTTGGAAGCCGGGAGCGGAAGCGACCGGACCAGCAGTTCGTTCGGCGTCGCCTCCCCATCGCCCACCCAACTGCCCCCCGGGCGGCCCAAACGAACTGCCACCCGGCGGCAGGAAGCCGCCAATGAGAACCAGCCGAGGCAGGCGAACCTCGGCTTCGCATGCTTCCGCCCCCAGGAAAGCCGGGCAGGAAGCCCGGCCTTTCCGTGAAGTCAAAAAGGCCATGCCCGGAGGAGGTCCCTCGGCAGCATCCGTGCTGGTTGGGGGCCCGTTCCGTGGCTGTTTTGTTTGCCTGCTGGATGGTTCCGAGACAGGTCAACCCGTTCCTCTCATCCGGGCATGGCCAGAGAATCAAATGGCAGCAAAAACTGCTGTTCGGCAGAGTGCATCAGGCTGTCAGGTCGTCGATCCGCTGCCGGAAGGCCGGCATCTCTGCGGTGATGAAGTCGCCCCAGGCGACCGGGTTCCAGAGTTCCACGCATACCGCCGCTCCGACGACCAGAAGATCGGCCCCCGGCTCGACTCCAAGAAACTCCCGAAAGCCCTCGGGGATGACCAGGCGGCCGCGGCCGGCCAGGGTCACCGTCCGCTGGCGTGTCGAGAGCAGGCGACCGAGATCCTGCACCTGGTCGAGTCGCTGCGCGAGGCTGCCCGCCGCCAGTTTGCTGCGGAGCACATCGACTGCCGCGTCGAGCCGCGGCTTCCAGGTGGCTGCGGACCAGAGTGACAGACAGCCCGATCGCTCCTTTGCCAGCACCAGGTCCTGCCCCGCCGCCGTGAGCGGTTCGAGCAGTTCCGGCGGCATACCGAGCCGATACCGCTCGTCGAGCGTCCGTGGGAACTCGCCGAGTAGGAGTTCGGTCGTTGCTGCCATTGCTGCTGGTCAACAGGGGGGACTGCCGCATGGGGCGGTTTCGGGGGCTTCCCATCAGCACGCAGCCGCAGGTTGGAAGCCAGCCAAAGGACGTCATTCTGAAGCCTTAATTATGGCTCAAGCCCCACAAAAAAAGCTTTTAAAAACCTTTTTTGGGCTCAATTCCCACGAAATCATACAGATTCGTGAGAACTCTGCAAGGGCCGCGGAGGGCAGGCGGCAGGCCTTCAGCGGCAGTTGGTGCAGGACGGGTCGTGAACCGCCTGCTCATCCCGGAATTCCTTCTGGGCGGCCGCTTCTTTGGAAAGCTTGAATTCGGGGCCAGCCGGGAAATATTGAATGTCGTCCTGCAGGTAGTAGCCACTGGGAAGGGTCTGGCCGCCGATGTCGACCTGGCAGCCGGTCAGCGAGATGCCCGCTGTGACTGCGGCCAACGCGACGCCGCTCCGAATCAGCCGGAGAGCGGCCCGCCGACAGGTGGAAGTCAGTGGTGTTGCCGAGACGCGGTGCATGGTGGGTAATCTCCGGGGACGTTGCTTTGGTATCGGCCCTCACGATCGGCAAACTTTGGGCAATTCGAATTTTCGTTAGATCCCGCTTTCCCCCAATTCTCCAGGTTCCCTCAGCCACGTTGAGATGTCGTCTTTGCCCCCAGAGCTCGCGCGGGGGTATCGTCACAGGGTGCTGGGGTGACGGGTTTGCCTTGCCGGTCATCACGTTTCTGTTGTCGAGGGCCTTTGCAGTGATCCGCTTCGCCCCCCTCGTCGTGTCGATGCTGCTGGTTGCCGCGTCGGCACGAGTCGGTTTCAGCCAGATCGGCGGACTGTCCGTGCTCGGGCCGTCGGGCGGGCGGACGGTGCCGGGAAAGGCCTACGATCTGTCCCAGGTGGCGCTGGCCACGGGAAACCTCTCCGAAGCTCTCGAACTGGCCGAGGCTGAATCGAAGGGAGCGGTCAAACTCGGGACGCGGCGGTGGATCGACTCTGCCGCCGCTGCGGCGATGTTGGGCGAATGCCAGTACGAGCTGGGCCGCTTTCGGGCCGCGGTCACCAGCTACGACGAGGCCATCCTGCAGGCGGTGTCACTGGGCGACTGGCTGCTCGATATCCGCTTCCCGGATCAACCACTGCAGCCGCGGAAACGGCGGTCGCCCCAGCTCTGGGCGGCGCCGACGCGGCCGACCCTGCTGGCAAACCTGCCGGAGCGGATGTCGATTCGGGTCGGCACGGCCGATGCGCAGGGAGTGATGCAGGGGGGGGGCGTCCTGGCGGCTCCGGTCGACTACCCACTGCGGCCGCACGAGATCATGCGGTCACTGGCGATCAGCCTGTACCGGCGGGCTGAACTGCTGGGCCCATTGGCCAAGGCTGGGCGGTCCCTCGAGGCAGCGGTCGCCTGGCTGCAACGCCGGCCGGCGCCGCCGAACCATTTCTCGCAGGCCTGGATCGACATCTGCCTGGGCATCGCCTTCTGGTCACAGGGCCGAAACGAACAGGCCATGCCGCTGCTCAACCGGGGCCTGCTGCTAGAAGGGCAGTTCGACCATCCCCTCACACCCTGGGGGCTGCTGGTGGGAGGACGCATTGAACTGGCTGCCGGCAAGTGGAAGGAGGCGGCGAAGCTCTGCGAAGCCGCCGCCTTCGCGGCAGCAGCGCAGTCCGACGCGCGTTGTCTTGAAGAGGCCTTCCGCTGGGCGGTGGCTGCCCAACTCGCCGGTGGCGTCAGCCTGCCACCGAGCGTCAGCGCGGCGGCTGTCTGGGCCGATAACGGGCTGCCGAGCCTGGCGGCCCGGCTGCGGTTGATGCTGGCAGTGGCGGCTGCTGAGGTGGGCAATCGGCCGGCTGCCGCCCGCATTCTTGCCGAGATTGACCGCCGGCTGCTGCAGGGTGATCTGGGGCTGGGTTGGTGCGGGAGCCAAGCGGCCTATGCCTCGGCCCTGATCGCCTACGCCGGGGGAAACCGGCCCGCGGGTGACAGCGAACTCTCGCGGGCACTCGCCCTGGCCCGCGGCCGATCGCCGCGACTGTTCCAGACCCAGGCGTTGACTGAGGCGGTGGCTGCCGGCCAATCAGGGCTTTCCGACCGTGAGGTTGACCAGCTGCTTGCCAGTCTGCTTGCCGACCCCGAGCCGGGCCTGGTGCGGACGGCCCCACTGGAGGCCCTGGCGGTGATGTCGACCGATCGGTTGCCGGCGTTCGAAGCCCGGCTGTGGGCCGCCCGGAATCTCTGGGTGACCAACAGCCGTGGCGATGAGGCCTGGCTGGACGCCGTCGAGGCAACCAGCCGCAGCCGCTGGCTGACTGCGCGTGACCTCGGCGGCCGCCGGGATGCCGTCCTGCGGCTCCTGGCCCTTCCGCCGCCAGTCGCTGACAGCCAGACGCAACGGCAGGAACTGCTGGCCAGGCGACCCGAACTAGCCGCCCTCCTGGCAGAAATGGAACAGCTCTGCGGGCCTCTGCGGCGGGGGCTGGAGAAGGCGGGTGGCCCGCCCGACCCGGAGGCCGAGCCCCAGCTGCCGGGCGATCCCGATCAATGGAAACGATACGCCGAAGCCGCCACCAGTCTGCGGGGCCGCATCGATCAGATCGCGGCCAGCCGTGATCTGATTCCACTCGACTTTCCGCCGCTGCTTTCGACCCCAGCGATTCGTGATCGTCTGACGAGCCGACAGCGGCTGCTCTCCTTCGTCTGGACCGAGGCCGGCCTCTACGGCTGCCTCGAGGCCTCGAAGCAGGCGGCCGTCTGGCAGGTCAAGCAAGCGGTGGTGGTCCGGAAGACCATGGCTGAACTGGCCAGGTCGTTCTGCCTTTATCATCCGCTCAAACCCGTTCCCAGCGATCGGCTCGAGTCAACCGCCTGGCAGGATCAGCTGGCCCAGCTCGCCGAACTGCTCTTTGCCGACTCGGGAGTGTCGCTGGCCCGGCATGACGAGTTTGATGAACTCGTCATCGTGCCCGATAGCCTGCTCTGGTACCTCCCCTTTGAACTGTTGCCGGTCGGGCCGGCAGCGGCCGGGCAGCCGGGAGCAGACGCCCCCCTGCGACTGCACGATGTCTGCCAGATCCGTTACTGCCCGACCCGCAGCCTCGCCGTCGGACCCCGGCGGCAGCCGCCCGAGCGGCCGCTGGTCGCGGTCTACAACGGCTTGTCGCACCGTGGCGATCCGGCAGAACGGGCGGCTGAGTCCCGCAAACGGTTCACGGCGGCGGTCGCTCACTCAGTCTGCCTCAGCCCCACGGCGGCGAAGCTGCCGGTGTCGCTGGCGGCGTCGTTGGCCGACACGATCGCGATCTTTGATGACCTCGCCCCGCGTCCCGGCGACAGCGGCCGTCCGCTGGTTGCTGCTGTCGCCGGGCGGCCGGGCATGTCGCTTGCTGACTGGCTCCTCCCGCCCCCCAAAGCGGCTCGCTGTGTGCTGCTGACCGGGCTGCGGACGCAGTTTGCCGGTGGTCTCGGCAAGCCGACCGGGCGGCCGGGCGATGACCTGTTCCAAACCGCCATGGATCTGGCTGCCGCCGGGGCCGAGACGGCAGTGCTCAGCCGCTGGAACGTTGGAGGGCGAGTGGCCCTCGATCTTGGGATTGAGTTCCTGCGTGACCAACAGCAGTCGGGGGCCGACGGCCTGCCACCCGCGGCCGCAAGCTGGCAGCGGGCCGTGCGGCTGGTGACGGCGGAGCAGCCCGACTTTCGGCTGGAGCCCCGGCTGCAACTTGCCCGCGACCAGATTCCAGCCGACGCGACCCACCCATTTTTCTGGGCCGGTTTCGCGCTGATCGACTGCGGGCTGCTGCCCCAACCGCCAGCGCAGCCCGAACCCGTGGTCGACCGGCAGGATGAACAGCCGGCTGGCTTGTGAGCCATTGGACGACTGCCAGGAACGGCTCGCATGGAAACAGAGTGGCTGAGACTGAACGCTGCCGGCGGCGGATCGCCGCTGCTGTCATACCTTTTCCTGGCGGTGGTCACGGCGATCGCCTCGGCGATCAATTCGGTTGCCGGAGGGGGAACGATCCTCACCTTCCCCGCGCTCGCTGCCATTTTGCCGCACGGCCCCGCGCAGCTGGTGATTGCCAACGTCACCAGCAAGATCGGTCTCTGGCCCGGCGCTCTGGCGGCGGCGTGGGAGTATCGGCACGAGCGTCGGGATCAGCCCCCCTGGGCAGTCTGGTTGCTGCTGCCGAGCCTGTTGGGAAGCCTGCTGGGCACCGCCCTGATCATGGTGCTGCCGCCATCGCTTTTCGAGCGGCTCGTCCCCTGGCTGATCCTGTTGGCGGCGGTTCTGTTTGCCATTCAGCCCCGGCTCTCAGGGTGGCTGGCTGTCCGTGGAAAAAACCCTCCAGGATCCCTGCCCGCCAATGCGGGCGATCGATCGCCCCCTGCAGCATCACCGCAAAACACCGATGGTTTTCCGGGTTGCCAGTCACCGCAGCCTGCGGCGGCAGACGATCACTCCAGTCAGCAGGGCCGGCCCAGTCAGGGGTTGCTGCTGCTGGCCGCCGGGCTGCAGTTCGCGGTGGCCGTCTATGGAGGATATTTCGGCGCCGGCATCGGCATCCTGATGCTGGCAGTGCTCGGGAGCCTCGAACTGGGAGACATTCACCGGCTCAACGGGGTGAAAAACGTCCTCGGGATGGCGATCAATGCCGCCGCCACGCTGCTCTTCGCCCTTGGCAGCCTGTTCGGCTGGACTGAGGTTGCCTGGCCGGAGGCTGCCGTGATGGCTGTCGCGGCGGTGGCGGGGGGGCTGGCCGGCGGTCGACTGGCCCGCCGCTGCTCGCCCAGGGCGATTCGCCGGCTGGTGGCAGTGATCGGCTTTGCTCTGGCCGGCTATCATTTGCTCAGGTAATTGGATTGCGTCCCTTTTGATCCGCCGGCCGCCCACCACCACCGGGTGCACCCATCCCCTGATGCTCGTCACCACCGACAACCTGACCAAGTCGTACGGTGACTTTCAGGCGCTCGCCGACTGCTCCTTCGCGGTTCCGGCGGGCGAGGTCTTCGGGCTGCTGGGCCCCAACGGTGCCGGCAAGACCACGCTGCTGCGGCTGCTGCTCGGCTTCATTCAGCCGACGGCCGGCACCGCCACGATCGCCGGCTTTGACAGCTGCAGCGAGTCGTTGGCCGTGCGGCGGAACACCGCCTACCTGCCCGGTGAGGCCCGGCTGTTCCGGCGGATGCGGGGCCATCAGGTGCTCGACTTCTTCACCGGGCTGCGGGCCGACTACTGCCGCCAGCGGGCCCGCTCTGTTGCCGATCGGCTCATGCTCGATTGCCGTCGGCAGGTGGCCCGGATGAGTACCGGCATGCGGCAAAAGCTGGCACTGGCGATGGTGCTGGCGATCGACTGCCCGCTGCTGATCCTTGATGAGCCGACGGCCAACCTCGATCCGACCGCCCGGGCCGAGGTGCTCGACCTCGTGCGGGAAGCCCGCCGGGCGGGCCGGACGGTGATGTTCTCCTCCCATGTTCTCTCCGAGATCGAAGAGACCTGCGACCGCGTGGTGATCCTGCGCACTGGCCGGCTGGTGCATGAACAGTCGATCGCCCACCTCCGCCGCCGGCACCGGATCACCGCCCGGCTGGCCGGTCCGCTTGCTGAACTGCCGACAGAACTCGCCGACAGTGTCCTCATCAACCAACAGGCTGATGGTCGGGTGGAACTTGAGGTGTCCGAATCATTGACCGACCTGCTGGGCTGGCTGGCAGGGCTCCCGCTGGGTGAGTTGCGGATCGAGCCGGTGGGGCTGGCCACGATCTATGACCACTACCATCGCGAGGGCTCGGGCGGCGGACTCCGGCAGCCCGCCCCCGCGTCACCCCTGCAGCCGGCCTGAGGTCTCGCCATGTGGAGCACTGCGATCTGGAAGAAGACCTGGGGTGATCAGGCCCTGCTCGGCCTTGCCTTTGCGCTGCTCTGGGCAGCCTTTCCCTGGATCTACCTCGGCCTCTCGTCCCAGATCGAAATGAGCGCCTTTCAGGACATTCTGCTGCGGGCCATCCCGGAGGACTGGCAGAAGCTCTCCGGCGTGCCCTTTTCCGAGGTGGCCACCCACGTCGGCAGGGTTGCCCTTGCCTTTGTTGACCCGGTGGTCGTGCTGGCAGCGACGGTCTGGGGTGTCACCCGCGGCAGCGATGCGGTCTCGGGACAGCTGGAGCGGGGCACCATGGAAATGCTGCTTGCCCAGCCGGTCCGGCGGCGGGCTGTGTATGTCACTCAGGCACTGGCCACCACAGCCGGGGCAGCCTGTCTCTGTGGAGTGCTCTACGCCGCGGTTTTCACAGCGGTGCGGTTTGGGCCCTGGTCGGGCCGGGTCGATCCACTGGTCTTTCTGCCCGCAGCCGCCAACGTCTTCGGCCTGATGGTCTGCATGGGCGGTCTGGCGGCCGGGGTGTCGGCCTGCGACAGCTACCGCTGGCGGACCATCGGGATTCTCTGTGGCTTCTATGTCTTCTCATTGCTGGCGAAACTGGTCGGCCGGCTTAGCGACAGCTTTGCCTGGGTGGGCTATCTCTCTGTTTTCAATGCCTACGAGCCGCAGCAGTTGGTCGCCGGCGGCTGGGAGGCCTGGCAGCGGCTGGCGGTCTATGACGGCGTGCTGATCGGGGTCGGCCTGGTGGGCTACTGCGTGGGTGGCGTGGTGTTCAGCCGCCGTGACCTGCCAGCGCCGCTCTAGGCTCTGTCTGAAAACCCAATACCTGGCTGCGAGCGGTCCGTTTGCCCTCTGACTACGTCCGGCTCGATCGCCAGATCTGCAAATCTGGCTGCTTCGCCGGCCTTGCCAGAGACCAAAGCAGCTCGCTCTCGGGCCAACGGTAGCCTTTTCAGACAGAACCGGGCATGCCGGCCCAAAAATCTGCTCCCGCCTCAACGGCGGCGGCAGTTGGGGTCGGTTCGAACCGCACCGCGCTGATATCATTCAGGATGTGCCGCCCGCCGGACGACCACCGAGGCCTTGCGGTCCAGAAGTCGTCCCTTCATCGAGGAGACCGCCGATGCCGTCGATGTTTCCCGTTCCCCTGAACCGGACCGTCAGGGCCGGTCTGCTGCCGGTTGTCTTCGTGCTGTTTGTTGCGGGGGCTGGGCCGATCGTCGTCGATGCCCCCCGCCCCGCCATCGCCGCTGAGCCGGATGTGGCTGAGGCGGAAGCTGGCCGGCAGTCCGAAGAGAAGCCCGCCGCTGCCGATCCGGCGGGGCAGGCAGATCTCGACGCGGCGATTGAGCAGAAGCTTGCCGCCCGCAGCCTCGACGACTTCGAGCGGGTGGTCGACCTCTGTCGCCGGGCCCTCCGCAAAGGGCTTTCAAAAGAGTCCCAGGCCTTCGCCGACAGCCTGCTGGTCGGCACGCTGATCGATCGGGCCGGCATGCTGGTCGATGCGATTTTCGATGGCCCCAAGCCCAACCCCGAGTGGCCTCGGATGCGGACCTTTGCCATGCGGGATCTCACGGAGGCGGTCCGGCGGGCGCCCGACCTCGGCACCGCCCATCTGATGATCGCCCGGCTGCAGTCCCTGCCGGGCGGCAATCAAAAAGCAGCCGCTCTGGCTGCCGACAAGGCGATCGAGCTGCTCACCCCCGGCCAAGCCGACCGGCTGCAGCTGGCCGAGGCCCATCTGGTGCGGGGCAATCTCGCTGAAGATCCGGCTGCCCGCGCGGCTGACTATGACAAGGCGGTGGAACTTGCTCCCGCGAAGGCCGACATCCGCCAGACCCGGGGCCTGTTTCGTCTGCTGCAAAACGAGTACGGTGCCGCCCGGGAGGATCTCCAGGCGGCCATCGAGCAGGAGCCGGAGGAGGTGGGGCTGCATGAGGCCCTCGGCATGGCCTATCTGATGGATGACGGTTTGGAGGGTGAGGCCCGTCTCGAAGAGGCCCGTAAAGCCTTTGACAAGGCGATTGCGATCGCCCCCGATGCGGCCGGCCCACTGCTGCAGCGGGCCCGGGTGCTGGCATTGCAGGGGGAGCAGCCCGAGGCGATTGCCGACCTCGACAAGGCGATCGAGATGGCTCCGCAGAACGCTGTGCCGTTGGTGTTGCGGGCCCGCATTCAGCAGCAGGCAGGGAACAGTGAGGCGGCCGCCGCCGATCTGGCCAAGGTGCTGGCGGCCCAGCCGGACAACCCGGCAGCGCTTGAACTGCGGGGGCTGATGGCGGCCGATGCCGGCAACTACGCCGCAGCCATTCGCGACTTCACGACCCTGGCTGGCCGGCCCCAGCAGGATCCACTCGTCTTTGGGCAGCTCGGCATGCTGCATCTGGCCGCCAAGCGGCCACGGGCGGCAATCGTCTGGTTCAGCAAGGCGGTTGAACTTGATGAAAACCAGTTTCTCAGCCGTCGGGGGCGCAGCGATGCCCTGATCTCGATCGGGAAGCATGCCGATGCATTGAAAGATCTGGAACAGGCCCTCCTGCTGAAGCCCGATGATTCAGGGGTGCTCAACAACCTGGCCTGGCTGCTGGCCACGTCGCCGGATGACGACCTGCGGGATGGCAAGCGAGCGATCGAACTGGCGACCAAAGCCTGTGAGGAAACGGAATGGAAGGCGGCCCACATCATCAGCACGCTGGCAGCCGGCTACGCCGAGACGGGTGAGTTCGCCAAGGCTCGGGAGTTGAGCCAGAAGGCAGTCGCTGCCGATGGCGGCACCGGCGGCATCGACGAGCAGCTGAACAAGGAACAGCAAAGCTACGTCGAGGAAAAGCCCTGGCGGGAGCGGCAGGAAATGGCCGAAGCGGAGCTGCCCGGACTCGATGCCCCGGCAGCCGAGTCCGAGGCCGCGACCGCAGCGGAAGCACCGCCGGCCACTCCGACAGAGCCGCGGCGACCGTTTGACTGACCAGCGAGTCAGCCCCGCGTCCGCTGCACGAATGCCGCGTAGTCAGCCGGGGTGTCGATACCGGTGGCGGCATGGGCGATGGCGGCTGCCACGATCGGGACACCAGCCTCGACCAGCCGGAGCTGCTCAAGGCTCTCAAGTTCCGCCAGCCTCGATTCAGGCATTCGATGCCACTGCTCAAGCAGGCTCCGGCGGTAGGCATAGATGCCGATATGCTGCCAGAACAGCGGCGGGCTGGCCTCAAGCAGCTCAGGGTTCCAGTTGCGGGCAGCTGGAACCGGGGCCCGGCTGAAGGTGATCGCCCGCCAGGCTGTCGGCTGTGCGGCGATCGCTGGTCCAGCCGTGTCCGCCGGCTCGCGCCAGGGGGTCAGGATGGCCTTGACGACGGCCGGGTCGCGCCAGGCTGTTTCGCAGCGCAGGGGCGTGACCAGAGTCGCCACCCCGGCAGCTGGGCAGCGGTCGAGCAGGTCGATCACCAGGTCAACGGCCTGCGGCGGCAGTTCAGGCTCGTCCCCTTGCAGGTTCACGACAATCTCCGCCGCCGGCAGCTGCGGCAGGGCCTCGACAATCCGGGCCGTGCCGCTGCTGGCGTCCGGCGAGGTGAGCACCGCCCGCCCGCCGAAGCCAGCGACGACAGTGGCGATGGTGGCCGTATCGGTGACCACCACCACTTCGTCGGCCCGGGTTGCTTCAGCAGCATTCTGCCAGGTGTGCTGAATCAAGGTCCGGCCGGTCTCGGCCAGGAGCATCTTGTTCGGCAGCCGCTGGCTGGCCAGCCGGGCTGGAATGGCGATGATGGCGGTGGCGGGCATGCGGGCTCGGCAAAGCTGGGCGGGGGGCGGCTGGGGAGCGGTAGCATAGCGAACGCAGCTGTAGCGAGGGGTTTTTCGGGCTTCCGGCTGCAGCGTTGGCTTTCTACAGTCCGGCGGCAAAAGATCCCCCGGAGGTACTGATCATGTGCGGAATTGTGGGCTACATCGGGTTTCGTCAGGCGGCCGAGCGGGTGCTGGAAGGGCTGCAGCGGCTGGAGTACCGCGGCTACGACTCCTCCGGCATCGCCGTCCTCGACCACGACGCCGAAGTGGCGGTGCAGAAGGCCGCCGGTCGGCTCGACCGGCTGGAGGCGACCCTGGCGACTGGACTGCCCGACAGCTCAATCGGGATCGGCCACACCCGCTGGGCTACCCACGGTGCTCCCACTGACGGCAACGCCCATCCCCATCTTGGTGGCGGCTGCGCCAACGGTCAGGGGCACTCCGTCGCGGTGGTCCACAACGGAGTCATCGAGAATTTCCGCAGCCTCAAGGCCCGGTTGGAGGTCGAGGGCTATGTCTTTCAGTCGGAGACCGACTCGGAGGTGATTGCCCATCTGATCGACAGCTGCCTGAAGCAGATTCTGGCTGACGGTCCACGGGTGACCGATGACATCGATGACTCGCCCTGCGTTACCGCGGTCCGGCAGGCTGTCAGTCAGCTGCGTGGCACCTATGGCCTCCTGGTGTTGTTCCGTCACAAGCCCGACTTGATGGTGGCCGCCCGGTTGGGCAGCCCGTTGGTGATCGGCGTTGGTGACGGCGAGTATTTCATCGCCAGTGATGCCAGCCCGTTGGCCGGCAACACCAATCGCATTGTCTACCTTGCCGACCACGAAGTGGCGGCAATCACCCGGCAGCAGTTTCGTGTAGTGCACCGTGACACCGGCCGGATCGAGCCGGCCGTGCAGCCGCTGGAGCTGGCAGCCAACGATGTCGGCCGGGGCGACTACGCCCACTTCATGCTGAAGGAAATCTACGAGCAGCCCGAGACGATCCGGGCCGCTATGCGGGGCCGGCTGGACCGGGACAATGCCACGGCGATTTTTGGTGGCCTCAACCTGACGCCGTCCCAGCTGCAGGCGATCAACCGGGTGGTGCTCACCGGCTGCGGGACCAGCTGGCATGCTGCGATGGTTGGCGAGTATCTGATCGAAGAATTTGCCCGCCTGCCGGTTGAAGTTGAGTACGCCAGCGAACTGCGATACCGCAATCCCCCGCTCAGCAAGAACACGCTGCTGTTCGCCCTGACTCAGTCGGGCGAGACGGCCGACACGCTGGCGGCCCTCCGCGAGATGAAGCGGAAGGGCCACCCGACCCTGGCAATCTGCAACACCGTCGGCAGCACGATCGCCACCGAGGCAGACGGCGGCATCTATCTGCATGCCGGTCCCGAAATTGGGGTGGCCAGCACCAAGGCCTTCACCAGCCAGTGCGTCGTGATGGCGCTGCTCGGGCTCTACTTTGGTCGGCTTCGCCACATGAGCCTGGAGCAGGGGCTTGCCTATATCGATGCCCTGGAAAAGCTTCCCGATCTTGTCACCGAGGCACTGACCGTCGAACCGATGGTCCGCGGGATCGCCGAACGCTACCGCAACGCCAACACCTTTCTCTATCTCGGCCGGCAGTACAACTTTCCACTCGCCCTCGAGGGCGCATTGAAGCTCAAGGAGATCAGCTACATCCATGCGGAAGGCTATCCGGCAGCGGAGATGAAGCATGGGCCCATTGCTCTGGTCGATCCGCTGACACCGAGCGTCTTCCTGATTCCCAAGGACGGTGTCTACGAGAAGGTGATCCTCAATCTCGAAGAGATCAAGGCCCGTAAGGGACCGGTCATCGCGGTGGTGAGCAAGGGTGATGACCGCGTGGCCGAGCTTGCCGACGAGGTGATTGAGTTGCCGACCTGTCCCGATTTCCTCAACCCGATCGTGGCATCGATTCCACTGCAACTGCTTGCCTATCACATCGCCTGCTTTCGGGGCTGCGATGTCGACAAGCCCCGCAACCTCGCCAAGAGCGTTACGGTGGAGTGAGCAGCTGGGCGATTCGACGGCCGGGGGCGGTCATCGCCAGCGCGGCCAGCTCATTCGGCCGAACCCAACGCTGGTGCCGCTTTGCACGTGGCCGGAAGCTGACGTCGCTGGCAGTCACGCGGCAGCTCACCTGGTGGTGGGTTACCGTGTAGCGGACGTTGCCGACGTCACGACGTCGGCCAACTGTCTGGATGCCCGCAGGAAGCTGCCGGGGAAAGTCCCAGAGACCCTCCCACCATTCGCCCGGCTGCCGCTGTTCCACGAGCAGCCGCCCCCGATGCCGGAGCACGATCGCCGTTTCCTCAAGCCGGCGAATCGCTCGTGGTGCCGGCAGCCTGGGGATCTCGGCGACCCGCCGCTGCTGCCTGGCGACGCAGGCGGCAGCGAGAGGGCAGGCCTGGCACCGGGGCTGGGCAGCGGTGCAGATGATCGCACCGAAATCCATCAGGGCCTGATTGAAGCGGCCGGCGGCCCGCCGAGGAAGCATTGCGGCGGCCAGCTGCCAGAGCGGCTCCTCGTCCCGAGGCCGGACCAGCGGCTGGTCATAGCCGGTCAGCCGGGCCAGCACCCGCCGCGAGTTGGCCTCGATGATTGGCTCAGGCTGATCAAAGGCAATTGAGGCGATCGCTGCGGCAGTGTAGCGGCCAATTCCCGGAAGCTGCGCTAGCTCGCCCACCGTCTCTGGAAACACGCCTCCATGCTGGCTGACAAGCTGCCCGGCGGCAGCGTGCAACTGGCGGGCCCGACGGTAATAGCCCAGGCCCTCCCAGGCCCGCAGTACGTCAGGCTCAGCGGCCGCAGCCAGGTCGGTCACGGTCGGAAATCGCTCCAGAAAACGCTGGAAATAGTCACGGACCCGCTCGACCTGGGTCTGCTGCAGCATGATCTCACTGAGCCAGATGCGGTAGGGATCACGGGACCGCCGCCAGGGCAGATCCCGGCCCGCCCGGCGGTACCAGGCGAGCAGTGGCCTGACGACGGTGGCAGCCGGCCAAGGCAGCTCGGTGCAAGCAGCCGGTGGCAGTCGACGTCGATCAGTCCTGTTGGTGTCTGCTGCCACTTGCAATCCTGCCCGGTGTCGGTTCCAACCAGCGGTGGGAAGCGGGCCACTGGTGGCGACCGCCCCGCCGTCTCCGTGCCATCCACCCATGCCGAAGCCAAGCCGCCGTGACCGGTTGAAGCTGGTCCGCCGTGACCTGCCCGACGGGCCCTGCTGGGAGATTCAGCAGCCACGGTGCGGCCGGGAGCGGCTTGATGATATCAGCGAGGTCGAAGCCATGATCGCCGGAGGGGAGGCTGAAATTGCCCACGAGGAGCTGGTCTGGCTGCTCACGGAGTGCCCCGATTTTCTGGAGGCCCATGTGCAGCTGGGGCTGCTGGCACTCGAGGCCGACGATCCCAAACTTGCCCGCGGCCACTTTGGCCGGGCCGTTGAACTCTGCACCCGGGCCCTGGCAGCGGCTGGTGACCCTGGGCCCTTGCCCTACCAGTTGGCCGGAAATCGGCCGTTCCACGAGGCGGCCAAGGGACTGGTGCACTGCCTGCTCGACCTGGGGCGTCGCGGTATGGCCGCACAGGTCTGCCGGCAGGTCATCTCGCTCGATCCGACCGATCCGCTCGGCCTCGGCAGCCTGGTCGGAGAGCGAGCATGACGCGGGGCAGGCTTATCGTGCTGGAGGGCATGGACGGCTCGGGCAAGTCTTCCCAGGTTGGTGTGGTTGCCGGCTGGTTGGCCGAGCGAGGCCGGACGGTTGTTGCCTGCCGCGACCCCGGGTCGACACCGGTGGGGGACGCCATCCGCGAGATCCTGCTGCATCGGCACGATCTGCAGATGACGGCGGAAGCGGAGATGTTTCTCTACATGGCAGCGCGATCGCAACTGGTGCGCGAGGTCATCACCCCGGCGCTGGAGGTGGGGGACTGGGTGGTCTCAGACCGATTTCTGCTGAGCAACATCGTCTATCAGGGGCACGCCGGCGGGCTCGACCCGGATCAGGTCCGGCTGGTTGGTGGCCTGGCAACCGGAAACCTCGAGCCCGATCTGACGCTGCTGCTCGATGTCGACCTCGACACGGTGGCCCGCCGGCTCAACCGGCCGCTGGACCGGCTCGAGGCCCGGGGGCAGGACTATCGGCAGCGGCTGCGGGACGGCTATCTCCATGAGGCTGCCCGGACCGCCGCCACCATCATTGACGCCACCGCTGACCTGGCCACCGTCAGCGGGCTGATTATCGCGGCCGTGGAGGCAGCCTTTCCCGAGCTGGACGAGTTGGGCGTGGACGGCTGACCGCCCATCGCGACAATCAGGGAATGAAATCTGACCGACGGGAACTGTGGTGATGGCCTGGCAGGGCATCGAGGGACACGACGCGATTGCCGGCCGGTTTGCCACTGCCGAGGTGGCTGGCCGGGTTGCGGGAAGCTATCTCTTTGTCGGCCCACCAGGGGTCGGAAAGGGGACGTTTGCCCGCGGGCTGGCTCTGGCACTGGTCTGCGAGCGGCCTGCTGCAGGACTGGTCGCCTGTCGTGGATGCAGTTCCTGCATGCAGGCTCTCGCTGGCACGCATCCCGACATCGATCTGGTCGAGAAGCCAATCGACCGTGCGACGATTCCCCTTGAGTTGCTCATCGGAAGCCCCGATCAGCGGCTGCGGGAGGGACTCTGCTGGCGGCTGCTGCTGCGGCCGGCCGTTGCCCGCCGTAAGGTGGCGATTCTGCTGGATGCCGATCATCTGTCCGAGGAGGCGGCCAACTGTCTGCTCAAGACCCTCGAAGAGCCGCCCCCGGGTGCCGTGATCATGCTGGTTGGCACAGCGCTGCAGCGGCAGCTGCCGACCATTCGGTCCCGCTGCCAGACGGTCCGGTTCGGCCTGTTGTCAGCCGCCACCATCGAGCAGATTCTTCAGCGCGAACAGCGGACGGAGGGGGACGAGGCCAGTCCTGCCGATCTCTCCGCCGCGGCGGCGGCGGCCGGCGGCAGCCTGCAGCGGGCGCGGCTGCTGCTCAGCGACGAGGTCGCTGCGTTTCGGCAGCGGCTGACCGGGCTGCTCGAACGCCGGCCCCTGCCCGGTGTCGAACTCTCACGCGAGGCCCTTGCCGTGGTTGAAGCTGCCGGCAAGGAGGCTCCGCTCCGTCGGGCCCGCCTGCGGGTCATTCTGGAGATGGCCCTTGAGTTCTATCGGGCCGGTCTGCGGCAGGCGGCCCGGGACCGGGACGTTCGGCTTGGCAATGTGGAGGCCTGTCTGGCTGACACGCTTGAGGCCTTGGCCGGCATCGATCGCAACGCCAACCTCGGCATCCTGATCGATGCCTGGTCGGCCCGGCTGGAACGCTCTGTGGCCCGCCGCTGATTCTCCCCAGCTTCCCTCCCTTGCCGCCGCGGGTGCGCACCGTCCCGTCGGGGTGGCAAAATCTACCGATTTTTCGCCTCTCGATCATTTTTCCTGTCATTTCTGTCGATCCAGTTTTTCGGGCGGGAGTGCCGCCGGCTGGGCGGCTCACCGAGGTCCTCCCCCGGCCTGATCTGCTGCGGGTTGGTTCAGACGGTTCAAGGGATGAGCGGAATGTCGCAGAAGTACGCGATCGGCATTGTCGCGACGTCGTTCGTCGCCGGGTTGCTGGCGACGGCCATGGTGTTCGGTCCACGGGAATGGATCGGGGTCGACCTGCCCTCGTTCAGCTTCACGGCCGAACCTTTCGGTGGTTCACGCGGAAACCAACCGGCATCGCCGCAGTGGTGGCAGATTCTGGAGTCACGGGACGTCCCGGCCAGGCCAGCCGGAACCGATCGCATGCCGCCGGGGTGGCCCTCATGGAAAAAATTGGCCGCCGGGACGAGGGGTTTTTTTCAGCGGCATTTTGGCCGGGAACAGCCGGCCACAACTGACCGGCTAGCAACGGCAACGGCACGGCAGCAGCTGGCCAGGCTGCCACAGCCACCAGATCCTTTCTCCATGAAGCAGACTGGTGGTGAAACCGAGGTTTCCCAAGGCCGGCAGTCGCCGGATCGTGTGGTGGCAGACTCTTTCCACGGTCTGCTAAGCGGTGTGGCGGCCACCGCGACCGATGGAACGACTGCGGCCGCCCCACCAGCCCGCGGTCCGCTGCCACTGGCGGCGGATCGGCAGCCCCGCCCGATGACGTTGACCCATGACGAAATGGCATCGCTTGAGCGGCTTGCCCGCCGTGCCGGCCCGGGAGATGTTGCGGTGACGGCGTTCAGCGGGCAACGGTCGGCTGCGGCAGAGGCCGGCCAGGTTCAGCCCTCCGCTGGTGATCCGACCGCGGCAACGTTGACGGCCATCGATCCCGCCCCGGCCGCTGCTGCTGCCGAGCAGCTGGTAGCAAAGAAACAGGTGGCCTCCGAAAAGCCCTCGCCCGCCCGCCTCGCGGCTGCGGGGGAAGGTCCGCGTGCGGGTAAAGCCGATACGCCGCCGCCTGACGCCGAGGCGGTGGCCTCGGCCCAGGGGCATGTTGCCCGCGAGACCGAGGTGGCATCTCCGGAATCACTGCGGGCACTCGTCTCCCGGACCCAGCCTCCCGCCCCGGGGAACGTGGCGGCGGCAGGTGCTCGTTCGGCTGGCCAGGACGATGGTGTAACGCCGGTGGCTCCGGCCGCCTCACCGGCCGAACCGATGTCGGCTGCCGTCAGGCGGCCACAGTCGATGAAGCCGGTCAGCCGATCAGAGGGCAATGCCCGGGGGCTGCAATCGGCTGCAGCTGCACTGGAGCGGGTTGAACAGCAGCCGGTGGAAAGCCTGCTGACGCGAACACTGGGCAGTCCAGCTCCGAACCCAGTTCCCGCCGCGGAGCGGGCCGCACCCACACCGGTGACGAAGCGGACAGTGGCACGGAACGCAGCTGCTGAGGCGGATGTGATTCGCCGGCCGGCAGGCTGGGAGGATGGGGAGCCGCTTCGGCTGGAGCCTCGTCATGCCCGTCCGCAGACGACCACGGCTCCTGCGCCGCCATTGCGGCTCGACTCGGTCGGGACGCCCGTTGAACGGACATCCACCGCCGCCACAACGGCAGGTGGGGCAGGCGACGGCGGCACCGCCTGGGTCGATCCGGACGGTGAGGATTGGGCCGAGGCGGTCACCAGCACACCAACCGGCGTGGTGGCGTCGCCCGAGACGCCGCGGGAGCGGATCGTCCGGCGGCTGTCACAGAATTCGGGAGGCATCGAAGCCGCTGGTGAGGCCAGTCCGCCGCCACCCGCTCCAGAGCCACCGATCAGCAGGGCCATGCCCGCCGCCACAGATGAGATCGACCAGCCCCCGGTGAAGCGGCTGCTGGAGAAACTCCGGCCAACTGAGCGGCTGCGGGATCGGTTCGGACAACGCGGCGGACGCAGCGACCCGTCGCTGCCCCAGGTGGCTTCACCACAGACAGCCTGGCCGCCACCGGCTGAACTTCTGCGGCAGCTTGAAGCACTGGCCGCGGAGGCTTCTCCGCGGCCAGCGGTCTATCAGGAGGTTGGTGACTGGGTTGCCCGTACGACTGCGGCATTCAACCGGGTGCTCATGACTGCCGGGCCGCATGCAGCCGATGCTGTCGAGGCGGTCGCCGTGCTGGCTGACTGCCCGCCGGCCGGGATGACGGTTGCGGATCGGCTCGCTGACGAAGATCGGGCGAGTGAATTGCGGCGGGTGGCTTTTGCCGTCAAGCGTCGGGCAGTGACCTGGCAGGCCGCTGCGGCGCTGGCAGCGGAATGGCAGGCCGGCCTTGCCAGCCAATCCGGTTTGGCCGAAGCCGAGCAGGCGACCGTCGAGCTGGTCCATCTGCTTGCTGCCATCGAGCGGTTCGAGGCCGATCCCCGGGCGACCCAGGCCGCCGAGGTGCAGCAGTCAGTCGGGGTGGTAGCCGACGTGATGCCTGCCGAGAGTGGTGACATTGTCCGGGCCATCAGCAACCAGTACGCAGCCCCGAACTTCCGAGTCACGTTGCGGGAGGCCTTTCTCACGCTGCTGATGCCCGAGACGACCAGCCGGGCCGAAGCCGTCAGTGAGACCGTGCTGGGGCGTCCGGTCCGGGGCCGCAGGGTGGTCGATCAAAAGACATCGATTCAGCTCACCCCCGATCCCGATGAGATCTGCTTCAATCTCGTCGTCGACGGCGAGATGTCGACTTATGCGATCACCGATACCGGGCCGATTTCGATGGCTTCGCGGGGCACGGGCCGATTCACCGTGCAGAAGCCGGTCAAGGTCTGCCAGCATGGGCTGGTCGTCGGCCCGGCGACGGCCTCAGCCTCAAACCGGGCCCGGCTGACGAACGTCTCGACCAGCTTCGATTCGGTCCCGCTGATGGGGTCGCTCTTGCGGACGCTTGCCCGCAACCAGCACGCCGAGAACCTACCGGCTGCCAACCGGGAAGTGGCCCAGAAGATCATCTGGCAGTCGTGTCAGCAGACCGACGAGGAATCGGAACGCAAGTTTGCTGAGCTGGCCGGGCTGGTTGAAGAAAAGGTCTGGGGCCCGCTGGTACGGCTCGGATTGAGACCATCCCCATTCATGGAGACCACTGAGGAAAAGGCGATCCTGCGGCTGCGGCTGCATGCCGATGCCCAGCTGGCCGCGCATACGCCAAGGCCGCGGGAGCCGGAGAACAGCCTGCTGGGCATGCAGGTGCACCAGTCGACCCTCAACAATGCCTTCGACCGACTCAACATTGGTGGGCACCGGCTTTCGCTGGAGGACCTGTTTGTGCGGGTCCAGGAGCAGCTGGGGCTGGAGCCGACGGTTCCGGAGGACATTCCCGAGGGGGTCTCCGTGACCTTTGAGGCGGTCGACCCGCTGCGGGTGGAGTTTACCGACGGTCTGGTCGAGGTCCGGGTGGCGATCGATGCCCTCGAGAGCGGTCGCCGCGACTGGTTCGACGTGGTCGGCCGGGTCAGCTACAAGCCGGTGCTGGTCGAGAACCGGGTGCTGCTTGAGCGGGAAGGGCCGATCCGGATTGGAGGCCCCGGTCATCGGGGCCGGATTGAATTCGCCCTGCGAACGATTTTCGGCAAGATCTTTCCCAAGGAGCGGCCGCTACCGGTGTTGCCCGAGAGAATCACCGAGCACCCACGGCTTCAGGAGTTGGCGGCGGTGCAGGCGGTCAGCTGGGATGGCTGGTTTGCGCTGGCCCTTGCCGACACGAGGCCGGCTCAGTTGGAGACGGCTGCGGCCACAGGGCAGGACTCAGCAGCCCGGCGGTGAGCAGGCCACGGGCCCCGGCAGGACCAGCTGCCAGCCACGCGGGTTGAAACCCCAGGCCTGCAGCCGGACAATCCGGCGGAGATTCATCCCTCCCCCGCCTCCCGAAAGGATGCCACCGTGTCGCAGTCTGCCTCTTCGTTCCGCACCGAATCTGACAGCATGGGCCAGGTGCAGGTTCCCGCCGACCGCTACTGGGGGGCGCAGACCGAACGGTCACGCGACAACTTCAAAATTGGTGTCGACCGCTTTCAGTGGGGGCGGGCCGTCAAACGAGCCCTCGGCATCCTCAAGAAGTCGGCGGCCCTGGCCAACGGTGACCTGGGCCAACTGCCGGCGGACAAAGTGAAGCTGATTGCAGAAGCGGCCGACGAGGTGATTGCCGGGACGCTCGATGACCATTTTCCGCTGGTCGTTTTCCAGACGGGCAGCGGCACCCAGTCGAACATGAATGCCAACGAGGTGATTGCCAATCGGGCGATCGAATTGGCTGGTGGTGAAATGGGCTCGAAACAACCGGTTCATCCCAACGACGACGTCAACCGGGGCCAGTCCTCGAACGACACCTTTCCGACAGCGATGCACATCGCGGCAGTCGAGACGATTCAGGGGCGGCTGCTGCCGGCAGTCCGGCAGCTGCGGGATACCTTTGCCGGGCTCGAGCAGCAGTATGCCGACATCGTCAAGATCGGTCGCACCCACCTGCAGGATGCCACGCCGATCACCCTTGGCCAGGAGATTTCAAGCTGGCGGTCCCAGCTCGATGACCGGCTGGCCGGTATTGAACGGGCCCTGCCCGGTCTCTACGAGCTGGCGATCGGCGGCACGGCCGTCGGCACGGGACTCAATGCCCATCCCAAATTTGGTGACACCACCGCCGCCTTCATCGCCAAGGAAACCGGGCATCCGTTCGTATCGGCGGCGAACAAGTTTGCGGCCCTCGCCGCCCATGATGCACTCGTCGAGGTCAGTGCCGCCGAGCGGGGGCTGGCGATGGCCCTGCTGAAGATCGCCAACGACATCCGCTGGCTGGCCAGTGGGCCGCGGTGCGGCATCGGCGAGATCACCATTCCCGAGAATGAGCCGGGCAGTTCGATCATGCCGGGCAAGGTGAACCCCACCCAGTGCGAGGCTCTGACAATGGTCTGCGCCCAGGTCTTTGGCAACGATGCGACCGTTGCCTTCGCCGGCAGCCAGGGCAACTTTCAGCTCAATGTCTACAAGCCGGTGATGATCCACAACGTGCTCGAAAGCGCTGACCTGATTGCCGACGGCTGCGACTCGATGCGGCTGCACTGCGCCACTGGCATTGCGCCCAACCTGGCCCGGATTCAGCAGCACCTCGATGAGTCGTTGATGCTGGTGACGGCCTTGAACACACATATTGGCTACGAGAACGCCGCAAAGATTGCCAAAAAAGCCCATGCGGATGGCTCCAGCCTGAAGGCGGCGGCCGTCGCCCTCGGCCTGCTCACCACCGAACAGTACGATGCATGGGTGGTGCCGGTTGAGATGACCCGTCCGCTGGCCACCTGAGTGGTTGGTGGGGGCTCAACAGGCTGCCCACGGTGCCGGTCCACGTGGCGTTGCCGCCTTTCCCCTTTCTGTCTGTGAGGTCTGACGATGGTCGAGAACCCCCTCCCTTCCCGCCCGATGCAGCTTTCCCGCCGGTCCCTCACCAGGCTGGGACTGGCCGGCTTTGCCGGGTTGGCCACTCCGGCCGTCGCCCGGGCGCGGCGGCTGGCTGCCGAGACGATCATCGGTGAGGGCGACCACCGGTTTCGGGTACGGCATCAATTTCCGCAGCTGCCGGAGCGGTTCAGCTGGCAGACGACGCACGGGGTCGCCCTTGACAAGGCGGGCAACCTCTATGTGATTCACGAGGGCAAAAAACAGCAGAAGGATCACCCGGCGATTTTTGTCTTCGATCCGCAGGGCAGGTTTGTGCGCGCCTTTGGCAGCCAGTTCCAGGGGGGCGGTCACGGGATTGAGGTGCGGCAGGAGGGGAGCGAGGAGTTTCTCTACGTCTGTGCCTATCAGCAGGTGAAGGCCTTTGCCAAGCTGACGTTGACCGGCGAAACCGTCTGGTACCGCAAGGCCCCGATGGCGTCGGGCGTCTATGCCGCAGGAGAGGACTTCTCGACTGCCGCCAACTGGAGCCGGCAGGGGTTCCTGCCGACCAACGTGGCCTTCCTTGACGATGGTGGCTTTCTGCTGGCCGATGGCTACGGGTCGTTCCAGATTCACCGCTACGACAAGGATGCCAACTGGGTGAGCTGTTTTGGCGGGCCCGGTGATGGCGAGGGCACCTTCAAGACCGCACACGGCCTTTGGATTGACCGGCGGCCGGCGGCGGATGGCGAAGCCCGCGAGCCGACCATTGTGGTGACTGACAGGGCCCACAACACCCTGCAGACGTTCTCACTCGATGGCAGCTATCGGGAGACCATTCCGGGCTTCGGCCTGCCGGCCAACATCGATACCTGGAAAAACCTGATGCTGGTGCCGGAGCTCAAGGCCTGTGTCAGCCTGCTCGATGAGAACAATCGCGTCGTTGCCCGGCTCGGCCAGGCGGTCGAGCGGCTGGAGTCGATCAAGGGCCTGCGGAGTCAGCCACAGCAGTGGCTCGACGGCCAGTTTGTTCATCCGCACGATGCCTGCTTCACGGCGGAGGGCGACATCTTCGTGGCAGAGTGGGTCAGCACCGGCCGGGTGACCAAGCTCGAGCGGGCGTAGGTCACAAAAAAGGTGTCAGGACTCTTTTCCCGGTCGCCGGGCGCGACACGGCCCTGGCCTGTC
>CBFIHA010000054.1:0-12332 GCA_965662195.1 uncultured Pirellulales bacterium
ATCGGGCTTCCAAGCAAACTTCGGGCAACCCCCGCCCCCCCCCGGCTCTCCGTAGAAGAACCGTCCATAACCACTCCAAGCCGGGCAACACGAGAAGACAACACCGGTTTTCGGTGCTGTCTATCGCTGCAGCAGACAGGCGGCAGAACCGCTCTACCGCCTACTGGCTGCCGCACCGATATCCTCTATCAATCATGAATGCGTCCCCGAACAATGGAACCTCATCCACTCGTTGCAACATCCACCACCGGCTGCGTCACTGCCCAGACACCACCTCACCCCCGCTTGGCGTCGCCATCGCCCCCCACACGCCACGCCGACTTGGCTGATCGTTATAGTGCGTTCCGCTTAGATTAAAGGATGCGTTGCCTCCGTCGTCAACATTATCCGCGACAAACCGCACCGAAGCATCACACATGACGATGGTCACACCACCTTGATGGTAACTACTTGCCGGTGTCACACCGGGCCTTCCTGAATACGTACTGGGGGTTGCACACCGATCGGCGTTCGGTCCACTCAGCATGTTAAGAAATGTAGGCGTGCGTGAAGCCCAGTTCCGGCCGGGGAGGGCATTCGCCTGCTTCGTGATATTAGCTGATCCGGGGAGGACATTCCCGCTCGCCAATTGGTTTGTCACCGAGGCGGGACTAAGCCAATCCATACCAGAGCAGAATGCCACGGCCCCGGGACCAGTCGGTTCATTGTCACCTACGATGGCCTCACCCAGCATGATCGTGGACGAAAGACCGTCCGTAATTTCCGCAACCTTCATGGATGTATCTGATCCACTAATCCTCCCGCGGCGAAAAACGCCTCGCCATTGGTTTAAGGCCCGGTCATTTCGCACCACTTCGTCACCGACGTTGCAGTGATAACTCGTCATCCCGTAGCCGGCGATCGGATCACGCGTAATCTCCGACGGGCACAGCAGGAGGGGCAATTGCGTACGGAACACGCTATTTGTTACCCCCACCCCCCCCGGCGCGGTCTTGATGTACGCCACTGCTGCATCGCTCAGGGCTTGTTCTTCAAGAAACGGCAGGAGCCGGACCAGAAAACTGAAGTCACTCGGGGCACCCATGTCGACAAACTCTTTCTGGTCGTGCGACGCCGGAAAACGCTGGAAGGTGCTTTCATGATTGTGGACGGCCAGGCCCAGCTGTTTCATCTTATTGGTACAGTCCGTCCGCCGGGCCGCCTCCCGGGCCTGCTGCACCGCTGGCAACAACAAGCCGACCAACACACCGATGATCGCAATCACCACCAGCAGCTCAATCAGCGTAAACGCTGATGCACTTCTCGACTTCATCACTTGAACCCTCAGAAAAAAGGAAGACCAAACCACTAAAAAACATTTTATGTTTGCAGACCCGCCATCGCTTCACAGCGGCCCCAGAACCGCACCGGTCAGTCGCCCTCGGAGACGACCTCCAACACGAACTCGTTCACTCCCCTCGCGATGTCGCAGACCAGCGGCGTTTGTTCAAACACCGTAAACCGGGCCGGCATTGTTTCCTTCGTCCGGCCGGTGCGTTCATCCACCAGAGTCCGCTTGGAGACAGTCACCTTATACTTCCCCTCGGGCGTTCCCTGCCCAAACTTATGGCCCCGGCGGGCCGTTAACTGGAATGCCCCGTCCTCGTCCGTGCCGCCGACAGCAGCCATCCCGCCACCATCAGTCGGGGTGAACATCACGGTCACGCCCTGCACCGCCTCGCCGTCTACAAGCAGTTTCCCTTTTACCAGCTGCACCTCGGGCCCCGCTTCTCCACAACCGCTGACCAGCCCCACGCAAGCACATGCAACAACGGACCACCACGTTGCCGCACGCCATCGCCGGGCATTTGTCTGCTTCATATGAACCACTCCCCGATCCAAAAAGCGAACCCGAGCACCCATCTGCACGAGACGTTAACAAATGCATCGCTGAACACAACACAAAAAGTGTGGACAACCAAAATGGAAGTTCTCCGTCATTGGGTTTCTCAGTCGCACTGTCTCAATCAGCGCAACATTACAATGCACGCCTCAAAGAAAGGCGTACTGGCCGGTTCTTCGATTGTCGTCGTGCTGAAAACCTCCTTAGCGGCCTCCGTCCGTGCCGATACTGCCCACCAGGACCGGCTGTTGCTTATCGAGCCGCCAAGCCTGCAACTGGCCGGCAAGAGTGCCTACCACAAGACGATCCTCCCCCAGCACACCAGCGGCGATCGGCAGTGAATCGCCCACCGCAGCCTGCCGTTCCTTGGTACCACTGACCGACCAGAGTCGCAGTTGGCCATCGCGGCCGACGGTGACCAGGCGTCCATCGGGCTGAAAATCGCAGGCCAACACCCCGGTTCCTCGGGTGTATCGTGATTTACTTTTCGCCTTATGGGCGGCCACATTCGCAGCCGGAAAGCCGTCCTTCATGTTCCAGACAATCAGGTTGCCGTCATCTGACACGCTGGCAATTGCCTTGCCATCGGGCCGCCACTCAACGTCGGTGATCCGTTGCTTGTGCTCGGCCAGCGTGAAGACGATGCCACCACTCTCTGTCTCCCAGACGTGCAGTCCACCAGATCGGTCGCCAGTCACCAACATGGTGCCATCAGGGCTGAAGGCGAGGGCCGTGATCCAGTCAGTGTGCTTCTTGATTCGGTGACGGGGGTTCCCGCTGGCAATTTCAATGACCTCAACAACTTTTGTCGGTCCGCCAATCGCAACAAACCGCTGCGAGGCATCGATGTCTGCCGCCAGCACGACATCGACCATGTCGCCAACCTCAGCCCGTCGTTCTCCGGTCGCCACGTCAAAGATGACCGTCCGACCAGAATGGGCTCCCCGTCCTCCCCCGGCCACCAGCAACGCTCCGCTCCGGCTGAACCGCAGACTGTGGATTGCCCCTTCCGGAAAGGGAAGACAGCCAAGCAGCCGGAATGGCCCGGTGGCGTTACCGGGCCCGAACAGCAGCACCTGTTCCTGCCCAGACGCGGCGACGAGCGGGGCCACCGGGCTGGCTGCCAGGGCCTGCGGTGCTGGCGGTCGACGCGTTTGAGTCGGGCGGGTCACCGCAAGCCGGCCAGGCATGATCGCCGGCAAATCCTTACGGCTGGCAAGCGCAGCCGGATCAATCGAGGCAACGCCTTTCAGCAGCGACTTGCTGCCCCGGCGCTCCAGCAAGCCACCCCGAATCCAGGCGTCGACCAGCGCGATTCCCTCATCCGGCAGGCGGGAACTGTCCGGTGGCATCGGTTCAACACCATCGAGGTGAGCCATCGCCTGATAGATCGTGCTGCCTGCTGGCCGACCGGCGACGACTGCCGGCCCGGACGCTCCACCCTTCAAAACAGCCGCGTAACTGGAGAGGTCGAGATCGGAATTCGCTTCATCAACATTGTGGCAGCCCAGGCAGTGATCCCGCAGCAGCGGCTTGATGTCATCGTCATAGGTGGGCGAAGCCGCCACCAGATGGCCTGTCCCCAACAGGCAGCTCAGCACAACCGCGTTAAACACCGACCTCGGCCGTTTCACGTCACACCTCAATGGTTGAAGAGAAATTCATCCGAGTTGAGCAGGGCCCAGGCGACATTGCCGAGGTACTGTCGCTCAACCTTCCGGTCTGGTGACTTGGGATCTGCCGCCAGCACCGCTGCCGATTCTTCACGGGTGGGCTGCCGTCCGAGGATGCGAACAAAAAGCCCTTGAATGACTTCTTCCGCGTTTCGTGATCGATCCATCATCTGATCAAGGGCATTGCCTCGTTGGGAAATGGCCTTGGTGACCGTGTCTCCCACCACCATATGGAGCGTCTGCGAGATAGTGGGAGAAAGGACTGTCTCGCAGACACACACGCTCTCGCGTTTTGCCTGTCCGAAGGTGCTGAAGAAGTACGAATTGTAGTCATCCCCATACCCGCCCCCCTCGAACATTGCCACCGCACGATCCGCCGTTGTCCGCCTCATCTTTGGGGTGTAGTCAAGGGCCTGGTTGATGCAGTCGAACAGCACGTCCGCGCGGAGCCGTCGAAGCCGAGCATGGGAAAACTGTGACTTGTCTACAACGTTTGACGGCTTGGTGGCCATCGACAGCTGATAGGTCGCCGACAAGCAGATGTTATGCATCAGTTTGCGCGCATCAAATCGATGATCCTCGGCCAGCCGCCGACCCAGCTCCGCAAGCAAAGCCTCGTTGCTGGCAGGGTTCGAAATTCGCACGTCGTCGACCGGCTCAATGATGCCGCGGCCAAAAAAATGATCCCAGATGCGATTCGCCAGGTTCCGTCGAAAGAGCTCATTTGCTGGATCCACCATCCAGTCGGCAACAACCCGGCGGGGGTCCTGTTCCACCACATCAGCGACCCCACCGCCGAGGAAGGCGGCCGGCATCGGCCGATCATCGACCGGGTGCTTTGCCGGCTCAGCCTCAAGATCGACATAGGTGTAATACTCACGGGCCTCTGTCCCATGCTTGCGACGGACACCGGTAAAGAATGACGTGAAGCTGTAATAGTCATCCATGGTCCAGCGATCGAAGGGATGGTTATGGCATTGGGCACACTGGGTTCGCAGCCCCAGAAACACCTGGGCGGTATCCTCTCCCAGTTTTTTCGGCTCAAGCTTGCCCTGTGGCAGCATCGTGTAGAAGTTGCTGGCAGGATTACGGAAGTTTGAACCCGTACCGGTCAATAGGCTGTGGGCAATCACATCCCACGGCACACCCGCAACCAGTTGCTCGCGCAACCAGACCGCATAGTTCCAGCCCGCTTTCCGGGCGGTTCCCTTTTCTGGATTCGTGTTCGTCCGAATCCGCAGCCACTCACCCCACTTGGCGGCCCAAAGCTCACCACACGATTCTCTCAGCAGCAGGTCTTCAACCAGTGCCCGCCGCTTCTGCGGCCTCACCGCGTTTCCACCGCTCTGCCCGAGAAACCGTTGACGCTCGTCGGGTGTCGGAAGCCTGCCGGTGATGTCCAGCGTGACCCGCCTGAGGAATTCTTCGTCGGAACAGAGACCAGAAGGCTCAATCCGCAGCTCTTTCAGCCGTTCGAAGACCAATTCGTCGATGTAGTTCTGCGGCTCGATATCGGGAAACGAGAACTCCCCCGGGGGAATCACCACCACCTCGGCCCCGACGGTAAACCGGTTGAAACGGGCGAACACATGAGCCGCTCCCGGCTTGTTGCCCCGGATCAAGGCCGTGTCGTCAATGGATGCCACCGCATCGTTGCTGGCAAGGTAAACGGCCAAATTGGCAACGTTGCGCCGACTGCCATCGGAATAGTGGGCAATCACCTCGGCCTGCTGCTCGCCGGACCCGGTGAAGGTGAGTTTCTCGGGGGTAAGTTCCAGCCGCAGCGGCTCTGGCGTATCGGGCGGATCCTGCGGGGCCCCCTGCTCGATCCAGGCCAGCAGCGTCTGGTAATAATCGCTATCGGGCTTGAAGATTTCGCCCCCGGTATGGGGCACTCGACCGGCAGCCTTCTTGAGCAGGAGGCTTTTTTCAGGGACCGCCAGATTGATGCGGCGGCCAACATACTCCTCGACAATCCGATAGTAATCCCCCTCCGGATCGTAGCCGAACAGTGATAATCGGAAGCCGTCTTTTCCCGTCCCGGCCCCATGGCAGGCGCCGCCGTTACAGCCGCCCCGCATGAACACCGGCACAACGTCGTTTTTGAAGCTGACCGGTCCACCACGACCGCCCATGTTGGCGGCCGCGGCAGACCAGCACATACCGAGGGCGACAAAGAACACGGCGATTGTCCAAGGCCTGCGAATGATTGTTTTGATTGTCGTCATCATCGAGTTCAAAAGCGTGCTCGTGTAGGTGCTCGTACGGGTGCTCGGTTTCAGCCGCGTTTGGGGTCAATCCGCAGAGTCCCGCTCCCCGATTCTTCGCGGATCTGCTGCCCTTGGTCGGGAACCAGGGCTTCACAGAAGATGTCCTGGTACATGCCCAGCAGGGCATCGTCTTGCGCCTGCAGATGGAACGTGGCTTTGGTGTCGGCGTGGGTGATCCGGGGGATTGGCTCAACAAGCGTGACCCCATACGGCAGCCTGCCGAGACGCAATTCGGCCTCACCGTCGAACGGCCGCTGCTGGATAATTTCGGCCGTCAGAGTGGCCTGCTTCCCGCGCTCAATCGCGGCGCGAAGCAACGTCACCAGAAAATGGGGCTCACCGACGGTGACTGGGACGGGCGGGGAACAGACGAAATGCAACCCTGCCGCTGCTAAAACGCTGCCGCCCTCATCTTCCCGTCCCGTAAGGGCCAGCGGAAAATTTTCAAGGCTGGCAATTTTGCCCGCCCGCAGTTGATAGGAACCGGCATTTTCTCCGGCCGGAATCACCAGCGGTGGCTGCGGACTGACATCCTGTGGCAGCCACTCGGCGTCGACGTAGACCGGCCCCTGATAGCCGTCCGTCCGATTGACCCGCACCGTCAGATCGAGCGTGCCGTTTCGCACCAGCGGTGTCTGGGGTGGGTCAACCGACAGATCAAATCCCGCTCCTTCGACAACCGCGAGGGCGACCTTCCGGGTAAGCCGGAAGCACATCGCGTAGCTCCCGCGCCGATCGGTCGCCAACTCATTGACCACAAACCCGCCCCGAAATGCCTCTCGATCCTCCGGGGCAACGGGCTCGACAATCAAATCGATGATGGCCCCACCCGGCTTGGTGGTTTCTGCGGCCGTAAAGGTGACGGGAATACTGCGATCCCCTTGAAGAAACTCGGGGGCCTCCATCTCGACCCCGGCAGGCAGACCCTCGGCCCGCAGTTGCAGCGGCTTGTCGTACCCGGCGCCAAGCCCCTTCTGAATCGTGACCGGCCGAGAATACGAGCGTCCTGGAAAAACGATGATGCCACGCCGGGCGAAATCGGTGTGCTTGAGGTAATAGGTCGGGAACGAGACGAACGCGCTGTCAACGTGTGGCTGAAGCTCAACGCGGTAGACGTGCTGCGGACTGCACATCCGCCGGGTGTCACTCACACCAAGCAGCCAGTCACCATCCACATCGGGCTCAAATACGAAAATTGGGTCGAGACGGTCTTTGATCTGATGGCGATAGTGGTGGCCGATGAGGTCATGCCGGTCCCAGGTGCTGTCATCCTCGTCCCACGACCGTTTGCTGGGGTTCCCCTCGGCCGGGACGATGCGGACACGAGCATCGAGCTCTGAGTCGAGGGTTTTGGCAAAGGTTCTGACCCGATATTTCTCCCCCTTGCGGGCCGTGAAGCGATACCAGTCGGTTTCCCCCTCGGTAAGAATCTTGCCATTGATTGCCAGCGGCAGCGACTGGCTGATCCGATGCGGCTTCCGCCGTCGCAGGGCAGCCCGCCGTCGGCCGGCAACCCGCTCTGTTTCCAATTTTTGCCAGTCCGTCACCAACCGCTGGTCGGCTGCCGCCAAGCTGGCAATGGGAAGCGTCACCGTCTGGCGATTGTCCTCCCGCTGCAACGTGACGGTCGCCGCCTTTTGGTCAACAGCTGCCACCTTCAGCCTGTCGGTCGATTTCTTACCGGCTGCAGTCTCCCAGTGCCGGAACTCGGTGGCTGGTCCTTCTTGAACAGCCAACGCTTTCGGCTCAGGCTCAAAAAAGTCACCGAAGTCGGCCACATGCACCCGGTTCGGCCAGAAGCTCCGGTGGCCTTCATTGTCGCTGGTGATCACCGCAATTTTATTCTGCTCAAACAAGCCGACCGCCGGCAGCGATACGGTCTCAACAATGTCACCAGTGACGTCGCCCAACAGGGTGACGTCCAGCGGCTTGCCAGCCTGCCCGCCCAGCGGATAGCAGACCCGTGGCCGCGGGAAGGTGCCGACATGCATCAGGTACGGACGATCCAGGTTTTCAAAGTCCATCTGCTGAGCGACATGGATGAAATAGCGACCCGTTCGCTGGGCAATAAACTGCACCACCGGGTCCTGGGTATGCAGGGCGTTGTCGTCGTTGCGGACGATTTCGTTGCCTTCGGCGTCATGGACAGCCACCGCCGGGTCATTGAGGCCGGCGGAGTGAAAGGTGCCGAGCCGCGCCGCCAGCACCTCGATGCTAATCGCCTGACCGCGGTTCACCTTGACGGCATACCAGTCATGGTCCCGCACGCCAACGTGCAAGCCGTTGACGGCGGTATTCAGCGACACCTCCTGAGCAAACTCTGGCCGATCATTCCGCAGGTGCTTACCGTTGTCATCCCGATCAACGCGAGGGTGGGTCTCATCCACAATCGGCAGTGTGGTGACCCAAAACGCCATGAGTTCAGAGAGATTCTCCCGCGTTCTTAGCCGGAACAAATGCTCGCCCGATGGGCAGTCGGGGGCAATCTCGAAGGTTAGGCGAACCGCTTTCCCAGGCTCATAGCGTCTTTGCTCGCCATAGATTTCGGCCTCGCTGAGAACCTCGAAGCCCGTGCAGCGAACCCCGTCCCGGTAAAACAGCACCTCCTGAGGCTCGTCCAGATAGTTGCCTTCGGCAATGACCGTAACCGTCGTGCCCTGCTGCCCCACCTGCGGCAGGACCGAAAACACCTGGTGCGTCGCAGCAGGGTTTGCGGTAGCGACCGCGACAAGACCCTGCCAGGCGCAAACCAGCAGCAACACGTGGAACGAAAACCGCATCAACGTCTCACCTCTAGGCCAAGAGTTCACTGACCGGCCGACCGTCGTCGACGATCTCGATCGGCCGCTCCCCCGGGGCCATCAGCTCTTTGTCTGAGTTGATGCCGATGAGCTTGTAGATTGTGGAATGGAGGTCGTGCAGTGGGACAGCGTCCGTCGCAGGATCAGATGAGGTCGCATCTGAATCGCCATAGATCAAGCCCTGCTTCAGCCCCCCACCCGCCAGCGCAACCGAGAACACCCGTGACCAATGGTCTCGGCCGGCGGCAGCATTGATTTTGGGTGTCCTCCCGAACTCGCTCGCCACCCAGACCAAGGTGCTGTCGAGCAGGCCGCGACTTTCCAAGTCAGTAATCAGAGCGGCCAGGGCATGATCAAACGCCGGCATCCGATCACGAATGTTTTCGCGGATGAGCGAGTGGTCGTCCCACTGCCCATACCGCAGGCTCACAAATCGTGACCCCGCTTCGACCAGGCGGCGGGCCAGGAGCATGCGCATGCCCGCCTGCGAGCCATGCTGGCCGGTCTTCCCGGCAAACATGCCCTTGCCGTAGGCCCGCTTCACCGCTTCCGGCTCTTGAGACAGGTCAAAGGCGTTGCGGACGGCCGCGGACGTAAGCAGGCCGTACGCCTGATCGTAGAAAGCGTCCATCGTTTCGGCGACTGCCGGATCGGCCTCAAACTGCTTCACCCGCTGGTTCACGATGTCGCGAAGATTTCGCCGCATCTCAAAGTCGTGAACGGTAAGGCCGCCTGGAAGTGTCAGGTCTTTGACGGAGAAGCCCTGATCGGCAGCTGGGTCACCACCGGTGGCAAACGCCCCAAATCGGGGGCTGAGATAGCCGGTGTCCCCGCTGTTCTCAGGAATTGCCACAAATGGCGGCAGCCCCTTGCGCCAGCCCAGTTCATGGCTCACCACCACCCCGATCGCCGGATGCTTCAGCACCGGGCTCGACTTGTGGCCGGTCAGCATGTGGTACTGCCCGAGGCCATGGTCGGGGACCGAGCCAACCACTGAACGCACAATGCACAGTCGATCGGCGATTTTCGCACAGGCCGGCATGGTTTCGCTGAAGACAACACCGGTAAGTGATGTCTTGGCCACGCCGAAGGGGCCGCGATATTCGGTCGGACTTTCCGGCTTGGGGTTCCAGGACTCCTGCGCTGCCATGGCTCCCGGCAGCACAATCTGGATGACGCTCTTGGCGGTGCCCTCCTTCGACTCATACCACTTCTGCTCACCCCGGGCCTGCTCCATTCGCAGCAGGTCGGCGAGGGTCAGCCCGCCGATCGCCAGCGAGCCGGCCTGCAGCACCCCCCGCCGAGAAACCCCAAGCTGACGAAACCCGGAACAGCCAAACTGATGCAGATTCTGTCGCATGTTTACCGCTCGCATGTGCCGGAACTGGCTGAGAAAAACAGACTCGCCGGTTAGAATGCGGGCCGCTGACGGAAAATAACCCACCCCATGGCTGTTCAGATCGCCGGCACTACCGGGAGGGTTATTTTTGACGTCAAACAGCCATTTTCTTTCGGAAAGTTAGGCCAAGGCGGTCATTCACCGTGTCGTCATCAGCGAAAACGCCCTCCCCGCCTTCCGGCGACGCCCAGCGACTGCTGGTTCAGCAGCTTTTTGTCCGCCACCAGGCGCAGGTGCGGTCATACGCCCTGGCCTTAACCGGTGACTTTGCGGCAGCCGAAGACGTGGTGCAGGAGACGTTCCTCACCGCCACGGCGAAAGCCGATTCCTTCACGCCAAACAGCAATTTTCTGGCGTGGGCTCTGGCGATCGCCCGGCTCAAGGTGCTGGAAAACCGTCGAGCTTCGAGAAAATTTTCGCCACCGCTAATCGATTCACTGATCGCCGCGCAGCCGGAAACGTCAGCCAACGCCCCTGACAGCCGCCTGGCTGCCCTGCTGTCGTGCATCGATGAACTCGCCCCAAAGTCCCGTGAACTGATTCGCCTGCGGTACTTTGCCGAACACGGTCCGGGTGAGATCGCTCACCTGCTCGATCGCACCGTAACCGGCGTCAACACCGCCCTCAGCAAAATTCGTGAACGGCTGCGGGAGTGCGTGGCCCGGAAGGGTGCAACCGGAATCAAACCCGCGGCTGCTCCACCACTGGCTCCTTTCCCCAAAGGTCCCATCCAATGAACCAACGCGATGAATTTCTGATTCAGGCCTGGCTCGACAACTGCCTTGATGATGAGACCTTTGCCGAACTTGAAGACGTCTTGGAAACATCGGCTGCGGCCCGGCAGCGGTTCTGGGAACTGGCCGAACTGCATGGTGATCTCCATGAGGCCGCCAAGACTCGCTTCGGCCCCGGTGGTCGTCATGCCTCCGAGCCCAGCCGCCGTGCCCCCGGCTCCACGACCGGCGGCAGTGACCGGCATGCTCGTGGGCGGCGGCTACGCCGGCACGTTGGGCTGCTGGCTGCCGGCATCGGCATTCTTGCGGGCGGCTGCGGCCTGGGAACCATCGCCACCTCGGTGTCATACGCCTACAGCGGCTGGTCGCCTCAAAAGGTGCCCATCACCCTCCTGCACGAAAGTTTTGAACAGCCGCCATTCCCCCGGGCAAACAATGCTCCCAAAGAGCCGGGATTCTGGAGCGGTGATGTGACGCGGCCAGTCGGCCCCGAACAGGGGATCACACCCAGCGACGGGCAGACGATGCTGCGATTTGTCAGCACCGCCCCAGCGGGTGAGTCACCGGCATTTCACTCTGCCTCAGAAATCTGGCGGTTCATCGATCTCGATGTCATCCGCAAGGAAGCCGGTCGGCCGGCTGACGCTGAACTACCGCTGACCCTCTCAGCGGCATTCAACGGGATCCCCGCCCAACCGGGCCGCCAGCCGCAATGCGAGATCCAACTTGTCGCGACCGATAGCAGCCCGGCAGCCGGTGAAAACGTCTGGCTGGGCCGGAGCCGCAAGGCAAGCATTGCTGGAAACCCCAGCCAGTGCCTGGTTTCGGCCTATCGGACTGAGGCCATCGACCGTGACCCAGCATCATGGCAACAACTGACGGTCACCGTGACCGCCCCCCCGGCCGCCCGCTATCTGCTGCTGCACTGCCTCGTGTCGGACAACAGCCTTGACGTTGCCGAACCGAGCGAGCGGCTCCCGGGCAACTATGTCGATGATATTCGACTACGGGCTGAGTAGCGAAGAGGCTGGATAAGCGGACCCCATATACTCGGACACCCTCGGCTTGGCCGTCAGCAGATCCGCGGCAGCTGCTCACCGATCGGCAAGGGGATGATGCGGCTGCCGCCGATGGCGGTCCGCAGCACCACCCGGCCGGCGTGCTCGGCCGTCACCCGGCCGAGGACCACGGCCGCCCGGCCCTGCTCGTGCTTGTGCATTGCAGCCAGTACTCGCTCAGCGGCCGCTGCTGGCACCACGGCCAGCAGCTTGCCCTCATTGGCCACCTGCAACGGATCGAGCCCGAGCAGTTCACAGGCATGGGCCACCGGCGGGGCCACCGGAATGGCTGCCTCGTCGATTTCGATGCCCTGGCCGGTAAGCGTTGCAAGTTCATTGAGGCTGGCCGCCACGCCACCGCGGGTCGGATCGCGGAGCAGCCTGATCTGCGGGCAGGCCTTGAGCATGTCGGCCACCAGGGTGTGCAAGGCGGCTGAGTCACTGGCTATCTCAGCCTCAAAGCCGAGTCCTTCCCGCACGCTCATGATCGCCATGCCGTGGTCGGCAATCGTGCC
>CBFIHA010000054.1:12342-26939 GCA_965662195.1 uncultured Pirellulales bacterium
CCGCCGCGGCAGAGACCGTCACGCCGGCCGGCACCACGCCGATGCCGGCGGTGTTGATCACCAAACCATCGCCCCGGCCCCGTTCAACCACCTTGGTGTCACCCGTGACAATCATCACCCCAGCCGCTCGGGCAGCTGCCCCCATCCGGGCGACCAGATCGGTGAGGGTGGCCAGCGGCAGGCCCTCTTCGATGATGAAGCCGGCCGAGAGAAACCGGGGGACGGCCCCGCTCATCGCCAGGTCGTTGACCGTGCCATGCACCGCCAGTTCGCCGATCGACCCGCCCGGAAAGATCAGCGGCTGCACCACGTGTGAGTCGGTCGCGAAGGCCAGTCGTTCACCCGGGGCGAGCGTCAGGCCGTCGAGCACGGCGGAGTCCCCCAGCCGATTGAGCACCGCATTGCCGAAGGCCGGCAGGAAGACCTGCTCGAGCAACTCCTGCGACATCGCCCCGCCACCGCCGTGGCCCATCAACACCTGTGAGCCGTTCACCGCTGGCGTGGGACAGGAAAAGCCAGAAAAGTCGGCGGGAGTCTCAGGCATCACTGTCCGCCATTCAGGCTGACCAGCTGCCCGGGCTGGGTCCGGCCGTAGTGGTAGTAAGCGGCGCAGGCCCCCTCACTGGAAACCATCGTCGCCCCCAGCGGTGTCCGGGGCGTGCACTCGCGGCCAAAGGCGGGGCACTGGTTTGGCTTGAGCGTGCCCTTGAGTACCTCGCCACTGTGACACAGCGGCGACTCATCAGCATGCAGCTCGCCCACGCCGAACCGCAGCTCGGCATCCAGGTTTCGATAAGCGGCCGCCAGCCGCCAGCCGCTGGCCGGAATCGTACCGATGCCCCGCCAGCTGCGGTCGCAGGGCTCGAACACCTCGGCAATCACCTGCTGGGCCGCTCGGTTGCCCGGCTCGGTCACCACCCGTGGGTAGGCATTTTCACACTCAGCCCGGCCCGCCTCCAACTGCACCACCGCCCGGCGGATGCCCTCCAGCAGATCGAGCGGCTCAAAGCCGGTCACAACGATCGGCACCCCAAACTTAGCGGCCAGCGGTGGATACTCAGTCGTTCCCATCACGCTGCAGACATGGCCCGCCGCCAGAAAGGCCTGCACCCGACAGCCGGGCGAGGTCATGATGCCCCGGATCGCCGGCGGCACCAGCACGTGCGAGACCAGCAAGGAAAAGTTCTCCAGGCCCTGGTCATGGGCCAGCTTTGCCGCCATCGCATTGGCCGGGGCCGTGGTCTCAAAGCCGATCGCCAGGAAGACCACCTGCCGGTCGGGGTGGGCCGCCGCCAGCTTGACCGCATCGAGCGGTGAATAGACGACGCGGACATCACCACCGCTGCCCTTCACGTCGAGCAGGCTCTCCCGCGAGCCGGGCACCCGCAGCATGTCACCGAAGGAACAGAAGGTGACCTCCGGCCGGCGGGCAATCGCCAGGGCCCGGTCGATCGTCTCGACCGGCGTCACGCAGACCGGGCAGCCGGGGCCGTGGATCAATTCGACCTCGGGCGGCAGCAGCTGGTCGATGCCGTTGCGGATGATCGAGTGGGTCTGGCCGCCACAGACCTCCATGATTGACCAGGGCCGGGTCACCAGCCTGCCGATCTCGGCAGCCAGCCGCCGGGCCTTGGGGCCGTCGCGATATTCGGCCAGGTGTTTCATCGCGGCCGTGCTCCCAGGCCGAGATCGACTGAGCAGCCGGTCTGCTGGAGTTCGTCGAGCTCTTCCTCGAGCAGGCCGAGTTCCTCAAAGGTCTTCAGCGTCTCCTTGGCCGAAACCTCATCGATCTTGCTGATGGCAAAGCCGACGTGGACGATCGTGTAGTCACCGACAGCGATCTCGGGCAGGTAGGCCAGACAGACGTCCTTGACGACGCCGCCAAAGTCGACCCGTCCCATCCGGACGCCCTGCTCTTCATAAATCGATTCGACCTGTCCGGGCACGGCAAGGCACATCTCAGCACCCCTTGGGTTGATCGTCAGATTCTGGTTCGTCACGGTGACATGCATCAGGCTCAGGGTCTGTTGATTGCTGCAGGCGGGCCTGCAGGCCCGCGGCCAGTTCCTCAACAGCGTTGGCCACCGCCGGCGTGACCGCATCCCCAAGTGAAAAGTTGCGGCCCTCAACCAGGAACACCGAAATCCTCTGTGGCCCCGGCTGACAGCATTGACGGGCGATGGCAATCGCCTGATCCCACCGCAGTGTGTGGAAATTTGGGCCGGCTGAATCCGACTGACTGGAAATCTCTTCCCCACTCAATTCGAAGATGGTGCCAGGAGCCTGGCCCGAGCGGCAGGCATCGATCATGATCACCTCACTGGCGCCGCGGAATGCAAGCGCCGCGTCGATCCCACTGGTGCCCGCATCGAAATAGGTGACGTTGTGCGGAACATTGGCGGCGGCAAGTCGTCCAACCACAAGTGGGCCCACGGCATCATCGCCAGCGTAGAGATTGCCACAGCCCACGACCCTCGTCAGTGGCAGGGCTTCCCTGACGGCAGCATGCGTCGCCGCGAGAGCAGATGGCGGGACACTCAATTCCATGGCAGACGCCTCATTGGTGGGTGCTGAGCGGCTGTAGCGTTGTCCCGGCCTGCAAGCGACTCCCTACTCCTCTATTATTCGCCGTGGACAACCGTGTCGGCAACGACACCTGACAAGGCAGGTTACCGCCGTGCACGAACTTTCACTGGCCATGTCGATTGTTGAGACCGCCACTGAATTGGCCCGGCGGCAGGGCGGGGCTCGGGTCCTTGACGTGATCCTCCGTTTGGGCCGCCTCTCCTGCGTCCATGAAGACGCCCTACGTTATAGTTTTGAACTGCTTCGGGAGGACACGCCTCTGGCAGCCTCTACCCTGACCGTCATTCCGGTGCCAGTTCGCATCTGGTGCCCAGACTGCCAATGTGAACGTGAATTGCCTGGTATACAGCAGCTTGTCTGCCCGGTCTGTGCCACCCGCAGCGGCGACATCCGGGCTGGCCGTGACCTTGAAATCGAGAGCATGTTGCTCGACGATACCACCGGAGAGACGATCGATGACAACACCCCGCATTCTTGAAGTCCGCACCAAAATCCTCAAAAAGAACGACGAGACCGCCCGGGCGATGCGGCAGCGGTTCGAGTCACTTGGCCTGCTGGTGGTGAATCTTGTCTCCAGCCCCGGCACCGGCAAGACGACCTTTCTGCTGGAGACCCTCCGCCGGCTGCGGCAGCAGGGCGAGCCGGTGGCGGCAATCGTCGGTGATCTCGAGACCGACAACGACGCCCGCCGGCTGGCCGAAAGCGGGGCCCCGGTTCGGCAGATCATGACCCACGGCCTCTGTCATCTCGAGGCCGACATGATCGGGCGGGAACTGGCCGACTGGAACCTGGCCGATTTCCACTACTTGTTCATCGAGAACGTCGGCAACCTGGTCTGCCCAACCAGCTGGGATCTGGGGGAGCATCTCCGGCTGGCCCTGCTGTCGGTGACCGAGGGAGAAGACAAGCCACTGAAGTATCCCGGCCTCTTCAACACGGCCGACGTGGCAGCGATCACCAAGTGCGACCTGGCCACCGCCTGTGAGTTCGACCGCGACCTCGCCGTGGCCAACATCGAATCGGTCCGGCCCGGCATGACCATCTTTGAAACCTCCAGCAAGACCGGCACCGGCTTCGACGCCTGGCTGGCCTGCCTGGCCAGCCGCCGGGAAGCCCTCGGCCAGCCAGCCTGACGTCCCCCTACGGAACGTTTCACATGACGCCTCCTTTCCTGCCCAGCATTCGCACAATCACCATGGTGCTCGCCGCCACTCTGGCGATGAGCGTCACCCCCTGTCTGGCGGCTCCCCGGCCCAACATCATTTTGATGATGGGCGACGACCATGGCTGGGAAGAGACCGGCTACAACGGCCACCCCCACGTGCAGACACCGGTGCTCGACGAGATGGCCGCCACGGGCCTGCGGCTCGACCGGTTCTACGCCGCCCACCCCAACTGTTCGCCGACACGGGTCAGCTTTCTGACCGGCCGCCATCCCAACCGGGTCGGCACGTTCGCGCCCGGCTGGTCGATTCGCCCGGAGGAGATCACGCTTGCCCACCTGCTTGGTTCGGCCGGGTACCGCTGTGGGCACTTCGGCAAGTGGCATGTCGGAACGGTCAAGCAGGGCTCACCGACGAACCCGGGGGCAATGGGCTTTGACGAGTGGCTTTCACACGACAATTTTTTTGAACTCAACCCGTCACTCTCTCGCAACGGCGGCAAACCCGAGGTCTTTCCCGGCGAAAGCTCCGAGGTGCTCATCCGCGAGACGATCGCCTTCGTCGATAACAACGCCAGCCAGCAGCAGCCCTTCCTCGCCGTGGTCTGGTTCGGCTCACCGCACGAGCCCTACAGCGGCCTGCCGGACGACCTTCGTCTCTATGACGATCTACCCGGCAGGTACACCAAACAGGTCAGCCTGACCTCGAATGAAACCGGCCTGCCAACCCGGCGGCCGCAGGGTGAGGTGCTGCGGGAGCGGTATGCCGAGATCACGGCCATGGATCGGGCCATCGGGACGCTCCGTGATCACCTGGCAGACACCGGCTTGAAGCGGAACACGCTGGTCTTTTACTGCGGTGACAATGGCACCTCAGCGGACACGGCCCTTGGTGAACCGCACCGCGGCGTGAAGAGCACGATCTACGAGGGGGGCATTCTGGTCCCGGGCCTGATCGAATGGCCGGCCGTGATCCCCGGGCCGACCACTTCCGCAATGCGGGCCTCAACCAGTGATCTCCTGCCAACGCTCTGCAGCCTGCTTGAGATTCCACCGCCCGGCCGCCCCCTCGACGGTGTCGACATCAGCCCCGCCTGGACCGACGGCATGGCCGAGCGGCCCACGCCGCTCTACTTCTGGAAGCTCAACAACCGCAAGCTTGCCGACCGGATTGAAGCCCCCTGGATCGATCCGGCCTGGCAGGAGGGAACGACGCCGCTGGTCAAGCTTTCCGGAGGGAAGCCAACCCGCAGCTTCACCAACAACCGCTACCGGAATCTTCCGGCCGACTTTACTGCTGGTGACCGGGCCATCATTGTCGGCGACATGAAGCTGGTCCTGCACGACGGCCGCAGCGGTGAACCGACGGCCGAACTTTTCAACCTTGCAAACGACCCCGGGGAGATCAAAAACCTGCTGCCAGCCGATCCGGCTGCCGCCGGGAGCCTGCGGCAGCAGTTGGTAGCCTGGCAGCGTGGGGTGATCACGAGTCTGTCCGGAGCCGACTACCGCCAGTGATCAAGCCCACCGGACCAGCCCCCTTTTTCTGGGAAATCTAGGATGAAATCTGACTCCACGTCTTTGATGGGGGCCCAGCGGCGTCAGGAGGCCCTCGCGGCCCAGACGCCGCCTGCAACCAGCCCGGTCTCACGCCGCCAGTTTCTGGTGGCAGCTGGCATGGCCGCATCCGCAAGCGGCCTGCAGCTGGCACAGGCAGCTCCGCCGCGGCGGGCCATTTCCCTCGGCTTCGACAACTTCGCAGTCCGGGCCTGCGGCTGGAACGCCCGGCAGCTCATCGACCATGCCGAGGCCCTTCGCTGCGACTCACTCTTCATCACCGACTTTGGCCCGCTGGAGGGTCGTTTCGACGACGCTTCGCTGACCGACCTCCGCCGCTACGCTGCCGATAAAGGCGTCACAATCGAGCTTGGCTCGTGGAGCATCTGCCCGACTGCCAAACGATTCAAGGACGATTGGGGCACCGCCGAGGAGCACCTCACCCTCGGCATCCGGATGGCCAAGGCCCTCGGTAGCCGGGCATTTCGGGTGATTCTTGGCGGCCGCGAGGATCGGTCCGGCGAGGGCGGGATTTCTGCCAGGATTGATGACACCGTAGCAGTGCTCAGAAAGGTGCGGTCCCGGGCCGCCGACAGCGGCGTCACCATTGCTATCGAAAACCATGCCGGTGACATGCGATCGGAAGAGCTGGCCGGCCTCGTCGAGGCTGCCGGCAGCGACTTTGTGGGCGTCAACTTCGATTCCGGCAACGCCTGCTGGGCCCTCGAAGATCCGGTCACCGCTCTCGAACGGCTGGCCCCGTACGTCGCCACCACAAGCCTGCGGGACTCGATGGTCTGGGAATCAGCCCGCGGCGTGACAGTCCAGTGGACGGCGATGGGCGAGGGCTGCGTCGACCTGCCGGCGTTCTTCAATCTCTTTGCCGAGAAGTGCCCTGGCGTGACCGTGAACATTGAAACCATCTCCGGGTTTGCCCGCGAGTTCCCGCTGTTCGATCGGACCTTCTGGCGGGACTACCCCGATGTGCGTGGCCGCGATCTGGCCCGGTTCTGGGCGTTGGCCCGCCGGGGTCGACCACTGGAGCCTTTTTCGGTGCCTCAAGGGAGTGAACGGAAAGCAGCCGAACGGGACTACCAACTCGCCGAACTTGATCGCAGCATCCGGTTCTGCCGCGACAAACTCAGTCTTGGCATCCGCTTAAGCTGAAATGAGAAAAGGTGTCAGGACTCTTTTTTGGGCCGACCACGTGGCCTGAGCGTCGAGTCGAGCCCTAGGCGAATGGTTGTTTTTGCGGTCCACGTCTCGTCACCAAACGGTGAGCCTCGGTTCACACATCGTCGAATCGCCGTGAGTTCAGCCCCTGACAGCGCGGTGTTCACTTTTGACCTCCAGTCCGAGGTTCGGGCGATCGGCCACGGGGTGAGCAGCTTCGGCTTTGGCTCCGACTTGGCAAGCCAACGCGACAAGGAGCCCCAGCGCCACTCCTCCGCCCGTGACACCAAACCCGCTCGGAGTGCGTTACGCTCGACGTAGCGGCACACTGCGAGAAAGTGCTGGTCGTCTTGGATCGGGAAACTCTTAAATCGTCCCTGGTAGATATGCCCTGTGCCGACCGAGCGATAATGGGCGTGAAACCGCATGGTGTGGGTCAGGGAGACCCACCGGAGGAAGTTACTCATGCCGCCGTCTTTGGTCGGCCTGAGCACGAAGTGCCAATGGTTTGGCAGCAGCTGATAGGCAAGGATTTGGCAGGGATAACGCTGCAGCCCTTCGGCAAGGATGCCTTCAAAGGCATCGAAGTCCGCAGGCTTCCGAAAAATTAACGCACGGGCGTTACCGCGATTCAACGCGTGATATATGCAGCCAGACTCATCCGGGCGTTTGGGGCGTCCCATGGCAAGAGTATCGTGGAGGGAGGTGGCGAAAAAAAGAGTCCTGACACCTTTTTGTGGAGGCTACTGGTCCTGGAGGGCTGCCCGCAGAAACGAGGGCCGATTGGTGGTGATGCCGACCGCACCGAGCTTGGCGAAGTGCCGGGCATCCTCGGAATGATCGACTGTCCAGACATGGAACTCGCCAACGCCCGCTGCCCGGAGCGTTTCGATAAAGTTGGTGTCGATCACGTCAGGCCGGGCCTGCAGCCCCACCCCGTCGGCCCCACAGCGGTTCACCGTCGCGGCGATCCTGGCAGCGGTTGGCCGCCAGTTCCCTGCCCCCTTGACCGTCTCTTTGAAGGCGGTGAGCCAGTGGGCCTTCACGGCAGGCAGCCGCTCCTTGCAGGCAACAACCGTTGCCTCGTCAAAGGCGATCAGGACAACTGCTGCCGGAGCGACCGCCGCCCGTTCCAGATCGCGGGCCAATTGCGGGACGATTTCGGGACCAGTTTTCAGTTCGACGTACAGCCGCTTACCAGGCCGCACGGTCGCGAGGACTTCCGCAAGCGTCGGGCAGGTTTCACCGGCAAAGCCGCTGCTCTTCCAGCGGCCGTAGTCGAGTTCACGAAGCCGGGCCAGCGGCGTGTCGGCCACAACGAGTTTGCGGCCGCAGGTGCGGGCGGTGTCTGCATCATGAATGCAGACAATCTCCCCGTCGCTGCTGAGCCGAAAGTCGCCCTCGATCGCGTCGGCCCCCTGCTGCCAGGCCAGCCGGAAGGCAGCCAGCGTGTTTTCGGGGGCATCATCTGATGCCCCCCGGTGGGCCGTGATCATTGGTTCCGCTGCCGAAGCCACAACACTGGAATGCAACAACACAACCGCGAGTCCAGCCGAGACGAGAAGGCAGAGCTGCCCCATGGATTGTCTTGCTCGTCCTGCGACACGGGCCGCCGGAAACCAACAGCTTCCCATTGCACTCGTTGCTGACCGCTGCAGCTGCCAATTGCACCGTTGGAAACTCTGCAACGACACTCTGACGCTCCCTGGATCACTAGTCACCTGCCAGCTCCGCCCGCCAGCCCACCGGTTGAGTCCAAGCCTCGGCTCGCTGTCCTTTCCAGACGGGATCGGCGGGCGGCTCACTCGACGTCACCCTCGCCCGAACATAAAGCTCCTCACCGGTGAGACGGTAGCTGGCCGTCAAGCCTGCCGACGCTGCAACCTCTACACCGATCCGCGCCGGCTGATCACCAGTCGCCGCGAACGACGCGATGAAGCGGGTCGTGTAGGTGGCGTCGCCGGCCGGCTCGATCTCCAGCCGTACCGTCTGGGCTGACTCATCAAATACGACCTCGCGAAGCGACACGCCGCTGGATGCATAGAAATCACCCCGCTGGAGACTCCGTACGATGCTTTCGGGCGTCAGATGGGTGGCCCGGACAAACACCCAGCCCCGGCCGGGCCGTGACGCCTTGGGTTCCCCCGGATGCGAGTGATAGTTGTGGCTGTCATCAGTGGCGATCCCGAACAGCGGTGCCGCATGGAGTTCATCCAAGCGGATGGTATTGGCGATATCCCAGCTCATCTCGACCGAGGGGTGCTTGTCGTCACCCCGCTGATTGACCCCCGGATGGCCATTAAAAACCTCAAAGTGCTGCTCAAGGGTGGCCTGGGCGAGATCCGCTGGGGTGACTGCATAGCCGAAGTTGGGATGATTCAGGTGGGCGATGATCTCCTGCCCTGCGCGTTCCGCCTGATCGCGGACCGCCCGCAGATTGCCCTGAATCGTTTCCACGACAGTTCTGCCACCCACCGGCTGGATCGACTCGACGATGTTACTGGCATTGATGTGAATCGGCTTGCCGGCGGCTCGATCGCTGATCTCCTCAGCCGGAATCATGAGGAAGCGGCCCCGTTCCTCCACCAGGCAGCGAAACTCTGCCAGTGGTTTGAGCCGAATCGCAGCCTTCTCGTCCTGCCCCCGGCGCTCCACCCAGGCGGGCCCGAAGCGGGCGAGGTATTTGGCGATCACCTCAGAGCCACCCCGTTGCCGGACCGTCTCTTCTGCCATCCAGCGGTTGCCGACCGCGAGCACGTTGTGGTCTGAAAGTGCCAAAAAATGGTAGCCGCGGGTGCGGTACCACTCGGCGACCATCTCCGGAAAATCATCGCCATCACTCCAGAGCGTATGGGTGTGAAGGTTCCCTTTCCACCAGCGCGGAGTGGCAGCTGCGGGGACGGCGTCGTCGGCAACCACAGCCAGGCTCCAGCCGGCGGCAACCGTCAGCAACAGCATCCACAAAGCAGGCTTCTGCTGGTGCCCCGCCAAAGCAGCTCCGGGCAAAAAGCTGCTTCTCCTACTGAGAACCGAGTATTCCGGCAATTGTCCAGTTTGCATCACGCTTCCTCAAAAGGTCATGGGCCGTTGGCATGGTTGCGAATAAGCCGGTTCCTTTAACTATCGTCGATGAGGATACCACGAACCCCACCCCCCAGTCCCGACCGGAATTCTGGTAACGAACCGGCCAGCGGACGTGCGGGGCCTGCTGCTACGCCGCCGCGGCCGAGTACCGCCTGGCCGAAGGCGAGGCCGCCGTCGTTGGCCGGCACCCGGTGATGCAGCAGCAGTTCGTAGCCCGCCGCGTGCAGGCCGTTACAGGCCAGTTCGACCAGCACTGCGTTTTGAAAGACGCCGCCGGAAAGCCCGAGGCGGCCCTCCGTCAGCCGGGCCTCGCGCAGCCGGCCGGCCAGTTCAATGAGCAGTTCGACCACCGCACGATGAAAACCAGCCGCCACCTCGGCAGCCGGTCGGCCGGCGAGCGTGTCAGCGACAATCGCCTCAAGAACCTGTTGCCAGCCGATGCTCCACGGCTGGCCATCCAATCGGTCGAGCGTAAAGCGGTAGCGGCCGGGGATGCACGCCCGCATGGCCGGTAGCGCTACCGCTTCCAGTCGCAGCGCCGCCTCGGCCTCGTAGGTGACCTCCTGATTGAGCCCCAGGATCGCAGCCACGGCATCAAACAGCCGGCCCATGCTGGAAGTCATCGCGCAATTGAGGCCGGCTTGAAGCTGCCGCTGCAGAACGCAGCTATCGGTCTCACCAGCAGCAGCCACGCAGGCCAGCCGGCGGTCCCAGTCGAGACCGGCCTGGTGCAGCACCGCCAGAGCCGTCCGCCAGGGCTTGCGGATGCAGGCGTCACCACCGGGTAAGGGGAACGCCTTCAATGCGGCAACCCGGGTGAGCCCAGCCGGTCCGGTTGCAAACACCTCCCCTCCCCAGATCGTGCCATCGCGACCGTAGCCCGTACCGTCAAAGCAGGCGACCGCCACCCCCTGCGACTCAGTCATCGCCAACCCGTGCTCAGCCAGCAACGCCGCCGCATGGGCCTCGTGGTGCTGCACCCGCACCAGTGGCACCGCGAGCCGCCTGGCATGTCCTGCGGCCCATTCGGCCGAGAGGTAGCCCGGGTGCATGTCGGCCACGACCGCCTCTGGCCGGATCGCAAGCAGCCGGCTGAGGTGCTCAGTGGTCCATTCGAGGACCTCTAAAGTCTCCAGGTTGCCGACGTCGCCGATGTGCTGACTGAGAAAGGCCTGGTCGCCACGAGTCAGGCAGATGGCCGCTTTCAGCTCACCCCCAACAGCCAGCACACTCGGCCCGGCCTGCGGCAGCCGCACTGGCAGCGGGGCAAAGCCCCGGCTGCGGCGAATCGGCAGCACCGCCCCGCCCACACAGCGGACGACCGAATCGTCGCAGGGCACGACTACTGCGCGGTCGTGCAGCAGCAGGCCCTCGACCAGCGGTCCGAGGCGTTTGGTCGCCGACTCGTTTTGCCAGGCAATCGGCTCCTCGGAAAGATTCCCACTGGTCAGCACCAGCGGCGACAGTCCGGCGGCCAGCAACTGGTGCAGCGGCAGGCCGGGCAGCAGCACCCCGACAAAATCGTTTCCGGGAGCCACATCGTCGGCCAGCAGCGTCGCTCCGGCCCGTTTTCGCAGCAACACAATCGGCCGCTCGCGGCTTTCCATGAGCCGCCGTTCCTGCTCAGAGACGACAGCAAACTGCTCGGCCACCGGCACCGACTCAACCAGCACGGCCAGTGGCTTGCCTGCACGTCGTTTGCGGCGGCGGAGTTCGGCCACCGCTGGCCCGGTGGCAGCGCAGACCAGGTGAAAGCCGCCGATGCCCTTGACCGCCAGGATGCCACCGTCGGCAAGCAGCTGGCGGGCGGCGGTGATCGCAGCCGCGCCGGTAAGGTTCTCTGCAAGCCGTGGCCGTGACCGAGTGGCCTGCCCCGCTACCAGCCAGACCTGCGGGCCACAGGCAGGACAGGCATTGGGCTGGGCATGGAACCGCCGGTCGGCCGGGTCGGCATACTCGGCAGCACAGGCCGGGCACATCGCAAAGGCCCGCATCGTGGTGACCGCCCGGTCATAGGGCAGCGACTCGATGATGCTGTACCGCGGGCCGCAGTCGGTACAGTTGGTGAATGGGTGCCGGTACCGCCGGCTGGCCGGGTCGGCCACGTCGGCCAGACAGGCGTCACAGCTGCCAACGTCGGCCGGCACCACGGCGTCCCTCGGCTTGCCCTGCCGGCTGGCCTGGATGACAAAGCCCTCGCCAGCAGGCAGCCGCTGGTCAACCGCCCCTTCAGCGACCGTCTCGAGGTGATCAATCTGAGCCAGCGGCGGCGCCGCCTCAGCCAAGCCAGCGGTAAACGCTGCCACCGCAGCTGCCGGGCCGGCCACTTCGACGGTCACCCCGTCCGGGTCGTTTTCGCACCAGCCGGCCAGTCCCAATCGGTTGGCCTGCCGCCAAAGAAAGGGCCGAAAGCCGACCCCCTGCACCACCCCCCTGATCCGCAGCCGGCACCAGTAATCGCCGCCAGGATCTGCGTGCACCGGTCAACACCTTTCTGTCAGGGCGAGTTGGCCCAGCTTTCCCCGGCCCGGGCCACCCAGGCGGCGTCGCCGTAGACGCCCGCCCGCGACCAATCATACGGTTTAAAGCCGATGGCGATCGCTGGCGACTCGGGCTGCAGCCGATAGTCCCGCTTGGCCGGATTTACAAACAGCGGATCGGCCACGACCGAACCCTGCTCGTGCCCCGCGGCCTGCCAGTCAGCCAGTGGCTTGCCCAGAAAGGTGACGGCCTCGCCCGCGGTATTCCACCAGCAGTTGTTGCCGGTGACCGTCTGCATCTTGTCCCAACGGCCGGTGATCGCCTTGCCGGTAGCCCAGGCAATGATGTTGTGTTCAAAGGTGAACGACAGATGATCCTCCGCCCGTGACGATTGAATCTGCTGGTCAGTGGCATCGAGCAGCACGTTGTGGCGGATCAGATTTTGTTTGCCGTAGTGCTGGTGAAAGCCGCCCGACTTGGTGTTGTAGACCAGGTTGTGTTCAAAGGTGATGCCAGTGGAGCCCTCGTCGGTGTAGAGGCCCCAGCCGCCGTAGGAGTGGCTGGTGATGTCGTGAAAGACATTGCCGCGAACCGTCGTGCCCTCCGACGGCCCCAGCGTATAGATACCCCCCATGTCAGAGAGCAGGCCCTGGCCGATCAGGTGAACATGGTTGTCGAGAATCTGGTTGCGTTTGCCACTGCTTTCGGCGTAGCCCCACCGCCAGCCGACCGAAATGCCGGTGTAGAAGAAATCGAAGATCTCGTTGTGGCTGACGACGTTGTCTGGGCTGAAGCCGATCCAGACGCCGACCGCGCACGGAAACAGCCGCCCCCCATGGCGGATAATACAGTTATCAATGGTGTTACCGGCAGTCTCATGGGCAGAATCCTGGGCCTGGCTCATCTCGCCAATCCGAATACCCCCAGCACCGAGGTCTTCAAGCAGGCACCGCTCAACCCTGCAGTCGCGGCAGCCGGCCCGCAGCCAGAGGCCGTAGCGGCCGACATGGCTGATTTCACAGTCGCGAAAGACAACGTCACGACCGCCGGTGACGGTAACCACTGCGCCGACGGGTGCCGCCGCCTGGGCTGGCTCGACGCCGCCGGCCGGGGTGGGCAGCTGGGCGTGACGGAAGGCAAGGCCTGAAAATGTCAGCTGCTCACAGAACCGCCCAGCCGCCGGTTCACCCCGAACCGTCAGCAACTCTTCACAGACCGGGGCGATCACCTCGACCGTCTCCAGCCGCTCACCCGGCCGCGGCTTGTAGGACAGCCGCTGATTCTGATCCAGAAACCACTCGCCCGGCTCATCGAGAAACGCCCGGGCATTCTCCAGGGTGACGGTCGACTTTTGATCCCAGCGATTCCACGGCTTCATGCCCAGGCCACTGGTAACCAGCCGATTTTGCGCCGGTTCGACGGCCTCCAGAAATCGTTTGGTGACGTCCCACTTGTGATAGACATTCAGCAGCACATTGCTGGCTGCAGCCGGCGGCAGACTGGCCACCGCGGTGAAATCGACCGCCGACAACTGCAGCGTCTGCCGGGCCCGCTGGGGCCGGCCCTTTGGGCCGAGCTTTTTCAGCGCCTCCGGCGAAAGCGGCTGGCCTGCTTCATCGAGTCCAGCTTCAGTGGCAGCCACCACCGCGAAGGTTCCAACGTCAGGTTCCCGGGCTCGCGTTGCCCGACGGCCGTTGACAAACAACTGCTCAAACCGCCAGGGGTTCTTCTGCGGCAGATCGACCACCCAGAGCTCGGCGTCGGCTCCCGTGCCGGGGCGAAAGCCGGTGATCCGCCGGCCACCGCTGATCACCGGGCGGGCCCCGGGGGCCGCTTCATAGGAGACCGAAGCGGTTTTTGTTCCCCCATCTTCCGGACCGAGGACGAAGGGATCTTGAACAAGATAGATTCCATCAGCCACCACCACCCGCACCGGCTCATCGCGGCGGCCGCCGTCGGCTGCCCGCAGTTCCCGCACCCGGTCGCGGGCCTGGCTGAGGCTGGCCACCGGCCCGTCGGTACGGCCGGCATTGGGATCGGCCAGGCTGCCGCTCCAGCCGTCATCGCCAGTGGGGCTGACATGCACGACGATCTCAGCCCGGGCCGAACTGGCTGCGAGCAGCACGGCAAGTGTAAAGAGAGAGAGCAGCAAACGCTGAAAAATCATTGGCGGACTCAGCATGAAAAAGGCTTGGAAGTTTGCAACTAGGGCAGTATATGCCGAGTTGGTGCCGCAAGATAGCTCGCCCGTCACGCCCAGAAGCACCCTGCGCGGTCTGATGCCGCAGTTCGCGGACCCGAACGCCGGAAAGCCCCAGGCGCGAGCCGAGGGAATGGGTCTGTCGATCAGCAACGCGGTTACCCTCAGCTTGCGCTTCGGGCTTCGAAGCAGAGGGGTTTGCTTGCCGAGCTGCGAAGCGGGCCCGGCTTGCGCGGCTGGGCGGTTCGGTGAGCGGAATCCATGCCCTTGAAGCCCGAGGCGCGAGCCGAGGGAATGGGTCTGTCGATCAGCAACGCGGTTACCCTCAGCTTGCGCTTCGGGCTTCGAAGCAGA
>CBFIHA010000055.1:0-26565 GCA_965662195.1 uncultured Pirellulales bacterium
TTTTGCCAGCGGCTTTGCCGACAGACCGCCGAGCCGATCGGACAGGCCGCGCGGAGCACCTGCTTGCGTCTGCAACGAGGCTGTGGCCCGCCGGACGCCTTAAGTCCCACCACGGTTTTACGCTCATCGAGCTTTTGGTGGTGATTGCCATCATCGGCGTGCTGGTGGGGCTCTTGCTGCCCGCCGTGCAAGCCGCCCGGGAGAGTGCCCGGCGATTGTCATGCAGCAACAAGATCAAGCAGATCATGTTGGCTCTTCATGGATTCCACGACGCCCGCAAGGCATTCCCCGCAGGCGGTGACTCACTCGATGGAACATATGGTGACCCCGATGGTAGGGTCGGGACGATCGTGTACCTGCTTCCGTATATGGAACTCACCTCGCTCTACGACGCCATCAAGGCCGCGACGCCTACACCCTACACAGGTACGCCGTGGAAATTTTTGCATGGCGTAAGTGTTGATGATGTCATGTGTCCTTCGAACGCTGGCGGTGTTCGGCAGGGTGACCTCAGCTTTGGGGCAGGGAATACGGTTCCTCTCAACAGCTATGTCTTTTCTATGGGCGATGGCCTCTGGACCCAGGGGCATTTGCCCGGCCCTGCCATGTATCAACAATCCATGAAACGGGGCAGGTCACACTGCCTTTATTGCCACGCTTCAGCAGAGTTTGAACTGTCAGTGGCGGACGGCGTCGCCACCCCTGCGAACCGGGATGCGGCTACCGCCGCTCGATCTCCAGCTTGAGCGGGGGACGGCCCAGATTGCCTTCGACAGCGGGGCCGTGTTGACGATCACAGGACCATCCCAGCTCGTGCTGGAAGGCACCGACGCTGCAACCCTGGTGGACGGGACGGTGCACTTCGAGAGTGAAACCGGGGGAACCTTCCGGCTGAAAACCCCCCAATCGACGCTCATCGATATCGGCACTGAATTTGTCGTCTCGGCCCGTGACGGCAGCGAACAGGTGCGGGTGTTCGATGGCGAAATCCAGCGGCTGTCGCGGGACAATACCCGGCAGCGGCTGTTCCAGGGCGATGCCGTGCGGTATCACCCCGCGGGGCCGCCGGCGGGTGAACCGATCGACCTGTCGGCAGACAGCTACAAACAGCTCCGGCAGCTGGCTGATCCACCCAGAGACCGTTCAACCGTCGCCGCCGACATGCTCTCCGAGGGGTTTGCGTATGACGACCCATTCGCGATTTCTAACGGTGTGGCCGACGGGGGCACCGGCTGGCAGGGTGGCTGGCGGGGCAGCATCGGCATTCGGGAACCCACTGACAGCAGGCCCGATCTGCTTCACGTTCCCCTGCTCTCCCCTGGGACCGATCTGGGACCGAGGTCTGCCAATGGTGCAGGGATGCTGCAGTACCCCGCGGCCGGCGACCCACCGCAGTGCAGCATTCACCGCACCGTCGCCCACGCGATCGATCTCTCCCAGGATGGCATTCACCATTTCGGCTACCGCTTTCAATTCGATCCCCTGCCCGACGCTGACGCGGCGGCCGCGGCCACCGGCACAAATGCCAGCGTCTTCATCCTGCGGAGCGAGGCTGCAGGAACCAGCCGGCCTGTCACTGAGGATCTTCGCGTCGGGGTCCATTCGCAGGCCCAGGCGATCAGCCTGACCTTCGGCGGAAAAACCCGGCAGGCAGCGATTCCGTTGATGGCGGGCCAGTGGTACACCATCACCGGAAAAATTGTGAGCAACGCCACCCTGCCCGATCAGGTGCTGGTGCGGGTGACTGGGGCCAGCAACGAATCCAGCCACGGTGACGTGCTCCGCTGGACGCTGATGAGCGATGAGACAGCCAGCGATGCCGTCTACGACACCGTCATCTTCCACGTCAATTCGAACCAGCACCGGCAGAGTATCGACGAGTTTCGGCTCTGGAAGGACGGGCGGTAAACCCGAGCGGCTTTGCTGCACAAAGCACGTGAGCCTCACGGCTGACCCGGTGGAACGGACGCAGTTTCAATCGCTCCGAGCGTCCGTCCGAGAAATCCCAACGACTCAGCCGCCGTCGCCAGCCAGCGGTGGCTCTGCCGCGGCAGCTCAACGTGCAGCCCGCCCTGATAGCCGGCCCGGGCCAGTTCCCAGAGCACCGGCTCGAAGTCCACCTCCCCTGCCCCGAGTGGCAAATGCTCATGTCGGCAGACCAGCATGTCGTCGATGTGCACGTTGACCACCCGGCTGGCAACCTGGGCCACCGTCGCAGCCAGCGGCCGCTCACCGAGACATTCGAGATGGCCGATGTCGATCGTCAGCCCCAGCCCGGCCGGCCGGCCCAGCCGGTCCAGCAGCTGCTCAGCGCGGGCGACCGTGTCGATGAACATGCCCGGCTCCGGCTCAAAGCCGAGCATCACCCCTCGCTGCCCGGCGTGATCCAGCACGGGGCCAAGGCCATCGAGCAGCCGCTGCCAAAGGGTCTCCTGATCAGCAGCATCATGGACCACGCCCGCCCACAGTGAGACACAGCCGGCCCGTAGATCGGCCGCCAGGTCGATCGCCCGGCAGAGAAAGTCGCGGCGACGGTCGCGGTCGGCCGCAGCCGGAGAGACGAGTGTCGGCTCGTGCTTGTGCAGCGGGTCGAGCAGATGCCGGGCCCCGGTCTCGATCACGCAGGCCAGGCCCAGCCGGCTGAGCGTCTGCCACCAGCGGTCGATCTCGGCGGGCAGGCCGGGGGCAAACGGGTTGAGCAGCTGCCGGTCAGGCGTGATCGCCAGCGACCGATAGCCCAGTTCAGCGAAGACGGGCAGAACAGCCAACGGGTCGGTGTCGGCAAAACTGTTGGTACTGAACCCAGGAAGCATCTGCCGTGTCCTCTGCGATCTGTCTTGGAATTGAATCGGCGAGATGGCATGGGCAATGCCCCAACGCTTTGCAAACCACCCAGCCAGCTTTTCAGGTGACAGCCGCCAGCCGGCGGCCCAGCAGGAACCAGGCGAGCAGCAGAAAGATCGTTATTGCCCAGGGCTCACCGCAGAAGGCAAGCACCAGCACCGCATCGAGGGTGATGATTGCCATGATCGCATTGCCGATCGCCGCCTGCATCCGCCGGGGCACCGGATCGAGCACCGCCTGCAGGCAGCGGGCCAGAATGGAGAGGGTGAGTACGCTCCATAATACCAGCCAGGCCGGCAGCCGCCCGGCAGCGATCCAGGGCTGCAGCGCAAAAGCCCCCTGGGTCAGCGCGAGGCCCGGCCCGCTGCCGGCCATCACCAACCCGGCGGCCATCACCGCCGTGCCGGCCGCCAACAGCCCCCGACGGCCTTCGCCCGCCTCGTCGCGGGCAAACAGCGTGATACCGGTCACATAGACCGCCATACCGACCGGCAGCAGCCAGAGCACGGCCGGCGGCCAGCCGGCGGCCGTCATGCCCAACAGCCAGTTGAGCCCGCGGCAGCTGCCCATCACCGCCGTACCCAGCAGCGTGCCCTTCGTGTAGCGGTTGTAGATCCAGACGGCGGCGGTCAGGGCTGCCCCGACAAAAGCAGGGGCAGGACAGGCAGCCAGCACCGCGGCCCCACAGGCAGCCAGGGCTCCGACCGCCAGCAGGCCATTGGCGACAAGGGCCGCCCGAGCCAGTGAAACGCGGCCGGCAGGCAGCGGCCGGTCGGGCCGTTCCACCCGGTCGAGTTCCAGATCGACCACGTCGTTTTGCACCATGCCGCCGGCATAGAGACAGGCCGAGGCCAGCAGGGCCAGCCAGCCGGCCGGTGGCAACCAGCTGAGGTCAGTCAGGCCCGCCACGATCACAAAGCCGGCCAGTGGATCGGCCACCGCCGTGGCCAGATTGGGCAGCCGGATCAGCTTGACCCAATCCACCAGGCGGCCCGCAGGGCGATCTCCAGCAGATTCGTTCATCGGCTCGCTCATCAGGTATCAGCTTGAAGCACTTCGGTACCGGGCGAGTGCCGCCTGGAAAACCAGCCGCGAGAGCCCCACCGCGAGCACCGCGGCCGCGACGGTCACCGCCACCATGAACCAGGCCTCACCGGAGAGCGGCCGGGCGATTGTCCCGGCCGGCACGTTGACCACCAGCAGAATCGGAATCACAAAGGTGCAGAGCATTCGCAGCGGCCCGCCCCAGGGGCCGGCGTAGATTTCCGCCGGATAGCGGGAAAAGCTGGTCAGGTAGAACCAGAAATCATAGAGGCTCTGGTTGCGGCCCATCAGAATCGTGGCCGCCGCCAGCATGATGATCAGTCCGTAGAGAATTGCCACGCCGCAGACGATCAATAGGGGATAGAGCAGCCAGGCCATCGGCGGCGGCGGCACCGGAAAGCGGGGCACCGCCCAGCCCAGCAGGACCAGTCCGACAATCCCGTTGGCAAGCGATGAATAGTTGAAGCGGTGCAGGGATAGCAGGAACTGGGCATCAAGAGGCTTGACCAGAACAGCATCGAGGCCGCCGGTGCGGACCATCTCGGCCAGCTCCGAGGCGCTCGGCATGAAGAAGGCCTGCACAATTGAGTTGATCACCAGCCCGGTAGCAACAAAGGCGAAGAAGGGCTCCCGCGACCAGCCACTGCCCCGGCCGATCTCCGGCGTGAAGGAGAAGATCAGCAGGTAGAAGGCGAGGTTCATCGACATCCAGCCGAGTCCGGTGACGCACTCCAGCAGAAAGTTCGCCCGAAAGGTCATGTCCCGCACCAGGCAGGCCCGGGCAAAGGTGCCGAAAATCGTGAGGTAGCGGTTCATGGTTCTCCGTTCCGTTTTCAATCGCTTTGAGTCGCCGAAGCCGTGCGCTCAATGGATAGGGTGAGGGGCGAGCCCAAGCCAATCGAGCGGCGTCGGAAACTGAGCGCAGCCGGGATTACGAATTCACCCACCAAAACCACTGTAATGTCGAGTGCCCCACCGCCAGGCCAGCCGGCAGGCGACGATCGCCACCACCAGCCAGACGACCTCAAGCAGCAGCCCGCCGACCAGTTCCCAGCCCTGCACCTTGCCCAGCCAGACCGAAGCCGGAAAGTAGGCCGTGTACTGAAACGGCAGCCAGCGGACGACATCGGCCAGGCTCACGCCGGCCACTCCCGTCGGTACCCCGGCCAGCATGTCGAGCGGAAACATGTGGCCGGAGAGCAGGTACTGAAACAGCATGTAGGTGAAGATGATGCTCGAGACCTCCAGAAACCAGAAGCCGATCATGCCGAGCGTCGCTTCCAGAAAAAAGCCGAGCAGGAACGAGAGCACCAGTGACAACAGGTAGGCGACAATCGTGAGGCCGTCGGGGGCGGGTGGGAAATAGCCGCGACAGAGAAAAAAGACGAGGCCGAAGGGGAGGATCGCCACCACGTAATAGACCAGCTTGTGGGCCACCCGGGCGGCCAGCAGGAAACCGACATAGTCCACCGGCTGGATCAGATACTTTTTCACCGAGCCATCCCGGATGCTGCGGGCGATGCTGCTGGAAAGCCCCGGCATGCTCGAAAAGGCCCGGGTGATCATCGTCAGCAGGTAATAGGCGATGATGTTGTCGCGGGAGTAGCCGGCGATGTCACTGCGATCAGCAGCCGCAAAAACCGCCGTCCAGAGGAAGATCTGGGTGACGATCGGCAAAAACCGCATGAGCGTGCCGAGGGCGAAGTCGGTGCGGTAGGCCAGCCGCTCTTCCAAGCAGATGATGAGCATCCGCCACCAGGTGTGCAGCCGGGTTCCCACCGTTGCCATCGGCACGCCACTGACCGCCCCATCACTGTTCATGCCGACTCCGCTCACGGCAACAACGCCGGTTCGATGACCATGTCCGGTTGGGCGGCTGCTCCGCGAAACAGGCTGGCCACGATCTCCTCAAGGGGTACGTCCTCCACCGAGACGTCCCGCACCTGCCGATCGGCCAGTAGCCGCGGCAGCACCTCGGCAATTCGTGTCCGGTCAATCCGCAAGGTGACCTGCGGGCCGCGGACCTCGCAAGGAAAACCGAACTGCTCAATCTGGGCTATCGGCGGGGCCGACTCGAAGTCGAGCGTCACCACCTTGTGGGTGGTGAACCGGTCGACGATCTGCTCCAGCGACCCGTCGTAGAGGATGCTGCCCCGGGTGACGACAACCACCCGTTCACAGAGGGCGGCCACATCCTTCATGTAATGGGTGGTGAGGATCACCGTGACCGATCGCTGCCGCTGGACGGTCCGCAAAAACTCATGAATGGTGTGCTGGGCGACCACATCGAGGCCGATCGTCGGCTCATCGAGGAAGAGCACCTCCGGCTCGTGCAGCAGGGCAGCGACCAGTTCGAGTTTCATCCGCTCGCCCAGCGACAGTTCCCGCACCGGTTGGCCCAGCAGTTGGCCGACGTCGAGCATGTCGACTAAGTCGTTACGGATCCGGGCAAAGTGAGCCGGCTCGATCCGATAGATCTCCTGATGCAGCCGAAAGCTCTCGGCGGCCGGCAGATCCCACCAAAGCTGATTTTTTTGGCCCATCACCAGGGCAAACCGGCGGCGGAAGTCGTCGTTCCGCTCCCAGGGCACGTGGCCGAGCACCCGGGCGGCACCCCGGGTGGGGGTGATGATGCCCGAGAGCAGCTTCAGAAAAGTGGTCTTGCCGGCGCCGTTGGGGCCGAGCATGGCCAGGAATTCCCCACGCCGAACCTGTAGGTCGACGCCCCGCAGGGCGGCAATCGTGCGACTTTTCCGGCGGAAAAGCCCCTGAACGCTGGCCCAGAGCCCTTCCGGCTTGTCGTAGACGCGGTACTCCTTGGTCAGCCCCTCGACCTCGATCACCCGGTCGGTGGCTTCCTCACTGCGGTTGTGCATACGGGGAAGTATAGGTGAAAACATCGGGTTGACCGCCGGAAGTCCGGCAACCAACCTTTGTGGAAACACCGCGATGTACCGGATTGGACTTGGCCACGACACCCATCGGCTGGAGCCGGGCAACGGCCTCTGGCTGGGCGGGATCAGGCTGCCGCACGACAGGACGGCCGTTGGTCACTCCGACGCCGACGTCCTGCTCCATGCGGTCACCGACGCCCTGCTGGGGGCGGGGGGGCTGGGCGATATCGGTGAACTCTTCCCCGATACCGATCCGGCCAACCGGGGGCGGGAATCGGCCGACATGCTTACAGTTGCGTGGGGAAAAGTCCGGGCCGCCGGTTGGCAGCTCGTGAATCTGGATTGCGTCATCTTTGCCCAGCAGCCCAAAATCCTGCCTCACCGCGAGGCGATCCGGCAGCGGCTGGCCAGCCTCCTGGGCTGCGACAGCGACCAGATCTGGCTGAAAGCCAAGACCGGCGAGGGTGTCGGGCCGATCGGTGAGCAGCAGGCAATTGCGGCGGAGTGCGTCGCGTTGCTCGAACGGGCCTAGCCCGATTGTCGGCCAGCCGGAACGATCACACCGGCCAGAACGGCCGACGGACCACCAGTGAAAGAGAGACAGCAAGCGATGGCGGAGACCCAGCAGGCGGCCGATTCCCTTCCCGAGATCGAGATTTACAACACGCTCAGCCATGCCAAGGAGCCGTTCAAGACGGTGACCCAAGGGCGGGTTGGGATGTATCTCTGCGGCCCCACGGTCTACAAGCCAAGCCATATCGGACACATGGTCGGGCCGGTGATCTTCGACACCGTCAAGCGACACCTCGTCTACTCCGGCTGGCAGGTGACCTGGGTGGTCAACATCACCGACGTTGACGACAAACTGATAGCCGAAAGCACCGCCCGGGGCATCTCGATGGCCGATCTGGCCTGCGAGATGACCGCCGACTACCTCGCGAACCTCTCCGCCCTCGGCGTCGATGGCATCGATGAGATGCCCAAGGCGACCGACCACATCGACGGCATCATCCGGTTCATTGAGGGCCTGATCGAAAAGGGCTTCGCCTACGCCGCCGCTGGCGACGTCTATTTCGACGTGACCCGGGACGAAGACTACGGCAAGCTGACCAACCGCTCGGTCGAACAGACGCAGGGCGAGGGGGGCTCGACCGCCGATCGCAAACGCTCTGCCGCCGACTTCGCCCTCTGGAAGCAGGCCAAGCCCGGGGAACCATCGTGGGAGAGCCCCTGGGGGCCGGGCCGGCCCGGCTGGCACATTGAGTGCTCGGCGATGAGCGAGGCCCTGCTGGGCGATCACTTCGATATCCACGGCGGTGGCCTCGACCTCGTCTTCCCGCACCACGAAAACGAGATCGCCCAGAGCGAGTCGCTGCACGGCTGTCCGATGGCCAGCTATTGGATGCACAATGGGCTGATGCAAGCGTCCGGCGCAGCCGGGAAGGTTGGGGGCCGGCCCCGGGACGCCGGGGATGACGCCGCGGCCCAGGCTGCCACCAAAATTTCGAAATCGACCGGGGCCGAGCCCTTCAAGGACCTGCTGGTCCGGCACCGGCCCGAGGCGATCCGGCTGCTGTTGCTCTCGACGCACTACCGCAGCCCGATTCACTTCGGTGAAGAGCCGCTGGGCGAGTCGGCCCGGGCCCTCGAGGCCTTTGAGCGGCTCTTCGACCGCTACGAACGGCTCACCGGGACGTCCTTCTACAGCCTTACGGGCCGCGATCGTCAGGCGGGCTCTGTGGCAGTGGCCAGTATCAGCGATCCGGTGGCCGCCGAGGTCAACCGCCTGCGGGACCGCTTTCTGGAGGCGATGGATGACGATTTCAACACCGCCATCGCAGTGGCGAGCCTGTTCGACTTCGTTCGCGTGGTCAACAAGTTCATCGACAGCCACGGCCTGGAGAAGGCGTCACAGCCGGCCGCCCAGGCCATCCTCGACGCTGCCATGCTCACCCTGCGGGAACTGACGACGGTGCTGGGACTGTTCCTCGAGGCTCCCGCCGCGGCAGGCGGCGGTGCCGATGAGGCCCTCGTCGGCAGCCTGATGGGGCTGGTGATCGAACTGCGGGCCCGGGCTCGCAAGGCCAAGGACTTCGCCACCGCCGACCTCATTCGTGACACCCTCGGCGAGGCTGGCATTCAGATTGAAGACCGGCCCGACGGCACCGGCTGGAGCCAGAAGTAGACGGCTAGCTCGCCGGCAGTTCGATCTGGACCGGCTCGCCAGATGAAGCCTGTTGGGCCGCCATGTCGCGGATCTCCTGGCTGATCTTCATCGAGCAGTACTTCGGGCCGCACATGCTGCAGAACTGGGCGCTCTTGAAGGTCTCCTGCGGCAGGGTCTCGTCGTGGTACCGCTGGGCCGTCTCAGGGTCGAGGGCCAGCCGGAACTGTTCGTTCCAGTCAAAGCTGAACCGGGCCCGCGACAAGGCATCGTCGCGGACGCGGGCGTTCTTGCGGTGCCGGGCCAGGTCGGCGGCGTGGGCGGCGATCTTGTAGGCGATCACGCCCTGCTTCACGTCCTCGGCATCAGGCAGACCAAGGTGCTCCTTGGGCGTCACATAGCAGAGCATGGCCGCTCCACTCCAGCCAGCCAGGGCCGCGCCGATCGCACTGGTGATGTGGTCGTAGCCCGGGGCAATGTCGGTCACCAGTGGACCGAGCACATAGAAGGGTGCCTCGTCGCACTCCTCCATCTGCCGCTTGACGTTCATATCGATCTGGTCCATCGGCACATGGCCCGGCCCCTCAACCATCACCTGGCAGCCCTTCGCCCAGGCCCGCCGGGTCAGTTCGCCAAGCACATGCAGTTCGGCAAACTGCGCCTCGTCGCTGGCGTCGGCAATGCTGCCCGGCCGCAGCCCGTCGCCCAGACTCCAGGTGACGTCGTACTGCCGGAAGATGTCGCAGAGATCCTCGAAATGGGTGTAGAGCGGGTTCTGCTGCCGGTGGGTCATCATCCAGCGGGCGATCAGTGAACCACCGCGGCTGACAATGCCGGTGATCCGGTTCATGGTCAGGTGGAGATGCTCCTGTAGCAGGCCGGCATGAACGGTCATGTAATCGACGCCTTGGCTGGCCTGCTTTTCGCACATGTCGAGGAAGTGCTGAGGCTGCATGTCGTCGATGTCGCCGCCGAGTTCCTCGAGCATCTGATAGATCGGCACGGTGCCGATCGGCACCGGTGAGGCGGCGATGATCGCCTGCCGGATCGTGTCGATGTCCTTGCCGGTCGAGAGGTCCATCACCGTATCGGCGCCGTAGTGGACCGCCATGTGCAGTTTTTCCAGCTCGGTCGCCTCATCGCTGGTGACCGCCGAGTTGCCGATATTGGCGTTGATCTTGGTGACCGCCGCCACGCCGATCGCCATCGGCTCAAGCTGTTTGCCCAAATGGACCGTGTTGGCCGGAATCACCATGCGGCCGCGGGCGACCTCGCTGCGGATCAGCTCTTCGGGAAGATCCTCCCGCTGAGCGACGAAGGACATCTCGGGGGTGATTTCTTCAGCGCGGGCACGTTCAAGCTGGGTCATCAACTTTCTCCGGCAGGGGCACGAGGCAGGGGGATCACCGACGCGGCGACGGCCAAATCGAGTTTTAATGTATCAGATCGTCCCGAGGGGCAGATGCCCGCTCAGAGTGACTTGAGGTATTCAAGCACCGCCATCCGCTCAGCCTCGTCGAGCGCTGCAGGATAGTCATGCCCGACGGCCGACTTGCCCGGTCGGGTGGTGTCAAAAAACTGCCGCCGCTCAGCAGCTGGCAGGCCGGCGGCCAGCTGCTCGGCAAATTCGGCGGCGGTGGCCACCTCCACCTCGAGCCCGACCCGCTGGTCGTCATAGCCGGTCGGCGTCCGCCGCCAGACCTCGGGCCGGTGATCAGGATGCAGCAGGTGCCAGAGCGTCGGTACCGAGCCGTTGTGAAAGTAGGGGGCAGTGGCCCAGATGCCGTCCAGCGGGGGAGCGACGTAGCCGATCGGCCGCTGCCGGTCACCAAGTGGCTCGGCATCACGGCCGAAGTGCCCGAACCAGCTGTCGTTGAGCGCTAGCCGCTCCGCGTCGGCAAGGGCGTCGAACCGCACCCGGTCGGTCCCGATCTCACCAATCGCGACGACTGTCTCGGGGTACTCACCAGCCGGGCCGTAGGTTCCGTGGCAGTGGCTACAGTGTTCCTTGAAGACTGCCCTGCCCTGCTCCACCAGCGGCTGGTCGAGCGGCCCCGGCCAGGCTGGTGATTCAAGCGATTCGATCCAGGCCTCGATGTGACGAAAGTCGTCCTCCCACTCCCGAAACTTCTCGGGGCCGTTTTCCTTCACCAGCAGGAACTGCATCAGCATCCGGTGCCCCTGCGGGGCGAAGCCGTCAGCGTAAAGCGTTTTGCGTTTCGCATAGTGCCACCAGGCCGGAGCATCCATGTCGTGATGAACCAGATCAAACCGGGGCGGCCGCGAGAGGATATTCAGTTCGGCGTCGCGGTGGTGCATGAGTGCTACGCCAAAGATCACGGCGTTGGTGGTGCCGTTGGTGGTGCCCAGCGGCAGCAGCAGCGACCCGATGTCCATGTGTCCGAAGGCCTTCCGCCGGGCAATTTTCACCAGGCGGACATCGGCCGTGAGGGTCTCAAGGGCATAGCTTGAGTTGGGCAGTCCCGGAATCATCTTGCCGGCGACCTGCCCCTGATGGCAGGCGAGGCAGCTCATCGTCCAGGTGCCAGCGGCATCGACGGCATACTGCACCGAACGGGAGGGATCTTCGGGGTGCGGCAGCAGGCCATACCGCTCCATCGCCAGCCGCCGCCGCTCCTCCGGCCCGGCCTGCTCGGCTCGGCTCCGCAGCGGTTCGGGCCAGACCGTCCAGAGGGCGTCAAAAACCTCCTGGTCGAGATCGGCCGGCAGGTACCCCCTCGAAAGCAACAGCTCCCAGCCACGGTGGGGATCGCCATCCGCAGCTGTCACCGCTCCGCTGCCACCCATCGCCACACAGCATCCAAACAGAAGCATCCAGCAGAATCGCTGAACCGCTGGCGACGACGATCCTCCGAACCAGACTTTCATGGCATACTGAAGCTGCGGCCCGATGACAGCGTCCCTCTGGCAGCTTGCCAGTGGACATGCCCGCAGTATAGGCCAGCCAGCCAGCTTGGCCCGCCCCCTCCGACTTCCCTCCGTGCAAGGTGCTCAATGGTCACCGCCAACCCCATTCTGCTGCCTGAACTGCGGGCCCTGCTGGCCGATCAAGACGCCGCCGGCATTCGCGAGGTGGCGGAGGAGTTGCACCCCGCGACTGTGGCCGAGTTTTCCGAGGGGCTGGAAAACGCTGAACTCTGGCAGCTACTCGATGCCCTGCCAGTGGAAGAGCGGGCGGCAATTTTCCCCTACTACCCGATGCCTCGCCAGGTTCAGCTGGTGGAAGGGGGCGACCGGGCCCACCTGGGACCGCTGCTGGAGTGGATGGCAGCCGATAACCGGGACGACCTGCTGCGGGAACTCGAGCCCGAGTTTGTCGAGGAAATCCTGCCACTCGTCGCCAAGGCCGAGCGGCATGACATCCGGATGCTGCTCTCCTGCCCGGAGGACTCGGCCGGCAGCCTGATGACCACTGAGTACGCCTCGCTACCAGCTGACATCTCGGCAGGGGAGGCGATCGCCCGGTTGCGGACGCAGGCGCCCAACAGCGAATCGATCTATTATATCTACGTGCTCGACACCGAGCGGAAGCTGGTCGGCTTCGTCTCGCTGCGGGATCTGATCCTGGCCAACCCGACCACACAGGTCGCTGAGATGATGCAACGGGACGTGATCAGCGTCCGGGTCGACGAGCCGATCGAGCAGGTGGTGCAAAAGCTGGCCCGGTTCGACTTCATCGCCATCCCGGTGGTCGATGACTGCAACCGGCTGGTCGGCATTGTCACCCACGATGACGTGCTCGACGCGGTCCGGGAGGAGGCGACCGAGGACGCCCACCTGAGTGCCGCTGTGGCGCCGCTGACCGACGGGTATCTCGAGACCGGACTGGTCACGATGACCTGGAAACGGGGCGTCTGGCTGACGATCCTGTTCGCCACCGCCGCCGTGACGGCGATGGTGCTGGCGCGGACTCCAATCCCGCACGGCTGGCTCATCGCCTTCATCCCGCTGGTGATCGCCAGCGGCGGCAACTCAGGCAATCAGTCGGCAACACTGGTGATCACAGCACTCTCGACGGGTGACTGTGAACTGGCCGATTGGCCGCGGATCCTGCGGCGGGAGTTTGTGCTGGGGCTGCTGCTGGGGCTGCTGCTGGCCGTGCCCGGCTTTTTCCTCGCGCTGCTCTATGCGCCGTCCCCGCTGCAGGCGATCGTGATTCCGTTGACGATCCTCAGCGTCGTCATGCTGGGCAGCCTGGTCGGCTCGGTGCTGCCGCTGCTGTTTCGGTCGCTCGGCCTCGATCCGGCCCTGATGAGCAACCCCTTTGTCTCGGCGATCGTCGACGTCGTCGGCATCGTGCTCTACATGTCGATCGCCTTTGCGGTTCTGGGCTGATGGCCCGCCACCGTCACTCGTTGACCGGTCAGCGGGATCAGCCGAGCTGCCGGCCGACTGCTTCGGCGACCCGTCGGCAGGTCGCAATCGTCTGCTCGAAGGCGGCAAAGTCGAGGGTCTGGCCGCCGTCGCTGGCGGCGTTGGCCGGATCGGGATGGACCTCGATGATCAGGCCGTCGGCACCTGCCGCTACCGCCGCCGCCGCCATGCTCGGGACGAGGGCGGCATGGCCGGTGCCATGACTCGGGTCGACCACGACCGGCAGATGGGTTCGGGCCTGCAGCCAGGGTACGGTTGCCAGCGGCAGAGTGAACCGGGTATGGGCCTCGAAGGTGCGAATGCCCCGTTCGCAGAGCATCACCTGCCGATTGCCCCCGTCGAGGATGTATTCGGCCGCCAGCAGCATCTCATCGACCGTTGCCGCCGGCCCCCGCTTCAACAGCACCGCCTTGTCGCAGCGGCCCACCGCCTCGAGCAGCCGATAGTTCTGCATGTTGCGGGCGCCGATTTGCAGCACGTCGGCATAGCGAGCGACCAGCGGCACGTCCTCGGGGGCGACCACCTCGGTCACGATTGCCTGGCCAGTCTCGTCACGGGCCTCGGCCAGCAGCTTCAGCCCCTCTTCTTTCAGCCCCTGAAAGCTGTAGGGGCTGGTCCGCGGCTTGAAGGCGCCGCCCCGCAGGCCAGCCGCTCCCGCCTCCTTGACCGCCCGGGCCGAGGCGATGATCTGATCGCGGGACTCAACCGAACAGGGGCCGGCGATGACCCCCACCCGGCCGCCACCAATGACCAACGGCCCGGCTGTTACCACCGTCTGTTCCGGCTGCACCTCGCGGCTGGCCACCTTGTAAGGAGCCAGGATCGGCAAGACCCGCGAGACACCGGGCAGAGTCTCCATGCCGCTGAGGGTGGCGTCTTTTTCCGAGCCGACCACCGCGACGACCGTCCGTTCGGTGCCCTCGATCACGTGGGGCTTCAGGCCCAGCCCCTCGACCCGCTCAGTCACCCGCCCAACCTGCTCTGGGCTCGCGCCCGCCTTCATCACAATGATCATGCTTCGCTCCACCAAATTAGTTCCATCCGCTGCTGCGAGCGTCCGGCAAGACGAGATCGGTGTCAACCGCCGGGCCTATTGCGGGGCCGGGACTGGGGCGTCGGTGCCTGCAAAAACAGCAGGGAGGGTGTCGCCCCGCTTCTCGGCCGCCTTCCGGGTCGTCACCACAATCTGCTCCTGCCCCTGCTCCTGCCGCACAACGTAGACCAGCTTGCCGGCCCCCGCGTCACTCTTCCGCAGGATCGTCAGCAGCACCTCTTCCGCCGGCACCCCCCGCTGCTCGAGGCCAAACGACTGATTCTTGGTGATCCCCTCAAGCTCGAGATCACCACCGGCAATTTTGATTGGAATGCCCGACTCCTCCGCAAGCAGTTGGATGGCGGTCTCGAGCGTGTCTCTGGCAAAGGCGATAGCGACCGGCTGCTGCAGCCGTCGGGCGAGTGGCTGCGGCGGCGGCTTGGGTACGGCGGCTGGTGGTGCCGTTCCGCCCTCCGGATCGGCTGCAATCTGCTCAAGCAAGACTGTTGCCGCCGCAGCGATGTTGTGCCCCGCAAACTGCGGCAAGTAGGAATTGGCAACGATCAGGTCGCGGTGCTCGATGCCGACCCGCAGCTGTCGCTCAAGCAGCCGCAGCAGCGATGGTAGCCGCAGCACCAGTCGCTTGCCGTAGGCCGCCAGACTCCGCTCGCTGACAATTTTTTCAACCGCATCAGCCAGGGCGGTCAGCCCCTGTTGAACCTGTCGCTCAAGCCCCCGCGCTGACCCGACTGCCGGGCTGACTGCATCGAGCTCGACGTAGGATCGATCATCCAGGTGCAGCGATACGGCCGCGGCTGGGCAATCGGCCCCCAGTAGCTGTTCCAATGGGTCGAGCAACGGCAGCATGGCCGGTGGCAACAGATTGCGGCCATCATGAACAAAGTAGTGCGGCGAGCCGAACAGGGTCAGCTGCCGCTGGTCATCGAGCACTGGCAACAGCGGCCGCATGCTGCGGGGCAACTGCCCCGGTACATCGGCAGCAGCAATGAGGGGATCGATCAGCGGCGGCGAAGCAACCACCAGCTCACGGCCGGCAGCAGCGGGCGGCCGCCAGCGAACCCAGTCACCTAGCTGCTCGACAGCCGCTGCCGCCGGGCTGGCGGGAGGCTCGCTGGGGACAGCCGCGGGCTCAACAAACCGGGCCCAGATGCCAGTCAGTGGCAGCCCATCGGCATCGGCCTGCCAGCCGATCTGCAGCTGCTCAATCGCAGAAAGCGGCTGACCAACCAGTCGTTCAAGTTCCGCGACTGGCCGGGCGAGGACGGCGTCCCCAGCCTTCAGCAGCAGCCGGCCATCGGCGGTGGCCAGCAGTTCGGCCGGTCGCGCCAGCAGCATCAGCTGCGAACCGGCCGGCAGATAACGGAGGGCTGGCTGCCCACCGGCCGTCGGTGGCAGCCAGGGGAGCTGGCCGTCGTTTTCCACCACAAAGCGGTCGGGCGGTTCCGCTGCTGCGTCTTTTCCCGCAGCCTCAGCCAGCGGCTTCGGCTCATCTGCAGGCCCGGCCACTGCCGGAGCGACCGCAACTGCAGCAGGCGGAACGGCGTCGTCCGACCCCCGCCTTGCAAACAAGATCATGCTGCCTACCAGCACCACCACCGCCGCCGTCGCCCCCCCGGCCACCAGCGGCAGCCAAGCCCGCCACTGGCTCGATCCGGTGGTGGGCTGTTCGGTCGGCTCCGCTGCGGCGGCGGCAATCAGATTGGCTGCCTGCGGCCGCGCTGCTGGCAGGGCCGGGCTGACCGCGGGCTGCCCAAGGCAGGCCGCCATGGCGTCGGCCGCCTCCGCGGCATCGGCATAGCGCCGGGCCGGATCGCTGGCCGTCAGATGCGTGATCAGCTGCCCGACCTCGGCAGGACAGTGCGGAAGAGGCGGCAGCGGCGGTCCGGCTGCAGGAGTGGCTTGGCGAAGAAACGCCGCTGTTGCGACCGGATCACCCTTCCAGGTGGCGAGCCGTCCGGCCAGCAGGGTGTGCAGCAGGCAGCCGAGGGCATAGACATCGCCGGCCGGTGTGACCGGCTGGCCGGTCGCCAGCCGCTCGGGTGGGACGAAGCAGACGGCCTCGCCGAGCCGCGTCAGTGACCGGGACTGCCGGAGTGGATCGGCCGACAGAAGCCCGAGCGGATCGCCAGCCAGCGGCTGCTGCAGCAGCCGCAGCGGTTGTAATGCTTCATCTTTCGAAGCCGGCCTGACCACATTGCCGAGGGCAATCAGACCGTGGACACCACCCAGCCGGTGCAGTTCGGCGACAGCCCGGCAGAGCGGCAGGACCGCTTCGACCGCCTCCGCCACGGGCCAGCAGCCTCGCTGAGCCAGTTCGTCGGCCAGGCTGCGGCCCGGGAGATCTTCACAGACGATGAACCGGCCACTCGCCGCCTCTTCGAGGGCCCAGGTGCGGGAGAGGGCTGGGTCGGCCGCCGCTACCGCCCGTTCGGTCCGCCGCACGACCTCAGTCCAGACCTCCACCCGCTCACAGGCAGAGCGATCAAGCGGCACGAGGGCAACCCGCCGCTGCGTCGGGCCGTGCAGCCCCCGATAGATGACACCACCGAACGGATGCTCATGTTTGTCGAGCAGCCGATAGTCCCCGATGAAGAACGAACCGCCGCCCCCGCGGGTGAGCCGCTTGGCCTGCCAGAGCGTCAACACTCCGCGGCGTACCAGCCACTGCGCGGCCAAAGCCGTCTGCTTGTCGACCGATTCATCGACAGCTTTGATGTCGGCTTCACAAGCCGCCCGAATCTGCGGCAGCTGATCATCACTAATCAGCCGACTCGCGGCGACCGCGGTCCAGAAGACATCGGAAGAAAGTGGGGGCATGGAAGCGTTCGCGCGACGAGAAAACCCGGGCTACATCCTATCCGGAATCGGTGTCGAAGCGTTCTGAAACTCGTGCAAACCGTCAGCCACAAGCTCGGGGATCGCCACCGATGATCCTCGGGCTCGCGGTTTTGATGGTGTGCTGAGCGGCACCGAAATCCAGGCAGCCCGAGGCGCGAGCCGAGGGGATGTGTTTTGGGGACCACACACGCGATTTCCCTCAGCTTGCGGTTCGGGCTTCGAAGAATCGGATTTTTTGATGCCGATTGACGCGAACCCGCACCATCAAAAGGTGCGTTGGGGGTTTCCTTCCCTCACGGTCACCTTTGACGAGGCACGGGGGTCGGCGAACGCTCGAGGAGCTTTCGGCCGGCACGGCCGACGCGACGAGACTTTTGCCGCCCCCGTGCCGGTACCGATCGGTTGACGCGGGGAGGCGACGCAAACGTCCAGCGAGCTGGCACGGCCACTCCCGACCGGCTGGGACACCGGCTGCCATCGCGGTTGGCGGGTATTGTAACGGGGGGCTAAGATCGCCCTGTCAGCACGGAAGCCCCAACAAGAGCCGCCCAATGCGATCCAGCGAAGCCAACCGGATCTATTTTGACCGGGCCGCCGACCAACTCGACCTGTCGGAAAATATCCGCCGCCTGCTGCTCACCCCGCAACGGGAGGTGCAGGTTCAGATTCCGGTTGAGCTCGACTCCGGTGAGGTGGCCACCTTCATCGGCTACCGGGTACAGCACAACAATGCCCGCGGCCCGATGAAGGGCGGCCTGCGATACCACCCCCAGATCGACCTCGACGAGGTCCGGGCCCTGGCGTCGCTGATGACCTGGAAGACTGCCGTGGTCAACATCCCTTACGGCGGAGCGAAGGGGGGCATTGCCGTCGATCCGGCAACCCTCTCCCCCCGCGAGCTCGAGCGGGTCACCCGGCGGTTCGTCGACAACCTGCACGACCTGATCGGCCCCGACGTCGACATCCCGGCCCCCGACATGGGCACCACCGCCGAGGTGATGGCCTGGATCATGAATCAGTACGACAAATTTCACGGCTTCTCGCCCGCCTGCGTCACCGGCAAGCCGGTCGAATACCACGGCATTCCGGGCCGTGAAGAGGCGACCGGCCGCGGTGTCGGCCTGCTGACGGTCAAGCTGCTCAGCCGGCTCGGCCGCCGGGTGCCGGAGGCCCGTGTCGCCATCCAGGGCTTTGGCAACGTCGGCACCCACACGGCGAAGTTTCTCCGTGACGCCGAATGCCGGGTGGTCGCCGTCAGCGATGCCACTGCCGCCTACTTCAAAGCTGACGGCCTCGATGTGCTCGAACTGATTCGCCATGTCCATGCCCATGGGGGCAAACTGGCCGGCTATGCCGGGGCTGAGACAATCAGTCATGCCGACCTGCTCACCTGTGACTGCGATGTGCTCATTCCCGCCGCCCTCGGCGGGGTGCTCACCGCTGAGAATGCTCCAAACATCCGGGCACCGATCATCATCGAGGCAGCCAACGCTCCGACCGACCCGGCTGCCGATGCCTTCTTCGACGAGGCGGGCATCACGGTGCTGCCCGACATCCTCTGCAATGCCGGCGGTGTAACGGCCAGCTGGTTTGAGTGGGTGCAGAATCGGCAGCACTATCAGTGGGGCGTCAACCGCGTGCGGCAGGAGCTCGACCGGATTCTGGGCGAGGCCTTCGAGCAGGTCTGGCAGCTTGCCTCCTCGCGTAAGGTTTCCCTGCGGACGGCTGCCTTCATGCTCGGTGTGGGCCGGGTCGGCCGCGCCACGCTGCTGGGAGGAATCGAATGAGTTCCGAGACCGTTTCACCGGAGTTCCTCCGTGACATGCCGCTGTTCAGTGGCTTCAATGCCACCGACCTCTCGCAGATCAGCGACATCGGCGGTGTGATCGAGTTTCAGCCGGAGCGGCTGATCCTGGAACAAGGGGCGACCAGCCGCGACCTCTGGATCCTGCTCGAGGGCCGCTGCGAGGTCGCTCGGCGGACCAATGCCAACGATCCCGAGGCCAAGCGGGTGATGCTTGCACACCTCGAGCCGCCGGCTCACTTTGGTGACATGTCGTTCTTCAGCCCATCGCCGCACTCAGCCGACGTCCGATCACAGACGGCGGTCAGGCTGCTGCGGATCAAACACGCTGACTACGCCGACCTGATCCACGACGGTGTGCAGGCCGCCTACAAACTGGCCTTCAATGTCACCGAGGCGCTCGTCCGTCGGCTCCGCCGGATGGACGACTGGGTGGCCGAACTGGCTGCCACTGATCACGAGCCCTCCGATCCACCCCGGCCAGAATGGCAAAGCTTCCGCGAAAAGCTCTTCGACCGCTGGACGGTCGTATGAGGGGGGGGCTTCCAGTCCTCCGGACATCTCCCAAGAAACAGCTTGTCCCGCTAGGAGTTGACCGCGATGCCTCCGGCCCGGAGTTCTTCTCGGGACCAAACGGGCAAGGGGCAAGCCCATGCCAATCGAGCGGTGTTAGAAACTGAGCGCAGCCAGGATGGCGAAGCACATTTTCCGTCGAGGGAGGGAGGGACAGGGTGTCCGGAGTGAACGTCCGACGAGATGGCAGGGGCTTGGCCCCGACGCTTCGCAGACAACTCACGAAAAATTCCTCAGAAGCCCCGGAGGCAACGGGCGAAGAATTGAGACGAGGCCTTCAATGCCCCGCCGGGCGGTACCAGCTGCCGCGGAGCCAATCGGCGATGAGCCCGATCTGCCCTTCAGTGAGCGTCGGCGTGCCCCCGTCACGGCCGACGCCAAAGCTGGGCATGCGGTCGTTATCCTCCGGATAGAACCGCTGGTGGGTTGGATCGGTGATGATGCCGACCAGCCACTCCCGCGAGCCCCAGCCGTTGAGGTCGGGGGCATAGCCCAGTTCTGTCTCGTTGTCGGCGTAGGCATGGCAGCTGCCGCAGCGGTCGGTGTCGGCCATCAGCTTGCGGCCAGTCGCCACCAACTCGGCTGAGGCTCCACCGGTCGGCAGCTCAGCTTCGGCGGCCAGCGCCGCGATTACCGCCTGCACCTCGTCCGGCTTCCAGCTTTCGGGGTCGCTCAGCTCGTCGGTCACAAACGACACCATGTCACCGTCTTTATGGGCGGTGTTGCCGAAGTAGGCCGGGCCGGCCACCTGCTCGGGGTCGAGCAGCCCGCGGGCCCAGACCACGCCACCGAAGTCGAATAGGTTGGCAGCCGAGGCTTGGGCGAACATCGCCGCCGCCTCCGGTTTGGCCGGGTCGATGTGGGCATGGCAGCTGGCACAGTGCTGGGCGAACAGCAGCGGTCCCTGCGAGAGCGGATCACTGCGGACCAGCGCCAAGGCTCCTGCCGGTGGGATCTTCTCCGGCCGGCCGGCCAGCGCGACCGCCCGTTCGGCATCGGCCTTGGCCTGCTTCACCGCCACCAGGAAGGCCTCCGATTTGCGGATCGCCTCATACTCATGCCGCCGCTTCTTGAACTCAGCCAGCTTGACCTCGTCATTGCCCAGAGCGGCAGCCAGCTTCTGCTCGTCACCACCGGTCTGTTTGACCAGCTCTTCCACGTCGGCGTAGGCCGTCTTGTCGGCCCAGAGGGCGTAGTAATCCTCGTGCAGGGCCATCGCCGTCAGCAGGCCGGCTCCGGCAAGAATCGCCAGCGTAAAGGCGATGTTGAACCGATGGCCGAGCTTCCAGCGGCCAATGATTGGCATCAGGAACATCAGCCCCAGCGTCAGCCCCGGCACCACGATTGCGCCCAGGAACTCACCCGATGCGCCCCAGCCCTCAAAGACCTTGAGGAACTGAAACAGAAACAGGAAATACCACTCCGGCCGGGCGGCGGCATAGGGCTGGGAGGGATCGGCCGGGGCCCCCAGTTCCGCCCCCAGGTGGCCGGTGACGATCGGCTCGCCGGCGAGCATCGCCCGGAGGGCCGGCATCAGGATGACACCAAGTACCACCGCCATCACCGCCAGCATTGCCACAGCGTCCTTGAGCACCTGATCGGGCCAGAACATGGCGTCGGGCTTGGTGATCGGCTGCTTGGGGTGCAGGCCGTGCTTGCGGAAGAGCGTCAGGTGCAGCACCAGAAAGCCGACCAGCGTCGCCGGCAGAAAGCCGGCATGCAGGGCGAAAAACCTGGTCAGTGTATGATGGCCATAGTCGGGGCCGCCCACCACCAGTTGCTGCAGCGACGGGCCAACCAGCGGCACAAGGCCGGCCAGGTTGGTGGCCACCCGGGTGGCCCAGTAGCCCTTCTGATCCCAGGGGAGCAGATAGCCGGTCAGTGCCATGCCGAGGACCAGCTGCATCAGGATCAGGCCCAGCCAGAAGTTGACCTCCCGCGGTGCCCGGTAGGCCCCATCGATGACCACCTGCATCAGGTGGAGGGCCAACAGCACCACCATCGCCTGAGCCATCACATGGTGGATGCCCCGCAGCAGCCACCCGCCCGCCATCTCGTGCTGGATGTAGTAGACGCTCTCCCAGGCGGTCTGGGCGCTGGCAGAATAGCTGGCCCAGAGCACCAGCCCGGTGATCACCTGGGTCATGAAGGCAAAGACAAGTGCACTGCCCCAGACATACCGCCAGCGGGCCCCGCCGGGCACCCGCTCGTAGAGGGCGTCGTGGACCAACGCCCGATAGCCGGTCCGGTCATCGAACCAGTCGGCGAGACTGCCGAGCAGGCCGGGGGTCGGTTTTGCGGTTGAATCGGCTTGTGGTGCGGTCGTGCTCATGGGCGGGCCACCTTGTTTTCGATTCCAGTGTAGAAGTTCTGCCACTTCACGAGGATGCTGCCCGATTTGTCGACCTGGCATTCCAAGCTGTCCATCGACCGTGGGCTCGGGCTGGGGGCGACAATCCCCCCATCCAGCGTGAACGCACTGTTATGGCAGGGACAGCGGAAGCATTTTGATTCCTTGTCCATCTCGACAAAGCAGCCGGCATGGGGACAGGTGGCCGACAGTGCCTCGACGGTGTCACTCCCCTTCTCTCGCTTCACGTAGACGGCTCCGATCGGCTCGGCGGCATAGCCAGTCCAGGCATCGACCCGGTCAGTAATCACCGGAAATTGCCGGGGCTGACCGTCGTCAGGCAGATTGGCCAGATCGGCCACCCGGAGGAAGCTGCCGGCACCGGCGGTCCGCCGCAGTGGGTCGAGCACGGCCCAGACGGCGGCGCCAACCGGGGTGAGCGTCGCCAGACCACCGCAGCAGACGGCCAATGCCTTGGTGATGAAGCTTCTTCTGTCCTGGGTGACTGGGGCAGTTTCGGGGTGTTCAGCCATTGTTGATTTCTCCAGACGTTGCCGACAGTGAGCGGCAGATACTTTCAGGAATGTCGCGGGGGCCGACCCGATGACGCTGAAATCGTCAGGCTGGCTCAAGCGCGTGCCAGGCAGCATCGACCGCCTCGGTCACCTGTTGCTCAACAGCATCAAAATCGCCGCTGACGATCGCCCCGGCCGCCGCCTTGTGGCCGCCGCCGCCAAAATGCCCCGCCAGGGCACTGCAGTCGGCCGCGCCGCGGCTACGAAAACTCAGTTTCACCCGGCCATCGGGCTGTTCGATCAGAATCGCGGCAAGCTGGGTGCCCTTCACCGCGAGGGTCAGATTGATCAGATCTTCGGTGTCGGCCGGCAGGGCTCCAATCTCCTTGATGTCGGCCTGCCGCACCGTCGAAAGGATGCAGCTGCCATCATTGAAGGTACGGGCTCCGGCCAGTGTCCGTCCGACCAGGTGCAGCCGGGCCAGCGTGTCCTGCTCAAACAGTTCGCGGTAGATGAAGGATGGACTGGCCCCGGCATCGACCAGCCGGGCCGCCACCCGGAAGGTCTCACCGCTGGCCGACGGGAAGCGGAAGCCGCCGGTGTCAGTGGAGAGACCGGCGTAGAGTGGCGTGGCGATCCGTTCCGTCAGCGGCACCCGCAGCCGCAGGCCGATCTCATAGACAATGCGGGCGGTCGCCTCGGCCGTGGTGTCCTTGAACCAGCGATCAGCCAGGTTGTCCTCGCTGACGTGATGGTCGACCACCACCACCCGGTCACGGTTTCGCTTGAGCACGTCACCCATCGCCCCGAGCTGGGCCCTGGCGCTGGTGTCGAGCACGACGAGCAGATCGCGGTCGTCCAGATCGGCCGGCTTAACCCCTTGGGCAAGCGACTCCAGCCTGTTCTCGGGGTCGATCCAGCGGAGGTTGACCGGTGTCTCCTGGGCATTGACGACGCGAACGTCCTTACCCACCGCCTCGAGGATGCCGGCAAGGCCCAGTTCGCTGCCGAGGGCATCGCAATCGGGCCGGACGTGGCTGGTCAGCACGAACCGTTCGGACTGATGAACGAGATTGAGAAAGGCGGCCCAATCGAGACGCATGGATGCTCCTTGCGGCGAAGTTCTCTGACCTGAAAAACAAAACCCTCTACTGGCGACCACCCGGTTGCACCGAAGGGGTCAGACTTCAGAAAGTCTACCCTCTGAGCCGGCTCGTCGTGACCCTCGGGGGCGGCCAGGCAGCGTCGGTCACCTCAGCGGCCGCGGCGGCGGCCACGTCGCACCGCAGCTGATCGGTCAGTTCTTCGATGCCGGCAAACCGGCAGGTGTCCCGAATCCTCCGGCCGAAGGCGACCTGCAGCGGCTGACCATAGAGATCACCGCTGAAATCGATCAGATGCACCTCGACAGTGGGCTGGGCGGCAGCGAAAGTAAGATTTTTACCCAGATGGATTGCAGCCGCATGCCGGCTGCCCGCCACGGTGATCGCTCCACCAGCGTACACCCCTTCAGCCGGCAGCAGGGTGGCGACAGCACCGAGGTTGGCCGTTGGAAAGCCGATCGCAGCCCCGCGGTGCTGGCCATGCTCAACGGTTCCCGAAATCGCGTAGGCCGCCCCCAGCAGTTCCGCAGCAGCGGCCACCTCGCCGCTGAGCAGCAACTGCCGCACCCGCGAGCTCGACACGGCGGCACCTGCGGCGACCACGGGCGAGACGGCGGCAAACGCCAGCCCATCACGGACAGCCCAGGCCCGCAGTTGTTCGGTATCGCCCTGCCGTTCAGCCCCGAAACGAAAATCCTCTCCTTCCACGAAGGCGGCGCCCCGCAGGCAACCCCGCAACACCTGCTCGTAGAAATCTTTCGGCGAAAGCCGGAGAAGGTCGGGCGTGGTTTCCAACACCACTACGGCATCAAGCCCCAGGCTTAGCAGGAGTTCGGCCCGCCGCCGCACGGTTGTCAGCGGAGGTGGAACATCGCCGGGCCGCAGCACTGCCGCCGGGTGCGGGTCGAACGTCACGGCCACCGCTGGCAGCCCGTGGCCACTGGCCAATTCCCGCAACTGGCGGATGATCTCGCGATGCCCGAGGTGGACGCCGTCAAAGTTTCCCACGGAAAGGCCACAGCCCGCCGCCGGGAGCGAAAACAGCTCACCGCCGCTGAAGATGGTTCCGGAAACTGGACGATGCACGGTTTGGTGGCAGGACGGACGGGGTGAGATGTCGGCAGCAGACAAAGCGGCCAGGCCAAACAGTGTAGCCGCGCACTGCCCCGTTCCGAGCAAGTATGCTTGGCGGCTGGAAACACAATGCCGATTCACCCCTCCGCAACCCGCATGACCGTCCGCACCGAGCAGAAACAGATCTTCCTCACCGCCGACATGGCCAGTCGGCTGGCGGGGATCGACATCGGCAGCAACAGCGTCCGCCTGTTGGTGGCGGAGGTGCTGCGAGGGGGCAGCTACCGCATTCTGGATGAGGAACGCGAGCCAACCCGGTTGGCCCGTAGTGTCTCGGCGGCTGGCCGGCTCGATGACGAGGCCATGGAGCGGACCATCGCAGCCCTGACCAGTTTCAAACAGATTGCCGCCGGCTATCAGGTGTCGGCCCTGCGAACGATCGCGACCTGCGCCGTCCGGGAGGCGACCAACGGCAGCGACTTCTGCCGTCGCGTCCGGGAGGAGGTCGGTCTTGAGGTTGAGGTGATCAGTGGCGAGCGGGAAGCCCGGCTGGCCTTCACCAGCGTGCAGCATGCCGTCGACCTGACCGGCAAGAACATCGTCATCGCCGACATCGGTGGCGGCAGTACCGAAATCGTCTTCGCCACCGGTAGCCTGGTCGAGTCGATCTTCTCGACACCGCTGGGGGCCGTGCGGCTCACCGAGCAATGCGGCATCGGCAGTGGGGCCAGTAGCGAGGCCCTGCAGCAGGGGCTGCTCAAGCTTGATCAAGAGATCGGCGGCTGCCTCAAGCGGGAGACCACCCGGCCACTGTTCGCCCCGCACTTCCTGGTCGGCTCCGGCGGCACCTTCACCACCCTGGCCGAACTGATGATGGCCAGCAAGAAGGAGTTTGATATTCCGGTGGCCGGCTACAAGGTGTCGCATGCCGAACTGCGGCATCTGCTTGACCGGCTGAAGAAGATGCCGCTGCGGGCCCGGCGGTCGATGGCCGGCATGACAGCCGACCGAGCCGACATCATCATCGCCGGCCTCTCGATCATCGACGGGCTACTGAAGCGGTTCCGGGTCAACACCGTGGTGGTTCACACCCGCGGCGTCCGCGATGGCCTGATCCACGAGATGATCGACGACTGCTTCGATCGACCGGTTGCCGACCCGGCCCAACGGGATCAGGCGATCGAACGGCTGGCCGCTGCTTGCTCAGGTGAGCTTGAACATGGGCGGGCTGTCGCCGAGCTGGCCGGCCGTCTTTATGAACAGCTAGCCGAGCCGCTCACGCTGCTCCCGGAGGATCGGCCGCTGCTGGAGACGGCGGCTCGGCTGCAGGATGTTGGCTATGTCATCAACTACGACCAGCACCACAAGCACAGCTACCACCTGATTCGCAACAGCCGGCTGCCGGGTATCCGTAGCCATGATCTGGAACTGATTGCCAACGTCGCCCGTTATCACCGTGGGGCGTTTCCCAAGAAGAAGCATCAGAATCTGGCCCGGCTCTCGGCTGACGATCAGCGGCGGGTCAAGAAGATGGCCGCCATCCTTCGGCTGGCCGGCGGTCTCGACCGCAGCCGTTCCCAGCAGGTCACCGACGTGGTGACCGCGGTGGACGAGCGCGGCGTGCAACTGGCCCTCGTGGCCAAGGACAATCCGCAGGTCGACATCTGGGGGGCCGAACGCAGGACGGAGTTGTTTAAAAAGATCTTTGGCCTGCCGGTGACGATTCGCTGGGCCGGCCAGCCGGCCTGATGCAGGCCCGTTCCGAACCCCGAGAAAATCGCAGCGAAATCGAATCGCAGTGCCGCGGTCGGAGTTCGGATGAATTCCGCTACGAAACTATTGTGCCGTGGTCGGAATTCTGGCGAATTCCGCTACGAAACTATTGTGCCGCGGTCGGAATTCTGGCGAATTCC
>CBFIHA010000056.1:0-26044 GCA_965662195.1 uncultured Pirellulales bacterium
GACCCGGCCTCGACCACAAACCGCTCGCCAACCGGCGTCAGCAGCAGGTCATGACCGATCGTCACCTCCGGCCCGCAGCCCATCGAGTGACAGAAGCAGGTGGCGGCCGCCCGCCGGCAGTTGACCGCCACAAGAAACAGCTGCTCGCGGCGGGCCCGGTAGAACGGGTCGACATAGTCGCCTTCCAGAAAGACCCGGTCCTGGATGGCGAGCGCCCGCAGGTCGCAGGCCCGCGGACCGATCACCGCCAGCGGCTCTGGCTCAGACTGGGTGTTGAGTTGTTCCCACGATCCCTCCTGCCGCCGCCACTGTTGGATCGTCTCACGGGGTGGGAACAGAAAGTTCTTCAGCGAGTGCGGCCCGGCCACATGGTCAAAGGGCCCGGCGAGGGCCTGTTCGATGAGCCGGTACCAGCCGCCGTCTTGCTCATCGATCAGTCCGGTCGGCAGGGACGCGGCGTCGGGCAGGTCGTCATAGATGACCGCCGCATCCCGCACCTGAGGGCCGATGACGCGGTGGCCGCGGGCCCGCAGAACCTCGATCAGCCGCTGGAGCTGAGCCTGCTCAAGCCAAAAGGTGGGGCTGGTGACGGACATGGTGCGGCTTCCGAAAATAGGAATCTGCTGCTGACGCCGCTGGAACACGCGACGAACTCCAGCAGACCAACTCTAAAGTCGGTCGGTCAAGCCGGCGAGTCTCCGGCGCTGACGGGCGGCCGCGGCGTCTCCACAGCCCCGTTGGCAAGGAGACACTTTGCGGCGGTGCAGGCGGGCCCGAACGGCCGCCTCAGGCCTGCGCGGCGGTTCCCGGCTGAAAATAGGTGCCGAACAGCGACAGCAGCCGCTGCTTGTCGAAGGGCTTGACGATGAAGTCGAGGGCCCCGAGTTGAATGCACTCATTGAGCTTGGCCCGTTGGTCAATAGCGCTGATCATCACCACCTTGGCCCCCGGGTCCTCGCCGCGGATGGCTCGAAGGGCTTCAACGCCGTCCATTTCGGGCATCACAATGTCGAGGGTGGTCAGGTCGGGGCGGAGTTCCCGGTAGCGCTTGACCGCCTCGGCCCCATTGGTTGCCTCACCGACGATTTCCCAGCCGGCTTTCTTGGCGGTGTCTTTGATGATCGCCCGCATGATCATCGCGTCATCGACAATGAGCAGACGCTTGGTCGGGGTGGTGTTCATTGGGGCTCCACAGGAATAACGGTGAGGAGGGGAGAGGGGTCAAAACCGTTGCGGCTCAGCCCCCATGGTTTCGACGGTCATCGTGCCGGTGGCAACATCGATGGCGATTCGTCGCCCCTGCTCACCGCCACAACACTTTGCCAGCACTGGAATGTCAAGCCCGCGGAGAATCTCTTCGATGGCAGCGACATTCTGGTCGCCGATGGTCATGCCGCTTTGGAAGGCAAACATTTTTGCACCACCGGCCAGTTTGGCCGACCACCGCACCGGCTCGCCCCGGCAGAGACCCCCTAACTGCCGGAGCATCTCGGGGATCGCGGTGTCGGCGTACTTGCCCGGCTGATTTTCTCGGCCCTTCGATTCCGGCAGCATGACATGGGCCATGCCTGCCAGTTTCCGCCGCCGGTTGTAGATGGCAACGCCAACGCAGGAGCCAACGAAGGTCCGCAGCAGCCCGTCCTCTTGGCCGACCCCGATCTCACCCATGCCGATCGCGCCGACAAAAAATTGTTGGGGAGCGGAACTGGCAGCGGCAGTGTCTGATGGGGTGGTCACGGAAGGCGGCGGCCCAAAGCCGGGGAAAGGGGGATCTCAGCCAAGGTCTTCGGCTTCTGGGATGAAGAGCAGCGAGCACTTGCCCGGCATGTCATCGACCCGGAAGTCGGTGTGGGTCAAGAAGACATCATCAGCCACCGAGGCTTGTGCCATCAGAATGCTCTGCATGACTGTGGCGGCATAGTCCCGGGCGAACCAGGGGGGTGAAGGCAGCAGTGCCGCTGCCGGTGTGCCGGGAGCCCCCTGCGGCTCGGTCGCCATGGCGTTGAGGTAGGCACAGCCGATGATGTTCGCGGTTTCGACGGCGGCTGACTGCTCGACCTCGGTCCAGTCGGTGCTACTCCCCAACTCCCTGCCCAGCAGCATGTCAGCCAACGCCAGCCCACTGGCGTCGTCACTTGTCAGCACCAGCAGGCCGGAAAACAGGCCGGTAATCTGCATGGCGCAGGCGACCAGGGGTGAGTCGCTGACCCCAAGCACACCCACGGCTTCGGTGATTGGCAGCACCGACACCTGGTTGATGGTGATGCTTGTCGGTCGGTCCAGCCACTTCGACAACGCAGCCGATGCCTCCTCAGCGGCCCGCTTGAACAGGTCGGTCTGCGTCGTTATCGAGCGAATTGGCATGATGGTGTCCGTTGTTCACGAACCCGGTCGGGGGTTCAGCTTTCAGTGGTCAGTTCCACGGCGGCACCGGCCTGCCCGCCCACGGCCAATTCGATGCAGGTGGCGGCATCAAGCAGCAGGCAGACCGAACCATCGCCCAGAATGCTGGCTCCGCCAAGCCCCCGGATATGCGTGAAGTTTTCGTCTAGTGATTTCACCACAATGTCCTGCCCGCCCAGCAGATCATCAACCCGCAAGCCCAAAGACCGGTTGTTCGCATGCAGGATCACCACATGGGCCTCGTCAGCGGTCGTGCCGGCCGGCTGCGGTGGGCCACCGCTGTCACTGGTGATATCACCGTAGTTGAACAGGTCGTCGATCGAAACCAGCGGTAGAAACTCCCCGCGGATGTCGCACATCTGCCGGCCATTGACCAGCAGGCTTTGATGGCCCGCGACCGAGACAATTTCGCGGACATGTTCAATTGGTACCGCCAGGACCCCGTACCGCAGCCGGAAGAGCATGCAGCGGGTGATGGTCAGTGTCAGGGGCAACCGGATGGTGAATTTGGTGCCCTGTCCAGGCCGGGAACCGACTTCAATGGTACCGTTGAGGCGGGAGATCTTGGTCCGCACGATGTCCATGCCGACCCCCCGGCCGGAAATGTCCGAGACCGTGGCGGCTGTGCTGAAGCCGGGCTGAAAGATCAACTCCACCAGATCTTGCTCCGCCAGAGCATCGGCTGTGTCCAGGGGTACTAGGCCCCGCCGGACGGCGATCTGCTTGACCCGTTCAGTGTCGATGCCGCCGCCATCGTCCTCGACGGTGATGAAAACGTTGTTGCCTCGGTGAGAGGCTGAGAGGGTGACGGTTGCCACCTCCGGTTTGCCATGCCGGATGCGGATTTCAGCCGGTTCGATGCCGTGGTCGACGCAGTTGCGGATCAGATGATTCAGCGGGTCGCCAATCTCGTCGATCATCCGCTTGTCGAGTTCGGTCTTTTCTCCCGCGATCTCCAGATGCACCCGCTTGTCGAGTTCTTGGGTGATGTCGCGGATCGACCGCTTGAACCTGTTGAAGAGTGGGCCAACCGGTACCATCCGGGTGTTGAGCACGCCCTGCTGCAGGCTGTTGGAAACTCGGGTCAGTTGGTCGATGGCGGCCGTGAGCTCCGAGAAGTGTTGCCGGCCCTCCTGCCAGCCCAACAGCTGCTGCTCCATCACGCTCGCTTGCTCAGTGAGTTCTTGCAGTTCCAGGCCGGTCGGAGCGGGGCCGCTCGCGGAGAGTCGTTCGACCAGATTACGGACCAGACCGAGGACCGTGGTGGCCTGCGACGTGAGCCCCGTCTTGTGAAACATCGGGGCAATGTCTTCGGCAAGCTGTGACAGCCGGGCCCGGTTGACGACCAACTCGCCGGTCTGGTTCAGCAGCACATCAAGCCGGTCCACATCGACCCGGACCGTTTCGGTGAGCGCTGGGGGCTTGGCGGCGGCCGCCGGGCGGCTTGCGGAGGTGTCCTGCGGTGACGCCGGGGCGGGAGGGCCGCCGTTATCCGGTTCGTCCATTTGGTCGAGCTCGTCGGCAGCTGTCGTCACCGGCGTGCGGGCGGTCACCCGCGTCCCGGGCGGCACCTGTTTGAGTAAGACCGCGGCAACGCCATCGGCCCGGGCTGCCGCTTCGATTTCGGCCGCGGTGGCCATCGTGGCCAGCACCAACTCAAAGTGCTCCAGCCGGCTCGCCCCGGGGAATTCGTTGCGGGGCGGCTGGCAATCCGTCAGTTCACCGAGTGCTGCCAGCCGGGTAACAATCAGTTCGGCCTTCATCTCCGCCATTGGCAGGCCGGGGTTGAGGGCAACCTCGATCCGCCAGTGCTGGTCTTTTGTGGTGTCCGACGCGGCTGGTTCGGCCGCCGGCATGACCGGTTCGACCGAGGGGGTGAGCCTCGATGGGACCGCTGCCGCAGGGGGCGGCAGAGCGGGCCGCCCCGCCTCGGTCTGGCTCGCATGATGCTCCAGCGCCTTCACCTGGTCGAGCAGGTCACCGGCCGAGTGCAGGGCCTCACCCGCCCGCAGCCTGCCGTTACATTCCCGCAGGAAGTCAATGCAGCGGAGCACCACGTTAATGGTGCTGGTGTCGAGCTGCTGCCGGCCAGAGCGAAGTCGCTCAAAGTGGGTTTCCAAATGATGGGTCAGCGAAGTGATCCGGTCGAGCCCCAGCAGGGCCGATGAGCCCTTGATGGAATGGATCAGCCGGAAGGCCTCGTTAAGTCCCTGGGCGTTGGCGGGGTCATGCTCCAGCTGCAGGAAGGTCTCGACCAGCCCGTCGAGCTGTTCATCGGTTTCGTCGAGGTAGAGCCGAAGGTAGTCACCCATCTCGTCGGCTGGGAGGTCACCGGGAAAGTTATGGTCGCTCATGGGGTCGGGCCCGGTTGTCGCAGCCGTGAGGCCGACGATCCGTCAATTGGGTTTTTCGTAAAGGAAAATTGATTTTTTCTCGAGATCGCCAAGCAGGTCGTAGATGCCATCGGCTGGACCGACCACCAGCGAGCCTCCCGGGGCGAGGGCGTCGATCAGGTTCCGCACCGCCCGCTTCTTCGATTCGCGGTCGAAGTAGATGAAAACGTTTCGAATGAAGATGCAGTCCTGCCGAGGGCCCGCAAGTGGGTCGAGCAGATTGTGCCGCTGAAACGCACACATCTGCACCAGCCGAGGGCGAATCGTCCAGCCCTTCTCAGCTGGCAGGTGCGTGAAGTACTTCCGCCGTCGCTCTGCCGAGACATGCTCCAGCGAGCGATCAGGAAACACGCCCCGCTTGGCAGCGGCAATCATGGTTTCGCTGATGTCACTGCCCAGTAGCGAGATCCGCCAGCCGGCAAACCGATGGAGAATCTCGTCGATGCAGATGGCCAGCGTGTAAAGCTCCTCGCCGGAACTGCACGCTGCCGACCAGACCCGTAGCGACCTGTCATGCGTGCGGTCGGCCACCCGGTTGAGCAGGGCCGGTAGGAACGTCTCTGAAAACCAGTCGAAGTGGCCGCTGGTGCGAAAGAAGTGCGTCTCGTTGGTGGTGACGGCGTCGATGAACTGTTCGAGCTCCCCCGGCAGCCGGTCACGGGTGAGTTGGTGGTAGTAGTCTTCAAAGGAGTCGATGCCGAGGTCCCGCAGCCGACGGCGAATCCGGTTGGACAGCAGCGTGATCTTGCCGTCGGCCATCCGGATGCCGGTCTGGCCGTAGATAAACGTCCGGAATCGGTCAAACTCGTCCGGTGTCAGTTTTGTCAGTTCCATGGTGGTCCACTGTCCGCCGGTCCAGGTTGCGTGGTGGCTCCCGCAGAATCGCCGCTGCGGCAATCCCGCCCGCTCTGGATAGTATCGCCCAGAAATGGAAGCAGCGGTTCGAACCATCGGGTGAATCCTCATAAACCCCGGGCAGCGGGTCAGACGGAAAACCGTCTGACGAGATCACGAAGCCCCTGAGCCTGAGCGCCGAGTTCCTCAGCGCTGGCAGCCATCTCCTCAGCGTTTGCTGCATTGGATTCGGTCGTCTTTGAGACTGAGCGGATCGCCAGCTTCACCTCGCCGGCGTTGGCCGCCTGATCTTCCGTTGCCGTCGCGATTGAGCTGATCTGGTCAGCAGTACGACCTGAGGCCGAGACAATCTGCTCGAGGGCAGCGCCAACTTTTTGCGAGATGGCGGCCCCTTCCTCGACCCGGCGGCTCGATTCGTTGATCAGTCCGGTGATTTCCTTGGCTGCCTCGCTGGCCCGCTCGGCCAGTTTGCGGACTTCATCGGCTACCACGGCAAAACCGAGGCCGTGTTCACCCGCCCGGGCCGCTTCGATCGCCGCGTTGAGGGCCAGTAGATTGGTCTGGCCGGCAATCTCACTGATCACCGCGATGATTTCGTTGATCTGCTGTGATGATCGCTGGATCAGATCCATCGAATTGACCGCATCAGCCACGGCGGTGCCACCGGCCTGGGCCATGCCGGCGGTCTCCTCGGCCTGCTGCCGTGAATGAATGGCAGCTTTCGAGATGGAGTCGATTGAGTTGACGAGCTGTTCGACCGCGGCGGTCATCTCCTCGACGCTGGCGGCCTGCGACTGTGAGCCTTCGCTGAGGTCGCTGGAGCTTTCGGCAATCATCCGGGCGCCTTCATTCTGCTGATCGGCAGCTTCGGAGATCTGTCTAACAAGTCCGCGGAGTTCGATGATCATCGTGTTGGCGGTGTTGGCGATCCGGGCAACATCATCATCACCGGCCTGTTCAAAAGAGGCCGTCAGGTCGCCGGCGGCCACCTCGGTGAGATGGGTCAGCAGTGACTTGGCCCGCAGCTCGCGGTCAGTGTTGTCGATGGCGAATTTCACCACCCGGACCACGCTGCCGTGCTGATCTCGCACCGGCGCATAGGAGCCCATGATGTAGACCGGCCGCCCGCCCTTGCCGAGTCGGGAATAGGGGGCGGTGAAGTGCTCGCCGCGGCGGAGGGCATTCCAAAAGTCGGCATAATCCCCGCCACGACGGGTGGCTTCGTCGACAAAGAGGCTGTGATGCCGGCCCTGAATCTCCTCCAGCGTGTACCCGAAAACCTGTAGAAAGTTGTCGTTGGCTCCGATGATCGTGCCATCAGGCTGGAAGTCGATCCGGGCGAGCGACAGGTCGATTGCCGAGAGGATATCGGCAGGGCCTGACCGGTCGGTGCCGACAAAGCGGCCTTGACCGGCAGCAGAGGCGAAGCGGGAGGCGGGCCGGAACAGCCGGGCAAACAAAGACATGATCAGGGCCCTGCGGGTAAATTTGAAGTCAGAGAAACAGGGAGGGGGATGGCCGGGCTGGCGAATTCTGCCAGCCTCTGGTCCGACCGCTGGCAGCCATCAGACGCTGAACCGCTTGATCAGGTCGCGGAGGCCCTGGGCCTGGGCCCCGAGTTCCTCCGCGCTGGCGGCCATTTCCTCCGCGCTGGCGGCATTTGATTCGGTTGTCTGTGAGACTGACCGGATTGCCATCTTGACCTCCCCGGCGTTGGCGGACTGGGCCTCGGTGGCGGCGGCGATCGAGGCGATTTGTGCGGCGGTCTGACCCGAGGCGGAAACGATCTTGCCGAGAGACTGCCCGACCCGCTCAGAGAGTGACGCCCCCTCCTCGACCCGCTTGCTCGATTCCTTGATCAGCGCGGTGATCTCCTTCGCCGCCTCGCTGGCCCGTTCGGCCAGTTTGCGGACCTCGTCGGCCACCACGGCAAAGCCGAGGCCGTGTTCACCCGCCCGGGCCGCCTCAATGGCTGCGTTGAGGGCCAGCAGGTTGGTCTGGCTGGCGATTTCGCTGATCACCGAAATGATCTCGTTGATCTGTTCGGACGACTTTTTGATGAGGCCCATTGAACTGATGGCATCGGTCACGGCGGCACCTCCCTTCTCGGCCATGGCCGCCGTCTCTTCGGCCTGGCGGCGGGAGTCGATGGCTGCCTTGGAGATCGACTCGATCGACGTCACCAGTTGCTCAACGGCGGCGGTCATCTCTTCGACGCTGGCGGCCTGTGACTGCGAGCCCTCGCTGAGACCACTGGAGCTTTCGGCGATCATCCGGGCCCCTTCGTTCTGCTGGTCGGCTGCCTCGGAAATCTGCTTAACAAGGCTGCGGAGGTCACCGAACATTGCCCGGGCGTTGTCGGCCAGTTGCCCCATGTCGTCGTCGCTGGTGTAGCCGATCTCGCGGGTGAGATCACCCTGCGAGGCGGCGGTGAAGACCTCGACCAGCTCCTTCACCTTGGCTTCGATATCGGCGGCCCGCTCATTGATGAGCAGCCGTTGTTCAAGTTCGCGTGCTTCGGCTCGCTTCTGTTCAGTGATCACCTCCCAGGTGACCAGTGGACCCATGTAATGGCCCTGGCGGTCCTTGAGGGCCGTGACGCTCAGGTCGAGGATCTCATCCCCGAGTTTGATATCGGCCCTGTGTGGTAGGTTCGCGGGATCCATTACGATCGCCCGCTGGTGCTCCGGCCGCTTGTGAAAGATGTCGATCGACTGCCCAAGAATGTCATCCACTTTGCAGGGCAGCAGGTGCTGGAGCTTTCGTAGTGCCTCGAAGGACGCGGGATTCATGTAGACAATGTTGAAGTTACGGTCGGCCAGAATTAGCCGCACGCTGGTGTTCTCGACCATTTCGGTGTACCGCTGCTGGATTTCCCGGTTGGCCTCGCGGGTCTTGACCTCGGCGGTGATGTCAGATGCCAATTTGACGATCCCGATCGGCTGGCCCTGCGGATTGAACACAGGGTTGTATGTCGCCTGGAGCCAGACTTCTTGGCCGTCCTGGCGGATCCTTCGATACTCGCCCGAGTGGAACTTGCCGGACCGCAGTTTTTCCCAGAATGCCCGGTAGTCGTCGCTGTCCCGGGTGGCCTCGTCAACAAAGAGGCTGTGACGCTGGCCGCGAATCTCGTCGAGCGTGTAGCCCATCACGTCCAGGAAGTTCTGGTTGGCATCCAGAATCGTGCTATCGACCGCAAAGTTGATCCGGGCCATCGACCGGTCGAGTGCGGTCATCGTGTTCCGCAGGGTGATTGATGTGGTGGCTGATTTCTTCACGGCCATTGCGGGTAAATCCGGGAGGGTGAAAACGGGTGGAAACGGCTGGCAGGGGCGCGGGTCAGGCGGGGGAGTTGGCGAATTGGTCGCTTGCCCGGTGAACCTCTTCGAGGTTGGCCGGGTCGAGCAGCTGGTCAACGTCGAGCAGGATGAACAGTTCGTCACCGACCCGGGCGAAGCCCTCGATGAAGCGGCGACCGGTTGAACTGACCGCGTCGGGGGCAGGCTGCAACTGCTCAGCGGCGACCCGCATCACCCGCGAGACGGCATCGACCGTGCAGCCGATGGTTCGGCGGCCGACGTTGACCACGATGGTGCGGGTTTCGGCGTCGTTTTCTGCTCGATCGAGCTTGAACAGTGCCCGCAGGTTAATGATCGGGATGATTGTGCCGCGGAGATTGCTCACGCCGTCAACGTATGGGGGCACCTCCGGCACTCGGGCGATGCTGGCCGGAATGACGATCTCCTGAATCCGCTCGATCCGAAAGATGTAGTTCTGTTCGGCCAGCCGGAAGCCGACAAACTGCGGGGCGGCAGCGTTGGTACCGTTGCCGGCGACCTGTTGGTGACCGGCGGATTGAACCGGCGGTGGCGAATCGTGCATGCGGCGTCCTTGGCGTCTGGGACCGCTCGGGGGTAATGCGGCCAGAGATGATCTCCCCTGCTTCGATATACCCGTCAATGCTTGCCCGGGCAAATTTCCCAACACGAAAAATCCACCTGGCCGTTCGTTTTTTCCCTGCCGGCAGGGTCCGTCCTTTTTCCAGTGGTTTGTTTGATAGGATTTTGCAGAATCTGCCGGCTTCACCCCCCCAAATTTGTTGGCTGATCTACTCTGAGGCGACCGCGTGACATCTCCCCCCTCGCTGCGTGTTCTCGTCGTCGATGACTCGGCCCTCTACCGGCAGATGCTCAAGCATATTGTCGCCAGCATTGCCGGCGTCGAGGTGGTCGGAACGGCGGCGGATGGCCTGGAGGCTGTCAGCAAAATTGCCGAACTGCAGCCCGATCTGGTGACGCTTGATGTCCAGATGCCGAATCTCGACGGGCTCGGCGTGCTCCGCGAAATCAAGCGGCGTTCCCTCCAGACACTGGTGGTGATGGTCAGCAGCCTCACCGCCCAGGGGGCACCGGAAACGGTCGAAGCCCTGTTGCACGGGGCGATCGACTGTGTGCTCAAGCCGGCCGGACTTGAGCCCCATTTGGCCCGGGCAGAAATTCGACAGGCGTTGGCCGAGCGGCTGACTGCGGTGCAGGCCACCAGACGCGAGGTGGAGTCGGTGGTGGAGAAAACGGCACCTAACCAGAGGGCGGGCCTCGACCTGGCGATGGGTGACTGCGTTGCCGTCGGCACCTCGACCGGAGGGCCGGAGGCACTCCGGAAGGTCCTCTCGGCCATGCCAGCGGGGCTGACGGCCCCCCTTTTTATTGTTCAGCATATGCCAGCCAGGTTCACCGAGTCGCTCGCCAAGCGGCTCAATGACATTGCGGCCTTCCCGGTCCATCTGGCAGCCACCGGCATGCTGGCTGAACCGGGGCATGCCTACCTGGCACCTGGCGGGTTTCATCTCACGGCCGTGCGACGTGGGCACGGGGTGGTCTGCCGGTTGACCCAGGCGCCACCCCGCCATGGTTGCCGGCCGTCGGTCGATGTGCTGCTCGAGTCACTTGTTGATGTCTACGGCGATCGGATAGTCGCGACGATCCTGACCGGGATGGGGTCAGATGGCCTGGCTGGCTGCCGGGCCGTCAAGGCTGTCGGCGGGGCCGTGGTGGCCCAGGACCGGAATGACTGCGTGGTCTATGGCATGCCCAAGGCGGTGATTGAGGCTGGCTTGGCCGACGTGGTCCTGCCACTTGATGCGATCGGTGAGGTGCTTGGTGGCAACCGCTACCGCCGATCAAAAATGCCCTAAGTGGGAAGAGGAGGCTGGCGATGAAGATCGTGATCCTGGACGGGTACACGACCAACCCGGGTGACTGTTCCTGGCAGCCGGTGGCCGCCCACGGCGAGCTTGCCGTACACGATCGCACGGCGGCCGCTGAAATAGTGCCCCGGGCGGTCGAGGCCGAGATTGTGCTGACCAACAAGACGCCGCTTTCGGCTGAGACATTGGTTGAACTGCCTAACCTCCGGCTGATCTCGGTGTTGGCCACGGGGGTCAACGTGGTCGATCTGGAGGCGGCCCAGGCCGGCGGCATCACCGTCTGCAACGTGCCTGGGTACAGCACGCCGAATGTCGCCCAGGCGGTCTTCGCCCTGCTGCTCGAACTGACCAATCGCACGGCAGAGCATGCCGCCGCAACGCGGGCGGGTGACTGGACCAGTTGCCCCGACTTCTGCTTTTGGCGGGGCGAACTGGTTGAGCTAGCCGGCCGCACACTGGGCGTTGTTGGCTTCGGGGCGATCGGTCAGGCGGTAGCAGCGATCGGGCGGGCCTTCGGCATGCGGGTGCTGGCCAATCGCCGGTCGGCGGCCACGCCGGAGGAGGGCGTGACCTTCACCGATCTTGATACCCTGTTCCGCGAGAGTGACGTCATCAGCCTGCACTGTCCGCTTACGCCCGAGACGACCGGGCTGGTCAACGCTAAGCGGCTGGCCACGCTGAAGCCGACCGCCTATCTCATCAACACCGCCCGCGGTGGCGTGATTGTGGAGCGGGATCTGGCGGCTGCCTTGAACAACGGCCAAATTGCCGGCGCGGGCCTTGATGTGCTCTCGGCCGAGCCGCCGCCGACCGACAACCCGTTGCTGACGGCAAAAAACTGCCTGATCACGCCCCACATCGCCTGGGCCACCCGGGCCGCCCGCGAGCGGCTGATCGCGGCAACGGCCGACAACATCGCCGGCTTCCTTGCCGGCACTCCGCAGAACGTGGTGGGATGAGAGGAAAGAAGAAAAGCGATCCCCGGGCCTGCGGCTTTTGGTATTCGCCTTAGCGGCGACCAGCTGAAACCCCTCTGCCTCGAAGCCCGAAGCGCAAGCTGAGGGAGACGGCGTTTTGATCGCCGAACCGTAGTTCCTCATCCCGCGGGCGGGTTTCCCAGCGTTCGGTTCCCTCTGCATGCAATCCAAACCGCCTGCCGGGAAGCCGCCGGCCATGCGCGTGCCGCCACCTGCATTCCCTCAGCTCGCGCTTCGGGCTTCTGGGCAGGGGACGCGCCTGCGATTGCTTCGAAGCCCGAAGCGCAAGCTGAGGGAGACGGCGTTTTGATCGCCGAACCGTAGTCCCTCGTCCCGCGGCTGCGAAAACACACGGGGTTCCCCCGACGCTTCACCAACTTCCCTCAAAAATTTCTTGAACGCCGCGGAGGCGAGCGCCGCGACTGGCGAGGCCTTCGACTTGACGCAGACTGACCCCAACAACGTTGTCGCGCTTCACCTACTCGCCTGCTGGCTCCTCCGGCAGGCTTTCGCCACGGCGGGTGGCGGTGATCGTCAGGCTGCCGCCGACCGGCACGATCTGCTGCTCGGCGACGAGATTGCCGGTGGCAGTGAGGCGGACGCTGTCGCCGACCTGTTTGAGGTCGCCCGTGAGCAGCAGGCGGTCAAGGGCGGTCCGCACGCCGCCTCGCAGGGTTGAGTCGCCGGCGGGCCGGCTGGAGTCGCCGACGAGGTTGGTCAGGTTTTCACCCGCAATCACGTACCGCCGCCGGACGGCGTCGTAGGCCAGGTCATCGCTGCCGAGCATGGCGGCGACGCTTGTCTGGCCCTCGGCCCGCAGGGTCAGCTGCAGCATCGGCTTGGCTGGCGGAAAGAAGCTCTCCGGCACGGCGATCTCAATGGCGGGGGCCGAGGCGGTGAAGAAGGCGTCGGTCTTGGCGGTCTCGACGTCGCTGCCCCGCGGAGCCTTGGCGGTGAAGGTCAGTCCAATCGTTGGGCTACCGACAAATGCCAGGCCACCGAGGGTGCCGCTGGCCTGCTGTCGGGCCACCGGTACCAGCAGATGGCTGCTGACGCCGTAGGGCGTGGCCAGATGAAAATCGACCAGCTTTCGGCCATTGCAGAGGGTGGTACACAGCGGGGCCGCGGCAGGCGTGGCCGAGGGCTGGGCCGGGACGCTCCGCGGCGGTGGCAGCGGCTCGGGCTGGTCGCTGGCTAACTGCGTGCGGCAGGCTGTCTGGTCGAGGGCCTGCACGCTCGGTGGAATCGTCACCTCCATCACCTCGCGGCTGAGCAGCCGGAAGGGCAGCGGCCGGCCGCCTGCAATCAGCCGGGTGTCGTGAATGCTGAAGCCCTCGCCGGTGAGAAACAGCGTGGTGGTGGCCTGCGGGTCGATGCCGGGGGCTCCGTACCAGCCGGAGAGTTCCGGGGCGAGGTCGGTGATGCCGGCGTCGAACAGCTCAAAGCCGCCGGCCGTGTTCTCCAGCGGCAGCTTGGCAGTCAGGGTCTGGAAGGAGAGCTCCTGCTCAAGCTGGTCGGCCCGCCTGAGCAACTGGGCGAGCATGCCGTCGGCATAGCGGTGGCGGCAGGCCTGACAGGCGGCGGCCGACTCGCGGACGGCAGCCACGGCCCGGGCCAGCTTGACGGTGTCGTGCAGGTCGGGCTCGGTCGCCTTCGGGTGGGCGAGGGCGAACCAGTTGGTGTGCACGTCGAGGGTGACAGCCGGAATGAACGACGGCATCACGATGACGGCGGCACACTCGCGGATGCCAGGCTCCAGGCAGCGGCTGGCCAGGTCGGCGTCGCTGCTGACGCCGCAGAGGGTTTCGGCCCAGCCGGCCAGGCCGGTGCGGGTGGGCGGCGGCTGCACCCGCGGGGCGAACCGCCAGCCGAAGGTGTCAGCCCCGTGGGTAAAGCCGACGGCGGTGCGGTTGAGCGAGACAGTGGCCATGTCGAGTTCCAGCCGGCGGGTGGCCCGGTTGAGGGCCTGGGCCGAGGTGCGGCCGCTGGCAAAGGCGACCGCCAGGGCAATCTGGGCCTCACGGCGACGGGCGAAGGAGTCCTCGACGTTCTGCTCGTCGATCACCGGGTCGAGCGCGAAGACCCGCAGCGGCCAGCGGCGGCGGACATAGTCGGCAAACACTGCCCGGGCTTCGGGGCTGGGTGCGGGTCCGAAGAAGGGCCCGGCCAGGCAGGGGCCGGCCGGCATCGTGCCGGTGCTGCCGGTGGCGGCGATGTCGTCGGCCAGCCGGGCGTCGAGCAGCGCCGATTCGACCAGCACCGCCCAGGCGAGCACCGCCGTCGTGGTGCGGCAGGGGCGCGTGGCGGTCGGCTCGGGGCAGCAGCAGTCTTCACTGTCAGTCGCCGCCTCTCGCGGCAGTGATGGCTGGGCCACATCGGCGGCACCGAACCGCCGGAAGGCGTGGCAGCGAATCTGATCGACCGCCGCGATCTGCCGGCCCCGGATCAGGTCGGCCAGTTGCCAGCCGGCCAGCTCCTGCCAGATTTCCTGCTGGACGGGCACGGCCAGAAAGTCGCAGGCCGCCTCGAGTTCGCTCGCCAGAAAGGCCCGCACATCGGTGTAGGCGATGCAGGGCCGGCTGACCGGATGGCCGGCGAGTGCCGTGTGGGTTGCCACGATCAGCCGGGCCATTGGGCCGATGCCCGCCACATCGGCCAGCTGCGAGCCGGGCAGCGGCAGCCGGGCCCGCCGTGACTTCACCGCCGGCGGCGGGGCCGGGGCGACCGCTGGCAGCCGGCTGCCGAGCGACTCAACGGCCGCCATCAGACTCTGCCGGGGCACCGCCGACTGGCGGCTGTCAGCCGGCGGGACCTGTGCGATCGTGCGGGCCCACTGCAGGCAGTCGGCATCGTTGACACAGTGGACGAGTGCCGGGGCGATGGTGTCGACCAGATCGTTGATCACCAGGTTGCGAAAGGTCCGCGGCAGCAGCTCGGCATCCAGCTGCATATCGGCGGTCAGCGTGATCTCGGCCCCGTACCCGCGACGGGTCAGGCTGCCGGGCAGAATCGACACTGGCAGCCGCACCAGATTGAGGGCATAGCCGGGGGCATCGGCTGAATCGTCCCCCTCGTTCACCCGCCGCAGCGCGTGCAGGTGATGGAGATAGCCCGAGAGCTGGTCGAGGTGCAGCTTGGGCTCAAGGCCGATCGGCTGCTCGGGAAAAGCTCCCGGCACACCCGGCTGGGTAAACGGTGCGGTCCGATTGATGACCAGCTGATCGCCCCGGCCGAGGCCCTCATTGCCGGAAGGCAGCAGGTCGCCGATTTGGTTGACGACGCTGGCTTCGGGCACCGCGACCACGTCATCGCCGCGGCGGCGGCGGCCGGCGGCTGCCTGCAGGGACAGGGCCATGCCGAGGTACTGCTGGTCGCTGCGGCGGATGGCCGCCTGGGCCCGTGATTCGAACTGGTTGAGCTGCCGGCGAAGCTGCTCTTCATATTCATACCGGTGCCTGGTCAGCCGGCTCTGGCCCCAGACGTCGGGGGCCTTGGCGACGATCGAACCATGGGTGTCGATCCGGTGTTCGATCCATTCCAGCCGGGCGGCCAGCTCATCGACGCAGGGGTCGGTGGCAATCGGCGGTTTTTCGCGGTGGGCCGCCTCGAAGGGGGCGGTCAGTTTTTTCAGCAGCGGACCGAGTTCGCCTGCCGTTACCGGCGTGACCGCGGCGAGCAGGCAGCAGAGCAGGGCGAGCCGGCCGGTCGGGCCGACGGCGTGGCGAACAGGCATGGCGAGGGATCGGCGTCGGCGGTGGGGAAGGAAGCGTTCGGGTGGCACCATCCGGGGAGGCAGACCACCCATGGTATGGTTGTGGCATCGGAGCCTGGCGGCGGGTCACTCCGGCGAAACACCAGCGGCCGGGATGCGGGCCGTAGTTCCCCTCGCTTCACTGCCCCGCAGGGTTTCGGTCGCTTCACTGTTCCGAACCCGGCAGCCGCTGGGCTGCCGCTGCCCGAGAAAGGAATCCCCGCATGACCTCCCACTGCTGCCGTGATCCTCGCCAGTGCATCGTGCCGCCCTACATGGTCGAGTTCATGGCCCGTTCGGTCGACCCGCAGGTGCGGGAGCGGGCGCTGGTTGCCCTGTCGCACTGCGCGGCCGTGCGGGCGGTTCGGGCCTTCAAGCAGCAGCTGCCGATGATGCTGGCCGTGCCGAGCCCCGCCGGCCGGAAGCACCGGCTGGTCTACGATGCCCGTGGCCGAGACGAGCTGCCGGGCCGGCTGGTGCGGGCCGAGGGAGAGCCGAAGCAGCAGGATGCCGCCGTCAATGAGGCCTATGACTATTCCGGGGCAACCTTCGACTTTTTCTTCAAGCGGTTTGGCCGCAACTCGCTCGACAACGCCGGCATGTCGCTGATCTCCAGCGTGCATGTCGGTGAGGCTGACGGCCGTGACCGCTATCAGCCAATGGCCAATGCCTTCTGGGACGGCGAGCAGATGGCCTACGGTGACGGTGATGGCCTGGTCTTTCGGCCCTTCACCCGGTCGCTCGACGTGGTGGCCCATGAGCTCACCCACGGCGTACAGGCCTTTGCCAGCAACCTCCGTTATCGCGGCCAGTCAGGCGCGATCAACGAACACTTATCAGACGTCTTCGGGGCCTTGGTGCGGCAGTGGAAAAACGACGAGTCGGCCGAGACGGCCAGTTGGCTGATTGGTGTTGAGGTGCTGGTGCCGGCGGCCACCCGGCGGGCGATCCGTGACATGGAGCACCCCGGCACCGCCTACCGTGACGATCCGTACCTCGGCAGCGACCCGCAGCCGGGCCACATGAACAATCTCTACACCGGTCCGGCCGACTCGGGTGGTGTTCACATCAACTCTGGCATTCCCAACCGGGCCTTCGTGCTGGCGGTGAAAGGCCTCGGCGGACCGGCCTGGGAGACGGCCGGGGCCATCTGGTACGAGGCGCTCTTGCAGCTGTCGCGGGATAGTCAGTTTGCCGACCTGGCGAGGGTGACAGCCCAGATCGCCGCCGACCGGTTCGGTGCCGCCGCCCGCAAGACGGTACGGGCCGCCTGGAAAAAGGTGGGCCTTTGAGCGACGGCCAGCAGACTATGGCGAAAGTCTGCCGCTAGGTGGAACCGCATGCATTGAAGCCCGAGGCGCGAGCCGAGGGAATGCGTTCTGCGGATCGAACAGGTGGTTTCCCTCAGCCTGCGCTTCGGGCTTCGAAGCAATCGGAGATGCGCCCATGCCTAGAAGCCCGAAGCGCAAGCTGAGGGAATGTGGGCTTGCGCACGTTCAAGCGCCGCGGTTCCCTCGCTTGGGGTTGATGGTCTGCTGAACGGAACCGCATGCCCTGAGGCCCGAGGCGCGAGCCGAGGGAATGCGTTCTACGGATCGAACAGGTGGTTTCCCTCAGCTTGCGCTTCGGGCTTCAACGCAAAGGCTTTTTCGCCTAGTAGGTGGCAAACAGCACCATCAAAATTACAGGCTGGACGAATACTGATGTCGATGCCCGAATCTTCAGTTCCGCAAAAACGAAATGACTAGCCCCACCGATTACAATTGCCGACGAGAGCTTTTTCCACGGACTGGCAGAGAGAGCGTGACGGAAGCTGCAATCGCCCCGTTCGAGCTCGTCCCGTGTAGCGGTTTGGGCTTGCCGCATCCATGACCTGAGCGTTCACTCCAGTTGTCACCATGAAAATCACCTTTCGGCAGTCGGGCGGGTTCATGGGGCTGGTGCGGGGCTGCACGGTCGATACGACGACGCTTGCGGCTGATGAGCGGAGCCGCGTCGAGGGGCTGGTGACTGCCAGCAGCCTGACCGCGTCATTTACCCGGCAGGCTGAGGGTGGCCGTGACCGGTGGCAGTATGAGATCACGATTGAGCACGAGGCGGCCCAAGTGCATGTGGTCTGCGACGATGCCTGCCTGCCCGAGCCGGCCCGGCCACTGGTGGCCTATCTGGTGGGCTGTGCCAAGCCGGTGCCACCATGAGTGTCTGCCTTGGGGCTTACCAACGCTTGGTCCTGAAGCGCCGGGGCTTGGCCCATGCCATCTCGTCGGACGTTCGCTCCGGCCATTCTGGCCTTTGCTCACTCGACGGAAACGTCGCTTCGCCATCCCGGCTACGCTCAGTTTCCAACGCCGCTCGATTGGCATGGGTCCAGCCCCTCTCCCCATTCGAGTTCGGGAAGAACCCAGTGACGGAGTGACACGACATGTCTCCACATTCAGACGAGCAGGCCGCAGCAAGCCGCGACTGGGGCCGGTTTGAGGGCCGGGTGGTGGCCGAGTGGCTTGACGACGGCCGCGACATGCAACTCGTCGAGCCGTTTGCCTATGTCGATGCCGCCGACACCCATTGGCTGGCGCCGGCTGAGTCGGTGGTCAACGGGGCGAGCATCCCGCGGGCCTTCTGGAGCGTGATTGGCGGGCCGTTTGTGGGCCGCTTCCGGAACGCCTCGGTGGTGCACGATGTTGCCTGCGTTGAGAAGGCTCAGGGCTGGCGGGAGGTTCACCGGATGTTCTACGAGGCCTGCCGCTGTGCCGACGCCCCACTGATCAAGTCAAAAATCATGTACTACGCCGTCTATCACTTCGGCCCCCGCTGGCAGGCGGCCGGCCGTGGCTTCCGCGACGAGACCCCGCCGGCCCCGACGCCTGAGCAGGCTGCCGCGGTGGCGGCTTATTTTGAAACGCATGAGGTCGCGGCAGTGTCCATTCCTGAGCTGCCGCCGACCGTGCTCATGCGGCAGCCCTGACCTTTGCCTGCGGGCATGAGGGGTGGAAGGTTAGCGGTCGCTGACCGGCTGAGCGGGATCGGCTTGATCACGCGGTTTGGCTGCGTCCTCAGCCACATCGTCGACTGCCGGCGTCAACAGCACGATGTCATGCCGGTTGCGGCCCGCCTTGACCTCGAGTTGGTCGATCTCGCGGTACCAGGCCTTGGGATAGCCGCCGCTGCGAGGCTTCCGGGGATCGGGAAGCAGGGGCGTTTTTTTTGGGTTCGGCTCTGGGGAGCGGGCCCGACTCGCCCCGGGCATCATCCGCAGGGTGTACCGGCCGGGCGGAAAACCCGGCCGCTGGAAGCTGGCCGAGACGGTGTAGTGCCCGTCCTCATCGGTCTGGCCGTAGGCCACGGTGCCGCCATCGGTCGGCACCAAGGTAAAGGCGGTGCCGGCCGGGGCTGGTTTGCCGTCGATGGTGACGGTGCCTCCAAGATGGGCCTGACCATCGCCGCAGCCGGCGAGCACGCTGGCGGCGATACCCAGCAGCAGAGTCAGGCGGTGGAAGCGTGGGTTTCGCATGAGGGTAGTGAAAGCGGCGGGGAGGGCTTCAGGATGAGCTCGCGGGACGAATTAAAAGTCTCCCACCGGCTGCCCGTCGTTCCGGCAGCCGAGTCGCTGATAGACGCCGATCGTCGATTTGTCGAGATCGGCCCAGGCGGTCCACCAGCCACTGGGGCTGCCGTCAGTCTGCAATCCATCAGAAAAGTCAATTTCATCGCCCACAAACCGTACCCCCCCGTCGCTGAGTAGAAAATTCCCGCCACCGGGGTGCATGCTTGAGAATGCCTGGTAATAGCGGTCAACCAATGGGGCGTTGAGCTTGAACAGAAAGTTCCTGCCGACAGCTTTCGGCGCGCCCCATTCGTCCTCGTCGTGGACGGCACCAACGCCTACCCAATAGGCCGCCTGATGCGACCAGCCCCGCTCTCCAACCAAAAAGGTTTTTGAGAGGCCGTCGGTCACGTCCTTCAGCTTCACGCCAGTCTGCCAGTGGCAGGTTCCCTGCTGGGCGGCATACCAGGGGTGCCAGAGGTACCACGGGTAAAAATTTGGAAACTGATAGCCAAAGACACCGGCATAGTTACTCTTCGCCGGCTTGTGACTGTCGGGCCCATTGGAGTGGCAGAAATCGGCCGCCGTATTGATGAGACTGGGCGAAACATCACTAGGGCAGAGGTAGGTGCTGATTGGCGTCTGCATGGCAGCCAACTCAGCAGCGGGCCAATCGGCCGAGTTATTCCCCGGCAACGCCTCGTCAAATTCACGGGTGCAGACACCCAGCGTGTCGGCCAGCCCCTGCTCCTCAAGCTGCGGCAGCAACCAGGCGCCCCATCCCCAGGCCTTTTTGTAGATCCAACGAGAGCCAGCGGGATCGGCAATTGCCGGATCGTTCCAGCCATAGGCTGCCGGGAATCTCCCGTGCGTTGTCGCATAGCTATGAAACGCCAACCCAATCTGCTTGAGATTGTTGACGCAAGACGCTCGCCGTGATGCCTCGCGGGCGTTCTGCACTGCTGGCAACAGCATGCCCACGAGGACGCCGACGATGGCGACAACAACTAGTAGCTCAATGATGGTAAAGGCTGCCGGTCGTCCTTTTGTCCCGTTCATGGGGGAATCGCTTAGGCTGCCTGCCTCGCTGGCGGTTGATCGACCACCAGAGAATCGCAGATGTGAATGCTTTCATTGGGCTCGCCTGGCGTTCTGCCGGCAGCGACCTCCGCCAAAATCAGTATGAAATTTTTTTCGGCAAGAACAAGATCCAGCAACCCATCGTATGTAGCTGGACGGGGGTAATACGAAGTGCGGGTTCGGATTCCCGTGGTTCCCCGGGGTCAGGTCGCTTCCTCTCCCCGCGTCCCGCCCAAAGCCCCCCAAGTCGGATCGGCGGCCCGTCTTCCTGCCCAGCGGCGGATCAGGCAATAGCCGGCTATTCGCCGTTTAGTCCCGCGAACCCGTTCTGCCGGGACAGGATGGCCCATCGGGTCAATTCTGCCCCCTCGGTGCCCAGTTTGGCGGCAATTCGCTTGCGGTGGGTGCGGACGGTGTGGCTCGACAACTGCAACTGGACTGCGATTTCGTTGTTGGTCAGCCCGTCACCGATTAAACGGAAGATCTCTGATTCCCGGCCTGAAAGTGACCTGCCCCCCAAGCGGCTGCGGAGGCCATTGGAGGGTACTGTTTGAGGCGTACCCATTAGCTTGTCCAGCACATTCCAGAGGTGCTGCAGGGGCTCGTTGCGGTCGATGATCGCGGCCATGTGGCCGGCCAGCCAGGTGGGCGGAATAAACTCTTTACCCGGCCCGGTCATGGCGATCACCCGGCCCCGCCGACTGGTCTGAACAAACCGGGCCGCCAGTTCCAGGGCCGCCTCCGGCATGCGGGGAGGGACGACCAGCAGCAGCAGGTTGGGCTCATCGGCCACCCACAGATCGCGGCCATTGGCCGGCTTTCCGGTGATGAATCGGACATCCAGACCGGCCCGGATCGACAGCAGCGAGGTCAGCAGATCGCCGAACATTCGCTCTTCAGCGTGAATCAGGCAGGTCAGCGACGACCGCCGCGGCTGGTCATTGGTCGGGGGAGCAATTGCAATGTTCACGGGCGGTTCGAGCGTGGTTTGCATGGGCGTGTGGCGAAGGGCCGTTGCTGTGCATGGCATGGAGGGGTTGCGGACAGCCGCCGGACCGCATCCGTTCGGTGCCGGCAGGCGGTTGGCCGCAGGGCATTCCACCCGCGTCGCCGGGCCGGCCAGCAAGAGGGGGCAAGGCCGACCCGGGACGGGTAGAGGAATGACAGAAGCCTCTACAGGCCGGCGGCCAGAAATCTGAAACAGCCGCTCAGAAAAAAATTGGGCCAGCCGCAGGTGGCCTCAGTCGGCGGCCAGCGTCTTCGCTGCGTCGATGCTGGCCACCGCCTCCTTGGCCGCGTCGATGAAATTTGCCGCGTCGTTTGAGCGACCGGCATGTTCCAGCCAGGGGGTCAGCAGGGCGATTTCCTGCTGAAAGATCGCGGTGGCGGCAGCGGCATCGCCGGCGGCCGCCGCAATCAGGCCCTGCTGGTGCAGCACCCGGCCCAGCAGTCGGGCATGGTCCCAGATGGCCGGCTGCTCGGCCACCAGCCGGTCGGCCACGGCCCGGGCTTCCGACAAAGCCGCATCGCTGGCGGCCGGCTGCTCCCGCTGCCGCAGCATGTCGGCGAGCTGAATGCGGGCGTCGATCAGTTCACGGTGGACCGGGTCGATGGCGGTGGGCGGCAGCGTGGCCACAAAGTCGGCAGCCAGCTGCTCGCGACGCTTGGCCAGTTCAGCCGCCTCGTCGAGCCGTCCGGCGTCACGGGCCAGGGTCACCTGCTGCGACAGCCCGATCCCCAGCAGCTTGATGAGTTCCGCATGTTGGCCAACCGTCTCGGCCTGCGGCGGAAACTGCTTCAAGGCTGCTTCACCGGCGGCCACCAGCTGGTCGAGCCAGTTCAGCCGCAGGTCCTGCTGGCCGGCGTTGTATGCACACAGCTGCGCCGAATAGAGGATGTTGAGCTGCTGTGCGGCGAGGCTGATGTCATCGGGCAGCCGCTCGCGAAGCTGCCGCAGTTCGGCGATCGACTCGTCAAACAGCGGCGCCGCCTCGGCAAACCGCTGCTGCTCGCTGAGGAAGGCGGCCAGATACATCGTGGTGTCGGCCAGGTCGCGGTCCCGTCGCGGCAGGTCGGCCGGTGCCGCCTTGAGCAGCCGGATCGATTCGCGGGCCGAGGCGACCGCCTCTTCGGCGCGGTGCAGGTGATAGAGCGAGAACCGCATCCGATAGTGGGCGTCGAGCCGGCCGCGGAGCACCTGCATGTCGTCGGGCAGCCGCTCGGCCAGGTCGTTCAGCACCACCAGTTCGCTCTGCTGGCAGGCGAGGGCGTCGGCATACTGGCCGACATCGAAGAACAGGCCGGCAATCCGCCGCAGGCCGGTCAGGCGAAACTGCAGGGCCGTCACCGGGTCGCTGCCCAGCGGCCAGTTGCGAAACTCGTCGGCGACCTGCCGCAGAAAATCCTGGTCGCCGGCGTCGAGGGCCTCGCCCCGGAGCAGCATCCGCTTGATCGCTGCCCCGGTCAGCCGTTCCATCGACCGGCCCGCCACGCTGATCGCCGCCTCAGCCTCGTCCCGGTTGCGTTCGGCCTCGTCCCGGTTGCGCTCGGCCTCGTCGCGGCTGCGGCTGATCTGCTCGTTGGCCCGCTGGAGTTCCACCACGTGATAGGCCGTGCCGCCGATCGCCGCGATGGCAAAGGCGACCGTCAACGTCGCTCCCAGGGCCGCCACCGGCCGGCGGCGGGCCCACTTGACCGTTCGCTCCAGCCGCGAGATCGGCCGGGCCGCCACCGGCAGCCCCTCCAGAAACCGGCTGAAGTCATCGGCCAGTTCACCGGCTGATCGATAGCGGCGGGCCGGGTCGGGCTGCAGGCATTTTTCCACGATTGTCCGCAGGTCGGCCGGCAGCCGGCTGAACTGTTTGCTGTGCAGCACCTCGCCGCGGGTGGCCCGCTGCAGTGAGGCGGTCACCGTCTTGGCTTCATAAGGGGCATGACCGGTGAGCATGGCGAAGGCCACCCCGCCCAGGCCGTGAATGTCGGCGGCCGGGCCGACCTCGCCGAGGTTCTCGCCCAGTCCGGTCTGTTCCGGGGCCATGTAGGCCGGCGTGCCGAGCACCGACTCGGCCTGGGTGAACTGTTGCGTCGCTTCCTCGACCCGGGCCAGGCCAAAGTCGGCCAGCTTGGGCGTGCAGCTGTCCCAGGAAGCGTCACCGCCGGCCAGCAGAATGTTGTCGGGCTTGATGTCGCGATGGATGATGCCCAGGGCGTGAACCTGCTCGAGGGCCAGGGCCAGGTCGCGGGCGAGGCGGGCAGCCTGCCGCGGCGTCGGCAGGCCGGCGTCGATCTTCTTTTGCAGGGTCGGCCCGCGGACCCATTCCATCACCAGATAGGGCGTGCCGTTGGTCTCGCCGGCGGCATGCACGGCGACCACGTTGGGATGGTCGAGCCGGGCCAGCAGCAGGGCCTCGCGTTCGGCCCGGCCCCGGGCGGCGTCGGACAGCGGCACCCCCGACCAGAGCACCTTCACCGCCACCTGCCGGTCGAGGCTGACGTCGCGTCCGCGATAGACCACGCCCATGCCGCCGCGGCCGATCGCCTCGAGGTCAACGATGCCGGGAATGAACGGCAGGCCGCGGGGCAGGGCGGCCGACTCGCCCCCGCCGGCGGTCAGCTCGGGCGTGGCGGCTGCCAGCCGATCCCGCAGGTTGAGCGTCCGGTCACCGGCCACCGACGCGGTATCGTCGGCCAGATGGTTCAGGCTCCACTGCGAGCCGAGGCTTTCAAAGCTGGCCGCGCACTGTTCGCAGCCCTTGAGGTGATCGAACAGCTGCCCACTGAGCGGCTCGTCAAGCTCGCCTTCGAGCAGCTGTCGCAGGTCGTCCTCGGTGGGGCATGTCGTCACCGGCTTGGTCATGAGTCTGCCCCGGCCCCTTCGAGTCGTTTGATCGTCTGGCGGGTGGGTGTCCCGCCCCCGTGAGCATATTCCGCACCGCGTTTTCGGCTCAAGTGATGGCAATGGTGGGGGGTGATTGCGTGATGTGGCAGTGGAGGCTGCGTGTTTTTTCTACCCCGGGCGGAGCTGCTGTCCTCGAAGCCCGAGGCGCGAGCCGAGGGAATGCGGTTTGCGGATCGAACAGCGTGGCTTCCCTCAGCTTGCGCTTCGGGCTTCGCAGCAGGGGGGCGGTGTGCGGGCGGACGACTGCCGGTGGAGGTCTGCGGGTGGAGTTTTGCGGGTGGAGTTTTGCGGGTGGAGGTCTGCGTGTGGAAGACAGCTGGTGGAGGTCTGCAGGTTGGCCGTGCGGAACTCATGTCCTCGAAGCCCGAGGCGCGAGCCGAGGGAATGCGTGTTGCGGAGTCCAACACTGCCTCGTGAGTGCGAGAACTGCCCGGCCGACATGGTCGGCTCAAGCGGCTGAAGTGCTGACGCGGGATCAGGCACGTGATTCGCCGGAGAAGCAAGAAAGCTCACTCAAACCGCTGCGTTCGCCAGCTCGTTCAACAGCCACGGCAGGTTGCAGGCAATCCGGTGGCCGCCGTCGAGAACCTCGACCGCCTGAGAGACAAGGAAGCATTTCTCGGCCTCAACCAACTCGGCGTTTCGCGCCAGGCGGTCCATGTCTCGCTGGCTTGGCTGAGAGGAGAGTTTGATCTCAAACGCCCAGCGGCGGCGGCCATAATCGATCAGCAGGTCGATCTCACGTTGGTCACTCGTCCGCAGAAACAAAGCTTCGAAAGGGACGTCACGGTATCCGATGGTTGTGATGATCTGTTCGATCACAAAGCCCTCCCAGCTGGCACCGATCCAGGGCCGAGTGAGCAGGTCGGCCATGTCGGTCACGCCGAGCAACGTATGGAGCAAGCCAGAATCGCGCCAGTAGACCTTCGGCTTCTTGACCAGCCGCTTGCCGATGTTGGCATGCCAGGGGCGAAGCCTCCGGCAGAGAAATGCCCCCTCCAGAAAGTCGAGATGCCGGTTGACGGTGTGATACGACACCCCGAGGCTCTGGCTCAGCTGCGATGCATTCCAGGGCTGACCGTGAACGGCGGCCAGCATTTTTGTGAACCGTTCGGTCTGTTCCGGCCGAGCGGCAAGTCCCCAGTTCGGAAGATCTCTGGCTGTCAGCAGCCGCAGATAGTCCAGCTGCCACTGCGGGTAGCGGCTGGGCGTCAGCACACCCCCCTCGGGAAACCCACCTCGGAGCCAGAGCCGATCGCGGCTTTCGGCTGTTGGAGCATTCCCGGCTGGCAGCTCGGTCAACGACAGCGGGGTAAGTTCAACAATCGACAGTCTGCCGGCGAGCGACTCAGAAACCTGCGTCATCAACTCGGGCGAAACCGATCCCAGCAGCAGGAAACGTCCCGCCCGCCCCCGGTCGTGGTCGATCGCCTGACGCAACCGCGGGAAGATTGCCGGCCACGTCTGGGCCTCGTCGAGGATGACCAGGTCCTGGCCTGCGACGAGTTCGGGCCAGGCCAGATCAACCGCCAGCCGATCGGTCTCCTGCTCGAGGTCGAAGAGACGGCCGCCAAGATCGCGGGCCAGAGTTGTTTTTCCGCATTGACGGGGACCGACCAACGCGACGGCCGGGTACGCGGCGAGGCGTGAATTCAGCAGTGTTTTAACGCGGCGGCCAACCATTCTTGCATTATAGAAATCAATTTCTGTTTTGCAAAAACACGGTTTCGGCCGTTCATCCCGGCAGTCCCGCCCGCCTGCAAGCCTTGCCGGTGGGCCGTGCAGCACCACTGTCCTCAAAGCCCGAGGCGCGAGCCGAGGGAATGTGTGTTGCGGATCGAACAACGTGGATTCCCTCAGCTTGCGCTTCGGGCTTCGCAGCAGGGTGGCGCTTGGCCGGGCGGAACTGCTGTCCTTGAAGCCCGAGCCGCGAGCCG
>CBFIHA010000057.1:0-25688 GCA_965662195.1 uncultured Pirellulales bacterium
TCAGGAAGCCAGGGTCGATCGCCGCCTTCGTGCGATCATCTGGGATGTAGGTCACCGGGGCCACCGGGCCGACGTCACTGGCCACAAAGGCCTGGGTCGGTAACGGCTTGGGCTTGAGGCTGTCGTAGGCTGCGAGCTGCTCAAGCAGTTGCTTCCGCTCGGTGGCAGCGGCTTCTTCGAGATGCTTGTCGAGTTTTTCGGGTTGAAACGTGTACTGCCGGGCCGCCAGTTCTGCCAACTGGTGATCACGTGGGGTGCGGTCCTCCGGCCGCTTGACGATCATCGCCTGAATTTCAGGCGGAAACATCTTTGGAGGCTGACCCTTGGCATGCCGAATCAGCAGCGGCCGCTCGATCGCGTCGAGGCGGCGGCGGAGGTCGGCCGTGGCCTTTTCCCACGCCTGCTGTTGCTCGGCAAAGGTCGCAAGCGCAGCACGATCAGCCACCGGCCCGCTCTCGGTCGGCTGGAAGGGGGCGAAGAACGCCTGTAGCCGGTAGTAGTCGCGTTGCAGCAGCGGGTCGAACTTGTGGTCATGGCAGCGGGCACAGCGGAGGCTCTGGGCCAGAAATACATCGGCGGTCGTCTCGGTCAGGTCGTCAAGAATCTTCTGCCACTGCGTGGCGACATCCCGCTGGTTCCATTCATAAATCCAGTGCCGTAGGAACATCGTGCCAATCACGGCGTCGCGGTTGCCGGGGTCGATTTCATCACCGGCCAACTGCTCGAGCACGAATTGGTCGTATGGCTTGTCGGCGTTGAAGGACCGGACGCAATAGTCGCGATACGCCTTGGCGTGCGGCCGGGCATGATCGCCCCGGTAGCCGTCGCTGTCGGCATAGCGGACGAGGTCCAGCCAGAACCGGGCCTGGTGTTCGCCATAGCTTTTGCTCGCAAGCAGTTCGTCAACCAGCCGCCTCCGGGCTGCCGGGTCAGCCAGCGTTTTGCCACCGTCGGTTTCGACCAGCAGCCGTTCACTCGGCGGCAGCCCCGTCACGCTGTAGGCCAACCGCCGCAGCAGCACCGCCGGTGGAGCGGCGGCGGCTGGTTCAAGCCCCTGCGCTGCCAGCCGGATCGTGATGAAGGCGTCGAGTTCGTTGTGGCACCAGCCAGACAACTCAGCCGGCGGGTCGGGCACAGCCGGGTCGGCCAGCGGCTGGAAGCACCACCATTCGCGGTCCTCAGCAGTGATCGGATTGGCCGGGGTGAGCATCGTGTCGGCGGGCCAGTCGGCACCGGCAGCCACCCAGGCGGCGATCCCGGCGATCAGCGGGTCGCCAAGCCTGCCCGTCGGCGGCATCTCGTACGACTCATACCGCAGCGCCTCGAGCAACAGGCTTTCGTCTGGCTTGCCCGGCACGATGGCCGGCCCCGAATCACCGCCGGCCAGCAGTCCGGCACGGGTGGATAGGTTGAGCCCCGCCTCCTGCTTCGATTCTCCGTGGCAACGGATGCAGTGGCTGACCAGCAACGGCCGGGCGTGGATTTCAAAGAGATCGTCAGCCGCGGTCGGCACCGTCTCGGCGGCCGCGACGATTGCCGAAGCTGACACCAGCACGGCGCCTGCCACAAAAAAATGATGCAGCCACGCATAATGTTTCACGGCATATTCCTTTCCAGCGGCGGCAGGCCGGCGATGAAGACGGGATCGACCGTTGTGTTGTCGTCTTCGGCATCCTGGAGGAAGAGGCCGTCACAGCTGGCTCCAGACTCATAGCCGAGATCGGACAGGTCGATGGCCACGGCGTTGGCCCGGGCCCGCACCGGCAGCAGGTTGCCGGCATTGGTCGGCAGGGTCAGCAGGTCATCGAGTGAACCGGGCAGCCGATCGAAGGTGAACAGCCGGAATCGGGCGAGTAGCTGCGATTCGGGCGAGGTTGAGTCGATGTCATAGGCAGTGACCGTGTGTGTCCGCAGTTCGGGGCTGAACCGCAGCGGCGAGAGGTGAAAGGCGTCGCTCTCGGGCGGGTCGGTGAGCATCTGCAGCTCAAACAGCACCAGGTCGGGGCCGGCGTCGTTTCGAACCGGCCGGTTGAAGCTGAAGGCCAGGCCCGGGGTCAGGCCATCTGCCGGCCCCGCGTCGGCCGTCAGCTGCGGATCAGAGGTGAGCGGCTCGGCGGCACCGCCGGGATTGATCACCCCGGTTGTCAGCAGCCGGTCGGTCTCCAGCAGCCCCCGGCGGGTGGCCGCTGCCTTCAGTGACGCGAGTGGAACGTCCGTTCCGCCCGGCAGCGTGAGATTATTCTTGTTGTGGCTGGCCCGCATCTGCAGCAGCGTCACGCCGATCAGCTCATCGGCGTGGTACGTCAGCACCTTGCCACCCCGCTGAACGGTGATCGTCTCCAGCGTGTCGATGCCGGGGCCACCCGTGTCACCTGCCGCCGTGTCGGCGGGATGGGCAAGCGATGCGGTGTAGCGGATCAGCCGGTCGGGCAGCCGCGGCCGGTAGCCACTCTGACCTGTGCCTGCCATGGTGGCGACGACTGGTTGACCCGCGGTGGCCGGGTCGTGACGGGCCGTCTCACCCGAGGCCAGCCGATAGACCCGGCCGGTCGGATCGCCAGTGACCAGCAGGTCGGCCGCCCCTTCGATCACCTGCACCTCGGTGCTGCTGGTTTCATCCACATGCACCACAAACCGGGTGCCGCGGTCGATCACGTGGCTTGCCGGCGTCTCGACGCGAAAGCCCTCGGCACCCTCCGGGGCGTGCACCGAACAGCGACCGGCATCGACTGCCAGGCAGGCCTCGCCACAGACACGAAAGGCGGCCGGAGCTTCCACAATGGCAGTGGCACCGCTCGGGAAAGCGAGTTCGACCAGGCCGTGCGAGAGCACATAGGTCTGCTCAAGGTCGGCCACCGCCTGCTGCCGTGGTGTCTCGTGTCCGAGGAACTGAGCCCGGGCCAGGCTGGCAAACCGGACCGCCGACTGATCAGTCTGCGCGGTGGCTGCCGCCTGCTTGTTCACGGCTGGCTCGGGGATGACTGGCTCGGGGACGACCGGCTTGGTAGGCAGCCTCGCAGCCAGCACCGCAGCTACGATCACGGCCGCCAGGAGGCTGCCGCTGATCATCGCCAGGCGTTGACGCCGCTCGAACGCTCGCGCCTGCGTTGGCCCATCGCTTGGCAACGTCATGATGTCGGCCATCACCCGGTCGGTCAGCTGCCCGCGGGCAGCAGGCAGCCCAGCCATCACGTCAGCGACAAAGCGGTTGCTGGGCTCTGAGCCTGCCGTGGCCAGCCGCCGGTCGGCCAACAGGCCCAACCGCCGGTGGGTCTGATAGAGGTCAGCCGCCCGCTGCGTCAGCTGCTCATCACCGGCCAGCAGCTTTTCCAGGTCGGCCATACGAGTGGGACTGAGCTGGCCCTCCAGATAGTCGGTCCACAGTTCGGCAAAGCGGTCCTCTGCCGTGTGAGCGGCAGTGGGTGGGTGTTGCTGATTGTCTGCGTCGTGGGGCATGGGGCTATTCTCAAGCGTGGCTGGTCTCAGCCTTGGCTGGTGGTGAGTTTTCCTTCAATACAATCCTGCAACTGCCGGCGGAGCAGCCAGAGCTGTTTTTTCACGGCGGCGACCGAGCGACCGCTACGCTTGGCCATCTCGCTCAGCGGAATCACTTCGTCGTAACGCCAGGTGAGGAACTGCCGTCGCCGATGGTCGATCGCTTCCAGGCAGGCTGCCAGCAGGGCAAGCTGTTCGTCGTCGCCGGTGGCTGGTTGGTCAGCCCGACGGTCAAGTTCGCGGGCGAGCAGATCGGGGGCATAACGGCTGTGATAGTCGGCAATACGTCGCAGCCGGGTGGTCTCGGTCTGGAGATGGTAGCGGGCAATCGTGAACAGCCAGGCCGCGAAGTTGGTGCCGGGCGTGTAGTCGCTCAGCCGGGTGTAGGCCGCAATGAAGCTGGCCTGGGCAATGTCATCGACATCAACCCCGGGCGGCGCGTGGGTCGCCAGCCAGGCCCGCAGCGGCCGCTCAAACCGCTGCACGACGGTCGCAAAGGCCTCACGGTCACCGGCCAGCACCCGGCGAATGGCCCGTTCGGTTGCTGCATCGGTCGACTGATCCGGCTTGGGCATTGGTTGCATGCAATGAAATGGCGGTATTTCGCCGTCGGTTACCGGGAAAACAAAAAATGAAAAATTTTTCCGAGGGGGGGTAACCGAAGTCGCAGAGCTGCCATATACACCGGGATAATCGGCACTTCTACTGTTGTCCTCTTTTCCACATCCGATTATCATTTCTACTCCCGGGGGCTTCATTGTTCGTTGGTCATCGTTGCAATGCGATCATCGGATACTTTTTGCTTTTTTCTCGAGATTGACGAGGTCTGTCATGCCTGTTTTGAACATTCGGCCGCAGTCAGCGAGCCGCGGATTTACCTTGATTGAGCTGCTGGTGGTGATTGCCATCATCGGTGTGCTGGTCGGCCTGTTGCTGCCAGCGGTGCAGCAGGCCCGTGAGGCGGCCCGTCGCAGCATGTGCAGTAACAACCTCAAGCAGATCGGGCTGGGGCTGCATAACTATCACGACGCCCGCAAGGCATTTCCGCGAGCGTACAAGGTCGAGACGAGCGCGACGCCATTTGACAACATGGGGTATTGGTCGTGGGCGGCATTGATCGCCCCCTACATGGAGTTGCAAACCACCTACGACACCCTTGGCGTCTCAACGACTGATCCCTCTCCCGCACTTGCGGCAAATCAGGCTGCGTTTCTTGCTCCGGTGCCGGCGTTTCGCTGTCCGTCTGATGTCGGGCCGGCATTGCATAACGCAGGGATCGACCCGGGCTGGGCGATCGCCCGAGGCACCTCTAGTGGCAGTCCGAACACCGGCCTGCCGGTGTCCAACTACCTGGGCAACAACAATCAGGCCTACATCCGGTCGCACACGCCGTCGAACCCGGCGAATGGCACGACGGGGGCCCTTGGCGTTTTCTTTCGCGACAAGGCGATCAAGATCAAGGACATCGTCGACGGCACATCGAAGACGCTTCTTGCTGGGGAGCGGTCCTACACCCTCGGAGAGCACCGCATGGCGGCGGGCACCATGTGGGCGGTACGGGATGCGAATGGGAACGGGCCCGCCTCAAACACCCAGCCCTTACCAGATAACCAAGGCTGGAACCAGGGTCTGATGACCATTACCTTCAGCATCTGGCACGGTATCAACCCGGTGCTCACGACAAGTAATCAGGCGAATCCTGTCCGGCAGTCGCCCGGTAGTCTCCACCCCGGCGGCGCCCAGTTCCTGATGGCCGACGGCAGTACCGAGTTCATCCAAGAAACGATCGACTGTCACACCGTTACTGGCAATTCGACAACGGTCAATAGCGCACTTGAAGCACTCGCCGGCATCAACGATGGCTTTGTCTTCAGCCGCTGAGTAACGCCCCGTCATCAGAATTTCTCATCGCAAGAAAGCAAACTCAGGAGGGATTTCGAGTGAAGATCAATCGGCAAGCGGTGGCGGGCTTCTGTGTTGGAGGTCTTCTTGTCATGCTGGCGACGGGGTGTGGGTCGAGTTACTCACTCGGCACCGTGACAGGCACTGTTACGCTCGATGGCAAACCGCTGCCGCAGGCATCGGTGACCTTCTCCCGCGGGCAGGGGCGAATGTCGGTAGGGACCACCGACGAACAGGGCCGCTACAAGCTGCTGTATACGGTCAACCAGCAGGGGGCCGAACCGGGCACTCACACGGTTTCCATTACCACGCAGATCGACGCCGTCAGTGGCGAGGGGGACTTGGCTGCTGTCGAAGGCCGCAAAGAGTTATTGCCACCCCGCTACAACGACAAGACCGAACTCACCGCTGAAGTGAAGCCGGGACCGAACACCATCGACTTCGACCTGACGTCGTCGGGAAAATAAGGTCGGGAAACCAGCAGTTTTTCTTTGCCTGCTACTACTTCAGCCGCCGGTCACTGGCCGCGGTAACTCCATTAGGGAAATCATCTCGGCTGCACAAAAGATTGCACTTTTCGCAATCTTTTGTAGTGGATTTAAAAAGGTGTCAGGACTCTTTTCTGTTGGGTTAAGGGTGGATATCGAGTCTTCATGGGGAGCGACCAAGACCTGCAGACGAAGCGGGCTGTTTCTATCAGCCCTTCAACCGGGGCAATGCCTGGGCTGACATTTTTCACAGACCGGAGGATGTCAATCCCTTCGAGTTGATCCTCGCCGAGCGACTGCAGCGGTCCTGCCTGTTGGCTGCTGGTTTACCAATGAGTGTCCAACTACTGGCATTTCGTGCGGTGGTCGACAGACGACGACGGAATGAGGGACTTCCTACGGTGGGTTTCGCTCCCGCACGTGTTGCGGCTGCATGCCCGCTACCGAACGGGAGGCCAAAGGGCATATCTAACAGGGCCGCTTCAAGGGTTTCGTTGTCCAGGACGATGAACACTTTCTGCTGGTCTGCCGGTACGTTGAGCGCAACGCTTTGTGGGCTGGGCTGGTATGGCGCGGCGAGGACTGGCGATGTAGTTCGCGGTACTGCTGGTGTGAGGATTCCGGGCAAGAATCCCGCCTGCTCTCCCCTTGCCCCTTTGCCCCCTTGCTCGCTCGGCACGCTGGGCAGAGCGGGTCAACAAGCCGCTGAAAGCCGCGGAAATGAAGGCTATTCGCACCAGCGTCAATAGCGCTGAACCCTTAGGCGATAGGAAGTGGGTTCAGAGGACCTCGCGACAACTGAACTTGCAGTCCACCCTCCGCCCCCGCGGCGGATCCGAAAAAGAGTCCTGACACCTTTTTTCCTCTACACCGCTGAGGTCAAGCCGGGACGGAACACCATCGACTTCGACCTGACGAAAAGCGGGAAATAAGGGCGGGAACCCGCCGTTGCCCCGCACCCGCTACTTCGTCTGCCACCGGTCTGCTCGCTCAAGGATCTCGCGGGGGCCGTCACCGGTGAGCCAGGCCTTGGCCTCTGCGTCACCCTTGAGGTAGGTGTCCCAAAAGGCGGTGCTGATCGCCTTGATCGCCCGGTGATGATTCGGATTGCGGTCATGCTTCAGTGGGCCGTCATGGTCGGTGAAGGCTGCGTGTGTGCCGTCAGCCAGGACCAGTTCAAATTTCCCCCCCGCTGGCAGGGCAGGAAAGACGGCTAGCCGCGATGCAACCGTCGCCCCGCCGATTGGGGCAACGTCGTCGGTGCCGGTCATGAGTAGCCAGGGGATGGTCACGCTGCCGAAGGCAGCCTCGGCCGATCGTAGCCGGGGGGCACTGGGGCTGAAGATCACGGCTGCATCAATTCGGTTGTCGGGCCCAGCGCGGGCCGGCCAGCCGGTCTGCCCGGCGACCGCCTGCGTGGTCCGGGCCCCGAAGGAGTGGCCCGACATACCGACATGATCGAGGTCAAGGCGGCCAGCCAGCGGGTGGCCTGGTTGCTGCTGCCACTCGTTCAGAGCGTCGAGCACCGCTGCCACATCATCGACCCGGGCCTGCATGTTCTCCATTGAGGCGGCCTGCTTCATCGCCTGCAGCCGTTGCCGTTGTGGCACGTCTTGCCAGACCGATGCGTCACTGCCGGGATGCTGCAGGAACACCGCCACATAGCCGCGGCCCGCCCAGTGCTCCCGCAAATAGCCACAGCCCTGACGCGAGCCCCCGAGACCGTGGCTGAAGAGCACCACCGGGGCTGGGTCTGATTCTTTGGGCAGTGAAACCAGCAGCGGAATCGAGCGGTCGCGTTTTGCGTCGGCAACTGAGAGCTGCGTGGGTGGCAGGACGTCGGCCGAAGTCGCGAGCGGGTCATACGCCTGCACTGCGGCTGCTGACGCGAAGCTGGCGACAGCCAGCACGATCACGACTGGAACCGGTTTCATGGCTCGTCTGCCCGGCACTGTTTGAACTGACTCCTGCCGACGCGACCGCGACCTGCTTTGCCCGCGGGCAGGGGCGGCGAAGCCTTCATATTGAGCGAGTAATCGGGTGATAAAGCCGAACCTCGCCGGGGGCACGTGAGCTGCTCGCATTGAGGGTGGTGCTTGCTCACTCCGGCTACCCCTCCGGCGTGTCGATCAGCTGCTGCAGCCGGGCGGCGAGCTGCGGTGGATAGCGGGATGGCCAGGTGGCGTCGATGAGGCCGATTTCTAGCATGTCACGAAGATGTGTTTTGTCTTTGTCACGATTCGCCGTGAGCTTCATGCGGACAAGGGCCTCGAGTGTGAGCACGCGATAGGCTCCGAACGACACGCCCTCGTCGGTGTCAGGCGCAGCCACCGGATCGTCCGACCGCACCTTTTCACCTGAAAAGATGACATGCACCACGTCGCGGGCTTTTGCCTCGGGCCCGTCGAGAAACATGTCCATGCCGGCACTGTGGCGGTAAAGAAAGCCGGCGGTGGCGAGGGCTGCGGTTGCCCGCGCAAGGTCCTGCCGGCGGAGCACGATATCGACATCCCGGGTAAACCGCACCGCCGATTCATCGACCTGCTCAACCCAGGCCATCACGGCGTTGCCGCCGATCACGGCATAGCAGACTGTGGATAAAGTCTGCCGCCGCAGGATGCGTCGTTCGGTAACCCCGAAAACCCTCGGCGTTTTCGGGTGTTGCCCAAGTGAAAAAGGGCCATGGATGGCTTTTTCCACGGACAGATAGGGCACACCGGCTGCTTCGAGGGCGCCGGTCGAACGGAGCAATCGATCACGGACCTTTTCCACGGCACGCTCCAGTCGATCAATGGCCAGCAATCCGTCGTATTCAGGCATCGCTTTTCATTTCCGGGATTTCTTGAAGATACCGTCGGCCGGTTTAGCCTGCGCTGCTTTTCTTCACTCCGACTCGAGCGGCCGGCACGGGTCTTCTGGCCGGCCGCTGCGACGGTGGAATGGATTCATCGGCTGGCAGCCGAGCTGCCTTACCAGGCCACCCGCTGAAGCCCCGCGACGGCGTCAAAATGACTGTCACGCGAGATGACGGGCAGTCGCTGGTGCCGGGCGATGGCGGCGATCCAGGTGTCGTTGATCGGAATCGGTGTTCCTGCCTGTTTGAGTTCAAGCCGCAGGAGGCCGTAGGACCGAGCGACCTCGCGGTCGATCGTCGCGACTTCAACGCTCGCCAGATTGGTGCTGAGCCAATCGGCGTACCGCTGTGCGTACCGTGACTGCCGGATGCCGTATTCAAACTCACCCAGAACCACCACCGGGACCACCAGGCGGGCCGCCGATCGCAGCACGGGCTCGATCAGCCGATCCCCTTCCGCCCAGGCAGAAAGAGCATTGGTATCGAGCATCATTGCTGAGACTCCGGCTCGATCACCTCAAATTCCTCTTCGATCACCCGCCTGATGCGGGCGGTTTCCGCCGCCAGGTCGGCCAGCCCGCCGAAGCCCCGCATCCACGGCGGATCGGTCGGCCGGGCCTGCTGGTGTTCGTGTGCCAGCTGCGACCGCAGCGTATCGGTCACGAACTGCCGCAGACTGATGCCGCTCAGCGACGCCCGGGCCTTGGCCAGCCGCAGCAGTTCGTCAGGAATGTCGATAGTTGTCTTCATTCTGCAAGAGTAGCTGTAAATACGGCTTCTGAAAACTGTTTTTACGGCCCGAGCCAACCCTCGCACGGTTTCTGGCGGCCAGCGTCCACCGGGTTCATGGCGTGGTATTCGCAGCCCTTTGGTATTCGGTGGCCGCCCTTTTTTCGCTGAAACCATAAGCAGTCGCCGGGCGTGACAATCGCTGGTTGTATTTGAGGCGGTGAAGGCCAGCCGTCGCGGGCTGCACGGCACTGTTCCTCGGTTCGCTCGGATACACTCAGGTTGCAGCCTTTCCAGTCACCATCCCCTCGCCTGCGGAGCACTTCCATGCACCTTAATCGTTATCAGCTTGCCGCCCTTTCGCGTCGCGATTTTGTCGAGTCGGCCCTCGGACTTGCCGCGACGGCTCTGGCAACTGGCGGGACGCTGGCCGCCGAGGCAAAGCCGACGAGCAAGCCGGCCGGGCCGAATGACAAACTGCGGGTGGCAGTGGTCGGCGGCAACGGTCGGGGCAGCAGCCACATCAGTGAATGGATTTCCATCCCCGACACCGAACTGGCAGTGGTCTGTGACTGCGACCCCAACGCCTACGCGAAGTACGCCAAGCGGTTTGAGGATCTGCCCAACAAGGTCGAGTTTGAGCAGGACATCCGCCGGCTGCTCGACCGGAAAGACATCGACATCATCTCGATTGCCTCGCCGAATCACTGGCATGCCCTGATGACCGTCTGGGCGATGCAGGCCGGCAAGGACGTCTATGTGGAAAAACCGTGTAGCTACACCGTCAACGAAGGCCGCGAGATGGTGAAGTGGGCCCGCAAGCTCGGCCGCATGTGCCAGATGGGGGCCCAGAGTCGGAGCACGACCGGCATGCGGCAGGCTCTCGACTTCATAAAGTCGGGCGGCATCGGCAAGGTCAGCCTCGCCCATGCCCTCTGCTACAAGCCGCGGCCGAGCATCGGTCTGGTCGATACCCCCGCCCCGCTGCCCAAGGGCATCGATTTCGATCTCTGGGCCGGCCCAGCCCCCAACGAAGTGCCGATCCGCAAGCGACTGCATTATGACTGGCACTTTGACAGCCGTACCGGCAACGGTGACTTGGGCAATCAGAATCCGCACGAACTCGATAAGGCCCGCTGGGGCCTCGGCAAGCAGACGCTACCGCACCGCGTTGTCAGCCTCGGTGGCCGGCTCGGCTACGTCGACAACGGCGACGTGGCCAACAGTCAGGTGACACTGCTTGAGTGGGACGACGCCCTGCTGGTCTCCGACGTCCGTGGCCTGCCGATCAAGACGCCGGTCGACTTTGGGCTGAAGGCCGGGCCGCTCAAGGTGGCGAACATCTGGTGGGGCGAGACGGGCTATGTGGTCGGCCCGAACTACACCTCGGGCGTGGCGTTCGACTACGACGGCAATCAACTCGGCAAGTGGTCCGGCGGCGGCAACCGCCAGCACTTTGAGAACTTTGTGGTGGGCGTGAAGAGCCGCGATCCGGCTGATCTCAACCTCGACATCGAGGACGGGCATCTCTCCAGTGCCCTCGCCCATCTCGGCAACGTCTCGTGGCTGCTGGGCGACACGGTCGAACCCGGCAGCCGGCCGAGCCTGGCGGCCGACAGCCCCCGGGTGCGGCAGACGCTCGAAAGCTTCGAGGCCCATCTGGCTGAGCAGACAATCGACTATGCCCAGACGCCGCTGACCCTCGGCCGCGAGTTGACGATCGACCCAACGACGGAACTGTCGAACGACAGTGAGGCCAATGCCCTCTTCAGCCGTGAGTACCGTAAGGGCTATGAATTGCCGCTGGCATGAGGCTGCTCTCTTGGAATATTCATAAGGGTATCGGCGGCCGGGATCGTCGCTATTCGATCCAGCGGATCATCGACTGCATCGATCATGAGCAGCCCGACCTCGTCTGCCTGCAGGAGGTCGATCGGCTGGTCCGGCGGAGCGGGTTTGACGATCAGCCGCGGCTGCTGGCCCGGTCACTCGGCCTGCACTCGGTGTTTCAGGCGAACGTGCCGGTCGGCGGCGGCAGCTACGGCAATCTGGTGCTTTCCCGGTTTCCTGTGAGCAGCCGGCATCGGATCTCGCTGAAGCGGGGCCTGCGGAAGTCACGGGGCGCGCAGCTTGTGCTGGTCGAGCCGCCGACCGGCCCGCTGCACCTGGTCAACACCCACCTGGGCCTCGACGAGCGGGAGCGACACTGGCAGGTGACGCGGCTGCTGGGCCACCGGCTGTTCCGCTCGGCCGAGCCCCTGCCGACGGTGATCGTCGGTGACTTCAACGACTGGCGGAACACCCTGGCCGCCAATGCCCTGGCGTTCGAGGGCTTTCGGCAGGTGACGAGCCCCGTGTCACGCTACCGCAGCTTTCCGGCCTGGCTACCCGTTGGCGGCCTCGACAAGGCCTTCGTGCGGGGCCGCATTGCGGTCGAACAGGCCCGCATCGTCCGCACCAGCCTTGCTCGGGACGCCAGCGATCACTTGCCCCTCGTGGTCGATTTTCATCTGGTCTGACCGCGATCATTCAGGCGATCGTGGGGAAGGAGGTGGCCCGAGGCGTTCTTGCCACTTTGCCGGATCCCGGGCCGTATGAATCACTCCGAACACCGTGATGCTGTCTGGGGCGACCATGAAGAAGACGGCGTAGGGGAAGCGCCGGAGCAATGCCCGTCGGTAGTCGCCCTGGACCCGTTCGTAGCTCAGTGGTTGCCGACAGATTTTTTCGAAGCAGGCTACGACACAATCACTGAATTGGCAGCCGAGGCCTGGACGTTGTCGTTCGTACTAGGCAAATGCTGCGGCAATGTCTGCCGGCACCTCAGCCGCAAAGCGAAGCCTAGTGGCCACGATTCAACGCCCGCAGCCGGTCTTGCATTTCTTCCCACGAAATCGCCGTTTCTGGCCTCTGTTCAAGCCTTGCTCGCCGATCATTCAGGATTGAAATTTGCCAATCGTGGACCGGAACCGCCGATGGATTGCTGGCCAGATCATCCCAGAGGTCTTCCACCAGTTGCAGTTTCTCTGCTGGCCCGAGCGAAAAGACAGAGGGCGTATCTGTTGCCATAATCAGCCCCTTTCTGCCACGATTGCTTCCGCCGACAAAGATAACGATGGCGGCCCCGACCGGCAACGATACGGAATTCTTCGCGCTGCTCAGGCGGGCCGCAAGGTGTGCAGCACCTCGGCTGCCGCAGCGATGGTCTGCTCGATGTCGGCGTCGGTGTGGCAGGTCGAGAAGAAGAGGGCTTCAAACTGGCTGCAGGGGAAGTAGACACCGTGATCGATCAGTCCCCAAAAGAAGCGGGCGTAGCGCTCAGTGTCGCTCTGCGATGCGGTCTGCCAGCCGGTGACCGGCTGCGGGCTGGCCCCGTCAGCGAGCCAGCCCGGCTGGAAAAAGATGGTCATCATGCTGCCGACCCGGGCCATCCAGACCGGCAGGCCGGCTGCATCGGCCGCTGCCCGAAAACCCTCTTCCAGCCGCCGGCCGCGGCGGTCGAGGTCGGCGTAGGGCGAGTGCTCTTTCAGTTCGGCCAGGGTTGCCGAGCCGGCGGCGACTGCCAGTGGGTTCCCTGAGAGCGTGCCGGCCTGAAAGACCTTACCGGCCGGCAGCACCTGATCCATTAGATCGGCCCGGCCGCCGTAGGCCCCCAGCGGCAGCCCCCCGCCGACGATCTTGCCGAGGGTCGTCAGATCGGGCGTGACGCCGTGCAGTTCCTGAGCACCACCGTAGGCCAGGCGGAACCCGGTCATCACCTCGTCGAAGAGCAGCACGCTGCCATGCTTTTCGGTCAGGCTGCGGGCCGCTCTTAGAAACTCTGGCGTTGGCACCACCAAGCCCATGTTGCCCACCACCGGCTCCATTAGCACCGCGGCGATGGTGTCGCCGTGGCTTTTGAAGGCCGCCTCCAGCCCCGCCGGGTCGTTGTACTCAAGCACCAGCGTATCTTTGGCGGTGCCAGCAGTGACGCCGGGTGAGTTGGGCACCCCGAGCGTAGCGGCGGCGGAGCCGGCAGCCACCAGCAGACTGTCGGCGTGGCCATGGTAGTTGCCGGCAAACTTGATGATCAGCTCACGGCCGGTCGCTCCGCGGGCCAGCCGAACCCCGCTCATGGCCGCTTCGGTTCCCGAACTGACCATCCGGACTTTCTCGATGCTCGGCACGGCGTCGATGATCTGCTCAGCCAGGCCACTTTCGGCCTCAGTTGGTGCGCCGTAGCTGGTGCCCCGCGAGAGGGCCTCATCGATCGCCGCCACCACCCGTGGGTGCCGGTGGCCCAGGATCATCGGCCCCCACGAGCCGATGTAGTCAAGGTAGCTGCGGCCATCGATGTCGGTCAGGTGCTGGCCGAGGCCACTCTTGAAAAAGATCGGCTCACCACCGACAGCACCAAAGGCCCGGGCAGGCGAATTGACGCCCCCGGGAATCAGCTTCTGGGCGCGGGCAAAGGCTTCATGGCTGCGAGGTCGGGCTGTCATCAGGCGGGGCTTTCAGGGGAGGGAAATTATTGAGCGTGGCCTTTTTGGTGCCTGCCACCTTTTTCTCGTCATCCCGCAGCCGCTCGCGGGCGGTGGCGACGGCGGCGGCGGCGTGGGGGCGGTCAGCATAGGTGGCGATCAGGCTTTCGAGGAGGCGGCGGCGGCGGGCGGCGGCGTCGGGGTTGCTGGCCACCTTCCCGGCCAGGGTGTCGGCCTCGGCCAGAATGGCATCAGCCCGGCTACAATCCTCCGCCTGTTCATCTTCGGCCAGTGGTCTCAGCCGTTTGAGTTGTCGCTGGGTCAGGGCCAGCCAGAGGTCCTGGTCGTCCGCTGACAGGCCGGCGTCGGCCGGGAGCGTTTGAGTCGGTTGCTGATAAAGCGTGGTGAGCGCTTCAAGGGCGGCGACTGCTGCTGACGGGCTTTCAGCTTCGCGGGCCATCGCCGAGCGGTAGTCGCGTTCGATGGCCGGCACCGCCCGATCTCCAAGCACACGGCGCCGGGCCTGCTTCTCCAGGGCGTCGAGCTTGATTGTCTGAGCCAGCCCGGCCACCTCCCGGTGCCGCGGGTCGGCGGGAAACCGCTGGAGAAACCGATCAATCTGCCTGCGGACATCACGAAGATCACCATCCGCGGCCGTGGCTGCGATTGTCGCATAGAGCTCGTCGGCGGTTGCGGGTTTTAGCAGCAGGTAGCCGACGACCGCGGCCAGGCCAATCGTCATCAGCACGGCAGCCAATTGCAGCCGGGCCTGTCGCACCTGGGCCCGGGCGGCCTGCCGTTCGTTGACCCGTTCGATCTCGGCCACTGTCACAAAGCGGCTGGTAGGCCGGCGATCGACAACTGTGTCGGCGGCCCTTCCAGCCGTTTCCCGGTGGGTCGAATCGACCTCCATGTTACGGCCGGTCGCCTGCCGGGTCGGCCGCTTGTCAAGCGGCAGGGAGCCTGGCAGCTGCGATTCGGGAGTGGTGAAATCTTGGGTGGCGTTGGTTGCGGCCTCGTCCACTGCTGCGTCGGCTACCGGCAGGTCGGTGGTAGCCGCCGTATCGGCCACCGGCGGTTCCTGTGCCTGCTCAAGGGGGAGGTCAGCGGTTGCCGCGGGGTTGTCCGAAACTGCGGGCTTCTCTGCCCGTGTCGCATCACGCGTGGCAGCCAGCAGATCGACTGAGCCGGTGTCGGCAATTGGTGGCGGTGCCGGCGGTACCCGATCGGTTGGCTGTGAACTCCGCTGCAGGTTGGTGGGAGCAGCCGGATCTGCCTGCGGCCGCACGACGACCGAAATATCAGCCGGCGGCTGCTCGTGGCCGGCAGGTGGCGGCGGAGCGTCGGCCTGCCTGGCGGTGGCCGCTGCGGCGTCGGCGATGGCGGTCAGCCGCCGGCCGACCGCGAGCGCACTTGCCGGCCGCTTGGCGGGATCTTTTTCCAGCAACTGTGAAATCAGCTGATCGAGTTCAGCCGGCAGGCCCGGCACCAGGCTGCCGACGAGAGGCGGCTTTTCATGCAGCTGCCGGCTGATGATCTGCGTCAACTGGGTGCCGCGAAACGGTGGCTTGCCGGTGAGTATGGTGAACATCACCAGGCCGAGCGCGTAGAGGTCGGCTCGGGCGTCGAGAGGCTTGCCCGCCGCCTGCTCCGGGGCCATGAACTCGGCGGTGCCGACGATGCTGCCGTGGGCGGTGTGGCCACTGGCACCAAAGAGTTTGGCGATGCCGAAGTCGGCCAGCTTGACCGTCGCCCCCGCAGCCGCCGGGTCGTCGGCCACCAGCAGGTTGGCCGGCTTGAGATCGCGGTGGATGATGCCGTGGTCGTGGGCCACCTTGAGCGACCGAACGATATCGCTGGCCAGTGCCACGGTCTCCTGCCAGCTGAACCGGTGGCCGCTGCGAATCAGTTGCTCCAGGCTCTTGCCGCGGACCAGCTCCATGGCGAAGAAGGGCTGGCCCTCGTCCTCGCCGTAGGCCAGCAGCTTGACGATGCCCGCCGCCCGCAGGGGTTTGAGGGTTTCGATCTCCGCTTCGAACCGTTGCCGCAGGCCCGCATCGTCGGCGAGATGCGAGGCCAGAATCTTGACGGCGACCGGCTGGCCGGACGGCTCGTCGATCGCTTCGTAGACCGCCCCCATGCCACCCCGGCCGAGGCGGTTGGTCAGGCGGTACGGCCCCAGTTGCTGCGGTTCCATCGTGGGCTGAGTCTATCCCGGGGGCGAATCGGGTAGAACCGTGGGCTGTCGCACTCCCGTTTCCTGCCCGGTTCAGCTTCGCCCTATGTCCGCCACTTCGTTCTTGTCCGGCACCACCCGGCTGCTGCCAGCCGATTCCAACCAGGCCCTGGGACTGGCCCACTACTGCCGCGATTTTCTCGATCAACCCGGGCCGATCGGGCCGGCGACGCTCGCGGTGCTCGAGCGGTTTCACCTCGACAGCGTCGGCTGTGGTGTCTCGGCGGTGTATGCCCGGGCCAACGCTCCAACCGTGCTGCGGGCTGAGGCCCTTGGCACCCAGCCGGCCGTAGGCAGCCGGGGCGGCCTTTGTTTTGGTGCGACCAGTCCTTGTGCCGTTGAGAAAGCGGTGCTGGCCAATGCCGCGGCGGTGCGGGAGTGGGATTCCAACGGCACCAACTTCGGCTACGACGCAGCCAAGGGCCGGATGGCCGGGGAATTCGGCCACAACGACTACTACCCCGTCGCTCTCGCGGCCGCCCGAGAGGCCGGTCTCGACGGTGACACCACCTTGCGGCTGATGCTGCTGATTGACGAGATCCGCGGTCGGCTGGCCGAGGTCTTTCCCCTGCGGCGGTTTGCGATCGACCATGTGCACCACGGCGCGGTGGCCTCCGCTGCAGCCTACGCTGCTGCCCTGGGGGGCACGCCTGAGCAGATTGAATCGGCCATTGGCCTGGTGGTGGCCCACAGTGTGCCCTTCCGCGCGATCCGAGCCGGTCGGCAGCTTTCCGACAGCAAAGGTGCCTCGGCGGCCATTGCGGCGGAGGCTGCGGTGCTGGCCGCCCGCCGGGCTTTGGCCGGCTTTCAGGGGCCGCAGGATGTCTTCCGTAACCCGCTGGCGATCTATCGGCTCAACCTCCCCTGCCCCGACGGGGAGAGTCCTTTTGAACTGGAGTTGGGCCTGTCGGGTGATGCCTTTGCGATCAATGGCATGCACTTCAAGCTCGGCCTCTACGAACATCAGTCGGCCGGCGGATTACAGGCGGTGATCGACACGCTTGCTCGGCAGCCTGGGCTGGCGGCCGACCTTGAGGCCGTCCGGGAAATCCGGGTGGCGATCTACGAGCCGGCTTATTCGATCATCGCCGACCCAGCCAAACGAACGCCCACCACCAGGCAGTCGGCCGATCACTCGCTGCCCTACATTCTGGCCCGGACACTGCTGAAGGCCCAGGCCGCCACTGCCGCCGGCTGTGACTCACCCGGCTGGGCCGAACTGATGCTGCTACCAGGTGACTATGCTGATGCCGCCATCGCCGATCCGGCTGCGGCCAGCATCATCAGCAGGATGAGCATTGAGCACGGCGGTGAGGCCTTTGACGGAGCTTATCCTGAGGGTATCCCGACCAGCGTGACGATTGACCATGCTGTCGAAGGTGAGGTTGGTGGCGACCTGGTGATGTTTCCTTCAGGGCATGCCCGGTCTGATCCTGACGCAACTGCGGCGATGGTCGATCTCAAATTCGACCGACTGGTGGCTGGAGCGGTGGCCGACCCGGAGGCCCTGCGTAGCCGGGTCCGGTTGGCGGGTCGTAACGCCGCCGAGGTGGCGGAACTCTATGCCTTTCCTCTCACCGGCGTGGAGGCGGGCTGATGGGCGAGCGCATGGTCACCGCGGCCGTGGTTGCCATCAATAAGCCCGCTGGCGTCTCGTCGCGGGAAGTGGTTGATCGGGTGGGCCGGGCCCTCGGCACCAAGGCGGTTGGCCATGCCGGCACGCTCGATCCACTGGCCACCGGGGTGGTTGTCGTCTGTATTGGCAAGGCGACCAAATTGGTTGACTTCATCCACGAACTGCCAAAGTCCTACCGCGGGGTGTTTCAGCTGGGCCGGTCGAGTCCGTCTGACGACATCGAAACCGAGGTGACGCCCGAGCTCGACCCGGTGCCGCCCGCTGCGGCAGCGATCGAGGCGGCTGCGGCCACCCAGCGGGGCGAGATCCTCCAGCGTCCCTGTGACTATTCGGCCAAACAGGTCGGTGGCCAGCGGGCCTATCGGTTGGCCCGCCAGGGCAAGCAGGTCAGCCTCACGCCCAAACGGGTGCGGATCGATCGGCTAGAGGTCGTTGCCTATGAATGGCCCCGGCTCGAGCTTGCGGTTGACTGCTCGACCGGCACCTTCATCCGGGCCATCGGCCGCGATCTGGCCGCCGCAGCGGGGACGAAGGCGGTGATGGAGAGCCTGGTTCGAACCACCGTCGGTCCGTTCACCATTGAGGCGGCGCTGCCACTGGATGACGTGACAGCTGATGATGCTGGACGGGACATGCTGGGAACCGCATTGCGCTCGCCCCTGGCAGCAGTGCCGCAGCTGCCACAGCAGTTGCTTGATGACGGGGCCGCCGCCACCGCGGCGTCCGGCGGCCTGCTGCAGCTGGACGCAACCGTCGTGGCCCTCGCGGCGGTCGCCGCCGACGGTAGGATGGCCGGAATCTTGCGGCGGCTGCCGGCAGGTGGCTATCGGCTGAAGCCCAACTTCATGGTCGGCAACGATTGATGAGCAGTCTGAAGAATGACGTGGAAAAGCAGCGGCGGGCCGGCGGGCGGCCGCGGTTGGTCGGGCTCGCGTTGCTCCGGCCCTCCTGGCCGGCAGTGCTGGTGGGCACGCTGCTGCTCTACACCTTTGTCCTCGTGATCGGCACCCACCTGCCGAAGATTGGTGGCATCGTTCGGACACCCGGCGTCGATAAGCTGCTTCACTTCGGAGCGTACTTTGTCCAGGCGACACTGGCGGCTGCCGCGGTGGCGGCGACAGGCCGGCTGGGGCGACGGAACGCAGTCATTTTGATCGCCGCGCTGGCCGTCTTTGGCGGTCTTGATGAACTGACGCAGCCGTGGTTTTCCCGGTCCGCCGAATGGGCCGACTGGGCGGCCGACTGCCTGGGGATCGTCCTCGGTGTCAGCCTGGTCATGCTGCTGATTCGGCGGCTGAACCGTTCCGCCCCGCAGGATGAAGTCTGATGCCACGCTCCTGGACGGTCGCCGCGGTTGCCCGCACTCTCGACCATGCGGTACTCAAGCCCCAGCAGACCGATGCCGACCTGGCTGCCGCGGCGGCGATGTGCCGGGAACGGGGCGTGGGCTGCCTCTGTGTCCGGTCAGCCGACGTGCGTCAGGCAGCAGATCTATTGGCTGGAAGCGAAGTCGCCGTGGCCAGCGTCATCGGGTTTCCGCATGGTGGTCAGCCGGCGATGATCAAAGCCGCCGAAGCAGCCCAGGCCATTGCTGATGGCGCGGCCGAACTCGACATGGTGATGCAGATCGGAGCCTTTCTTTCCGGTCGCCACGCTGACGTGCAGGCCGACATTGCGGCGGTTGTGGCGGCGGCAGAGCCGGCCGGCGTGATTGTAAAAGTGATTTTTGAGACCTGCTTTCTGTCGTTGGACCAGATCGCCACCGCCTGCCGGCTGGCTGAAGCAGCTGGGGCCGACTTTGTGAAGACCTCGACCGGCTTCGGCTCAGCCGGGGCGACGCCTGAGGCGGTTGCTGTGATGCTGGAGACGGTCGGTGACCGGCTGGGCGTCAAGGCCTCCGGCGGTATCCGCGACTGGCGAACCTGCATGCGATATCTTGACATGGGCTGCCGCCGAATCGGCGTCGGTGACGCGGCGGCGATTCTGGACGGCAAGGACGCCGAACCAGTCGGCGGTTCAGCTGACAGCACCTATTGATCGCCGCGTCCAGCCTGAGTCCTCTGCTGGAAGCCGGGAGCGGAAGCGACCGGACCGGCAGGCGGTCTCATCCAGCAGTTTGGCAGTCTGTTCCTCCGATGCCATGCCCGGCGGCAGTTCGATGAGCCGAATGCTGCGGAAGTGAATTTCGGCCCCCTCTGACTTCAGACAGAGGTAGCCCTTTCGCGTCGACGAATTCCTGATTGATTTCACGAACTTGCCGTTGATTGCCAGCGTCACAGTTCCGTCAACGCAGACAGCGTCATAGGCATTCCACTGGCCGTGCCCCTTGCACCGCAGTTCATCGGCCATGCTGCGCGGCCCGCGGGGGTTGCTCGGTGTGGCGGTGAACCCATTCGCCCCGAAAAGCTCGCCCGATATGCAGCCGATGTGGTTGGGCTGGCCGTTCTCAAGGGGATGCCGATTCACCCAATCGAGTTCAAGCATCTGAACCTGTGCATGCCCTTCGGCAGCCGGCGTCCGAAGGCAATCCTGGCGTCACTCCAGACAAACACGCCGGAGTTCCCGCCCGGCTGCATGTGCCGCCACTCACTGTGCAGGATGAAGTTCTCGTACTGCCTGGCTGATCGCATCACGCCGATCGACGTGCCGTTACAGACCAGCAGGCCGTCTCTCGCATTCCGGGTGTCTTTGGCGGTGTTGACGTTCACCCAGCCGGTGAGGTCCTTGCCGTTGAACAGGTCGACGAACTGCGGTGAGACCACCGGCGTGTCAGTGGCGGGCAGATCGGCAGCAGCCCGTGGCAGAACAGCAACACCGTCGGGCAGGGGCTCAGTGCACTCAAACAACCACCACCCTGCAGCAAGCCAGCAATCGTTTGATGGGTCACCTCCAGACGGCACGCGAAAACACCGCTGAGTCTCCGTCATCTTCGACGCGGCGGCCGCGCAGCAACACCCAGACCGCGGGAATCAGGAAGAGCGTCAGCACCGTCGAGGCCACCATGCCACCGACGAGTGCGCGGGCCAGCGGGATCATCGCCTCAGAGCCGGGGGCCAGTGGGAAACAGAGCGGCGCCATTGACGCCAGAAGCGTGAGCGAGGTCATCAGGATCGGCCGCAGCCGGGTGCGGCCCGCCGCCACCGCCGCCTCCTGGGGACTGAGGCCGCCAGCGGCCAGCTGGTTGGCCTGATCGACCAGCAGGATGCTGTTGTTGACCACGATCCCGACCATCATCAGCGTGCCGAGCAGTGATTGGATGTTGAAGGTTGTCCCGGTGAGGAAGAGGGCCGTCACCACGCCGGCGAGGCCAAGGGGGACGGCCAGCATGATGACGAGCGGGTCGATGAAGGACCGGAACTGCGCCAGCATGACGAGATAGACCAGCAGGGCTGCCAGGGCGAGCCCCCATCCCAGCGAGGTGGTCCCCTGGCGCATGGTGACGACCGGCCCGCGAAAGCTGGTGGTGACGCCGGCGGGTCGATCCATGCCCGCCAGAACCCGGTCGACGTCGGCGGCCACGGCACCGACGTCGCGGCCGTCAACGTTGACCAGCACGTCGTAAACGCGGGAGATGTTGTAGTGGGCGATCTCCCCTGGAATGTTGACCCGGCGGATCGTGGCGAGATTGGATAGCGGGACGTTTTTCGGCCCGGTCGCGGTCTGGACGGCCAGCGGGAGATTCCGGATGGCGTCGAGGTTCTCGGCTTCGTTCGTTGCGTACTGGACTCCCAGAAAGAAATCGATGCCGCTCACCGGATCGACCCAGATCGTCGGGGCGTAGCCGACGCTCGAGCCGAGGGCCGTGAGGATGTTCTCGGCCACATCCCGCTGGCTCAAGCCCATGTAGGACGCCCGTGTCCGGTCGACTTCGACGTCGAGTTGGGGGTAGTCCAACGCCTGGGCGATCTGGACATCGACCGCACCGGGAACCTCCCGGACGCGGGGTACCAACTCCTCGGCGAAGGCCCGGGCGGCGGCGAGATTGCCAGCAGCGATCTGGACCGTGATCGGCACGGCGGCCCCCTCGTTGAGCGCTGCCTGAATGATGCCCCCCTGTCGAAAGAGGAACTGCTGCCTTGGAAAGCGGCTGCGGAACTCTGCCCGGAGTTGACGGACGTAGTCTGCTGTCGAAGTCGTCCGGCTGTCGTTGCGCAGTGTGACCACGAGAAAGGCTGAATCCGGCCCGGAGTTGGGGCTGAGAATGGTGGAGAAGCCCGCCCCCTTGCCAACCGGCAGGCCGATGTTGGCCAACATGGTGCGGATCTCATCCTTGGGGATTACCTCACTGATGACGGCTTCGACCCGGGCCACGAGCTTTTCGGTCTCCTCAATTCGGGTGCCTGGCAGCGTGCGAAGCCGGATTTCAAAGCTCCCGTCATCGACGGCCGGAAAGAGTTCGGTCCCGACTGCCGGCACCAGCAGCAGGGCCGCGGCGGCCACCAGGGTGATGGCGGCCACCGTGCGGCGGGGACGGCCCACGACCGTAGTCAGCAGCCGGCTGAAAACGCCCTGGGTGTGAGCGGCCAGCGGCTGCAGGCTGCCGTCGCTGGGGGCAACAGCTGCGGTTCCCCCCAGCGTCGGGACAGCGCGGAAGAAGCGGGCGGCAAACGCCGGCAGCAACGTCATTGCCAAAAGGTAGGAAACACCAATGGCCAAGGCGGCCGCGAGTGCCAACGGCTCAAACAGAAAGCGAACCATGCCGGTGAGGAAAACCGCCGGCAGGAAGATCGCCAGCGTCGTGATCGTCCCGGCCAGTACCGGCGCTGCCACCTCCGCGGTGCCGAGGCGGGCGGCCTCAGCTGGTGAACTGCCCTGGTCGAGCCTGCGGCTGATGCTCTCCACCACCACAATCCCGGCATCGACCACGGTGCCGACGGCGAGGGCCAGGCCGCCAAGGGTCATCACGTTGATCGTCATGCCGGTCCAGGAGAGCCCCAGCAGGCCGATCACCATCGACAGGGGCAGCAGCAGGAGGATGGCGACTGTGGGGATCCATCGGCGGAGAAAGAGAGCGACGACCACCGCGACGAGGATGGCACCGAGGAGCAGCTGCAACTGCAGGTTGGCGATGGCGTCGCGGATGTAGCCCGACTGGTCCCCGACCAGCGTCACGGTGGCCGCCGACGGGATCTCCCCCCGGTTCTTCATCCGGGGAATCTCATCCCGGATGCCCTCTCGGATCCGATCGACCACGGCGATGGTGTTGCTACCGGGCTCCCGCAGGAGTGGGCAGTAGACGCTTCGCTCACCATTGACCCGCACGATGTTGGTCTGGATCGCGGCATCGTCCCGGGCAGCGCCAACATCCCGGAGAAAGATTGGTCTGCCATCCCGCACGGCAATCGGGATTGCGTCAATCTCCTCCTCGCCCGGCAGCGTGTTGACGGCATGGACCTGATAGTCGGTCTCACCCAGTCGCACCGTCCCGCTACCAAGAACGAGATTGCTGTCGCGGACCGCGGTGACCACATCGGTGAGGGTTAGGTTGTGGGCCTGCAGGCGTTCCGGGTCGACATAGACCATCATCTGCCGAAATCGCCCACCAAAGGGATGGGGAATCTGGACCCCCGGAAGACCGCCCATTTTGTTGCGGACGGCGTAGTAGCCAATCTTGTAAAGCTCGGTTTCGCTCAGCCCATCTCCGGAGATGGCGGCGAGAATCACCGGCAGATTGGCCGGCTCGCTGCGGAGGGTGAAGGGGTGTTCAATGCCCGGAGGCAGGTGAAACATGTCACTCGCCTCCAGGTTGACGATGTCGTTCATCGCCGATGAAGGGTCGGTGCCGGGCTGAAAGGTGATCTTGAGCACACTCGCCCCCGGCAGGGTCCGCGATTCCTGCTTGTCGAGTCGTCCGGCCAGCGTCAGGGCCCGCTCGACCCGTGACGTCACGCTCTTCTCCATGTCGAGCGTGGGCAGGCCGGGATAGGAGAAGAAACTGATCACCACCGGTGTCTTGAAGTCAGGCAGCACGTCGGTCGGAATCGCCGGTATTGCCGCGATGCCGAGGAAACTCAGGCCGAGGGTGATTGCCAGGACGACGTAGGGCTGACGGAGCGCCCACTGGGTGAGATTCATGGCGGTCCTGTGCCGAAAATTGATGCTGGGGGGACGTTTAATGTCAGTCAGTGAGCAGACTAAAAAAATCGTTTACCGTCGCTGGATGCGGCGTCTGGCAATCCCGAGACCCCGCAGCAATTTCGGGAGGTGACCAAGTGGGCCCATGGTCGCCCGTAGCCGCTGGCAGGGACCATGGAAGGCTTTTTTTGCGGACAGTTACGGGGCGACAACCTCAACCAGCTGACCGGGCCGAATCGAGCCAACAAAGGAGTTGATGACCTGTTCGTTACCGCTGAGGCCGGTGATGATCTGGATTTCCTGGCCGTCATCAGCCCCGGTTGTCACCCCTACTTGCTGGGCACTGCCCTGCTCGTCAACGACGAGGACGTGGGCCTTACCGGTGGGATCCATCCGAACGGCCGAAGCGGGCAGGACGAGGGCAGCTGACTCAACCCTGGTGGTGATCGTCGCGCGGCCGAACATGCCCGGCAGGAGCTGTTGTTCCTGATTGTCCAAATCAATCTCAACGACCATTGTGCGGGTGGACGGGTCGAGCCGACGTGCCACCCGGCTGACAGTTGCCGTCAGCGGCTCGCCAGGCAACGCGTCGCAGACGATTGACACCGGGTCGCCGGCATCGACCTGGCCAGCATCCCGCTCCGGCACGGCCACCCTGACCCGTAGTCGGCTCTGCTGCTCGACGTGGAAGAGGGGCGGCGCATCGTGCCCACCGGCGGACCTCTCAGGAACGAAGTCCCCGGGATCAACATGCCGGGAGGTGATCACTCCGGCGAAGGGAGCCCGCAGCGTGGCGTAGTTGAGCATCGTGTCGATTTCCTCGATCGCCGTCCCACTTTCCGCCAAGCGGGCCTCGGCAGTGGCGATCTCAGCCTCGGCTGCCCTTCGTTCGGCCGCGGCAATCATGGTGCGGGCGCGGGCCGAGCGGACGGCGGCTTCGGCAGACACCCTTGATGCCTCAGAAACATCGTGTTCCGCCTGTGCTTCATCGAGCATTGCAACGGTGGCGGCCTGCTTCTGCACGAGCCCAACCATGCGATCAAGGTCGGCACGGTCGGCTACCAGCCGGGCTTCAACTCGTTTCACATTCGAGACCGCCTCTTCTACCCCGGCCTCCGCGGCAGCGGTCTGGGCAACGGCCACCTCGACGGCGGCCTGGGCTCGTTGGAGTTCGGCCCCCAGTCGCTGCTGCCGGGCGACGGCCTGCTGCCGCTGTTGTTCCATTTCCGGAATGAAGAGCGTGCAGAGCGGCTGCCCCGTCTCAACCTCATCACCGATGTCGACATTGACCTCGCGGAAGTAGCCCGAGACTTTCGCGACGATGTCGGCCTGGAAATACGGATGGACGGTGGCAGGCTGGGTGGTGGTGTGGGTGATCGTCGTGCGGACTGGACGTACCACTTGAACCCGTGGTGGCTGATCCCCGCTGGCGGTATCAACATCCCCTGGTGGCAGAACGTCTCCACCGCAGCCGGCAAGGGCTGCCGCGACCAGCGGCAGGAGGCGGGCACGAAAGGCGCTGATCATTGGCGTGGGCGGACAGCCGCTGAGGGAAGAAAGAGCATCTTGAGCCTACTTGGAACCCCTGCCCAGGCAAACCATGGCCGCGAGCCACAGCCAGCCTGGCTGTTTCACCGGGTTTTTGCAGACGGTTAATTCACCGTACGTTCCAGACATACGTGGCAATCGCCGCCGTCATCATGATCGCGGCAATGACCCGTTTGGTGAACATGACCCGGTCGATCTGGCTCTCGAGCTCGTGCCAGCCAAGGTGGGAGAGCACCCCGCCAAGTACGACCGACATCACGCCGCG